>DAOTYS010000370.1:0-8194 GCA_034434575.1 Thermoflexales bacterium
ATCGACTTCCTCTTGTCGATTCCGACGCTGCCCTTGTGGATTGCGCTGTCGGCTGCGCTCCCGCGCAACTGGCCGACGGTGCAGACGTACTTTGCCATCACCCTGATCTTGTCGGTGATTGGGTGGGCCGGCCTGGCGCGCGTCGTGCGCGGCAAGCTCTTGCAATTGCGCGAGGAGGACTATGCTCTGGCTGCCCAGGCCGCCGGCGCCAGTCGCGGCCGCATCATCATGCGCCACCTGCTCCCCGGCTTCACCAGCCATCTCATCGTGTCTATCACCACCTCCATTCCCGGCGTGATTCTCGGCGAGACGGCGCTGAGCTTCATCGGCCTGGGCATGCAGCCCCCCGCTGTCAGTTGGGGCGTCTTGTTGCAGGACGCGCAAAACATCGTCGCCGTGGCGCAGCAGTCCTGGCTGTTGATCCCGGCGCTGTTCGTCATCGTCGCGGTGCTGCTCTTTAACTTTGTGGGCGATGGCTTGCGCGACGCCGCAGACCCGTACACCAGATAGGTTTTCAGCCTGCCTCCGGGCTGGCCGGACGCGCCCGGGTGGATCAAGTAGACGGAACATGACATCAACTTCAACGAATGACAAGCTGATCGAGGTGCGTGATCTGCGCACGTACTTCTATCTGTATGAAGGCATCGTCAAGGCGGTCGACGGCGTCAGCTTTGAAATCCGGCAGGGCCGCTCGCTCGGCGTCATCGGTGAAAGCGGCTGCGGCAAATCCGTGACCGCCCAGTCAATCATGCGCATCGCCCCTGAGCCGCCGGCCAGGCATGTCGGCGGCGAAATTCTGCTGCATCTGAACAACAATGGCAGTTCAGAGGTGGTGGACATGCTCAAACTCGATCCCAAAGGCCAGCGCATACGCGCGTTGCGCTGGAAAGAGATCAGCATGATCTTCCAGGAGCCGATGACGTCCTTCAGCCCCTTGTTCACCATTGGCAACCAGATCGGCGAGGCCATCCAACTTCACATGCCTGAGCTGTCGAAAAGACAAGTGCGCGAGCGCACGATTGACTTGCTCGGTAAAGTCGGTATTCCCCAGCCCAAACGGCTCATTGATTCTTACCCGCACCAATTGAGCGGCGGTATGCGGCAGCGCGCCATGATCGCCATGGCCTTGTCGTGCAACCCCAGGCTGCTGATTGCTGACGAGCCGACCACCGCCCTCGATGTGACCATCGAAGCCCAGATTCTCGAATTGATCGCTGCGCTGCAACAGGAATTCAACATGGCGCTCATGTACATCAGTCATGACCTGGCTGTGGTGAGCGAGATGTCCGATGAGATCATGGTGATGTACCTCGGTCTGGTGATGGAGCACGCGGAGACCGGCGAGATTTTCGACAACCCCCTGCATCCCTACACGCAGGCGTTGTGGCGCTCGATCCCGCGGGTCGAGGGCGGCCAGGAGCGGCTGATGCCGATCAGCGGCACGCTGCCCAGCCCATACAATCTGCCGAAAGGATGTCCGTTCTACAGCCGATGCGAGCACCGCATGCCGGGCATTTGCGACGCCGTGCGCCCGCCCATGATCGAGGTCAGCCCAAACCACAAGGTGAGTTGCTTCCTGTACAAGAGCGAGCCCTGACGCCGGCGGGCGTCAACATCCTGCCAGGATTCCGAGGAGAATACAGCGTGCAAACGAGTGTACCAACAAGCGAGCCGTCCAGCCCGAGCGCCGGCATTTCCGAGACTGCGCTGCTTGAGGTCAAGGGCCTCAGAAAGTGGTTCCCCATTCAGAAGGGATTCCTGAAGCGCACGGTCGGCTACGTCAAGGCGGTGGATGGCGTCAATCTGGCGATTCAGCCCGGCGAGACCCTGGGCGTGGTGGGCGAAAGCGGCAGCGGCAAGACGACCCTGGGCCGCTGCGTGCTGCGCCTCTATGAGCCTACCGCCGGCGAGATCCTGTTGCGCGACGGCGACCGTGTGCTGCCGGTTCATCAGTTGGAAGGCAAGGAATTGCATGCTTTTCGCCGCAATGCGCAGATGATCTTCCAGGATCCATATTCCTCGCTCAACCCGCGCATGAACGTGCTCGAAACTGTCGGCGAGCCGTTGTTGGTGAATAATGTCGCCAAAGGCAAGGAGTTGGAGGATCGCGTTACCGAGGTGATCCTGCAAGTGGGTTTGCGGGTGGAACATCTGCGCCGCTTCCCGCACAGCTTCAGCGGCGGCCAGCGCCAGCGCATTGGTATTGCCCGCGCGCTCGTCGTTCGGCCCAAACTGGTGGTCGCTGACGAACCGGTGTCGGCGCTCGACGTGTCCATCCAGGCCCAGATTCTGAACTTGCTGAAGGACTTGCAGGCCGAGTACCGGTTGACCTACATCTTCATCACCCACGCCATGAGCGTGGTGCGCTACATGGCCGACCGCATCGCGGTGATGTACGCCGGCAAGTTGGTCGAGGTGGCCGGCAAAGAGTCGCTGCTCACCCGCCCGCGCCATCCCTACACCGAGGCGCTGCTGTCTGCAGTGCCCCGCACCACCAGCGGGCGCAATGTCAAGCGCACGGTATCGGTCGGCGAGGTGCCGGATCTGGCCAACCTGCCCGCCGGCTGTGTGTTCCATCCGCGCTGCAAATATGCCGTGGATCGTTGCAAGGTCGAGGAGCCTGAGTTGCGCCAACTGGATGGTCAGTTGGTGAAGTGCCACCTCGCTGAACAACTGTCGCTCACAGGCATCGGCCCCTCACCCAATGGTGCCGCCAAGAAATAGCGCCTGCCCGGTTCAAACGTTCAAACACAAACGCCCGAAACAATCTGTTTCGGGCGTTGGCTTATCCGGCTGCCAGCGTTGGCGCGGCGCCCTTACGTCATCGACTCCAGCACCTTGTCGAGCGACTCGCGCGAGGGCCGCAGGCGCTCCAGGGGCATGAGCGCCAGGGGCGTGTCGCCAAGCCGCAAATGTTCGGACAGGCTCTGGCGCCGGTTGTCCACATACAACAGGCCGGTGATGAAATGCTGCTTCTCGCGCGCCTCTTCCAGCAGGCGAATTGCGGCCGCCCGATCCGTCGGATCGTGTTTGCTGTCCAGCTTCTTCAGCAAAATGTGCGACCCGTCGTGCAGCGTGACTTCCTTGATCTCGCCTTCTTCGTATTCCACCGTAATCTCTTCCTCGTGCGGCACGTAGGTGAAGTCGTTGATCCGGTCGTCGTTGGCCTTGCCCCACATGTAGCTCTTGGTGGAGTCGTCGTGGTTGTTGAAGGTGACGCACGGGCTGATGATGTCCAGCACGGCTGTCCCGCGATGGCTGAGGGCCGCCTTGAGCAGTGTGACGACCTGGCGGGGATCGCCGGCGAACGAGCGCGCCACGAAGCCGCATTCCGCGACCAGCGCTTCCATGCACAGGTCGATCGGCGGCAGTTCGTTCCTGCCGGCGTGTTTCAGTTCCTGGCCCACATCGGCGGTGGCTGAAAACTGCCCTTTCGTCAGCCCGTACACGCCGTTGTTCTCGATGATGTACACCATGCGCACGTTGCGGCGCACCATGTGCTTGAAGTTGCCCAGGCCGATGCTGCCGGTGTCGCCGTCGCCGCTCACGCCGATGCCGATCAGCTTGTGGTTGGCCGTCAGCGCGCCGGTGGCGACGGCGGCCATCCGCCCGTGCAGCGTGTTGAAGCCCCAGGCCCGGTTCATGAAGTAGGCCGGGCTTTTGCTGGAGCAGCCAATCCCGCTCAGCTTGATGACGTTCTCCGGCTTGACGCCCATCTCGTAGCAGGCGGTGATGATCTGCGAGGCGATCGAGTCGTGGCCGCAGCCGGCGCACAGCGTCGAGTCATTGCCCTTGTAGTCGACTTTCTGCAAACCGATCACGTTTGCTTTTTGAAGTGATGCCGTTCCCATCTCACAGTCTCCTTAAATCGCCTTAAATCGCCGCGCCTTCGCCCGAGCGGATCGCCGCGCTGATCCACTCTGCGGTCAGCGGCAGACCATCCGAATGGTTGGCGGCGACGAGGCGCGTCGCAAACTCCGGCGCGTGCAAGCGAAGCAACTGGAGCATCTGCGCGTCGGTGTTCAGTTCCACAACGTAGCAGCGCCGGTGCGCCGCAATGAAGTCGGTGGTGGTTTGTTCGAGCGGCAGCGCGCGCAATCTTAGATACGAGGTCTTGATTCCGGCCCGCGCCAGCAGCGCGCGCGCCTCTTCGACCGCCGGGTCTGCCGAGCCGTAGCTGATGACGCCGATCTCGGCCCCTTCGACATACTCAGCGATGGGCTTCGGCATCAGTTTGCGCGCGGTCTCGAACTTGCGGCCCAGACGGGCCATGTTGTTCTCCCAGTCCTCGGGCCGCTCCGAGAGATGGGCGCGCTCATTGTGGCCGGTGCCGCGCGTGAAGTACGCCGCCAGGGGATGATCCGTGCCCGGCAGGGTGCGATACCCGATGCCGTCGCCGTCCACATCGCGGTAGCGGGCGAACCCGCCCAGCCGCTTCACGTCCTCGGCGGTGAGCACCTTGCCGCGCTCGATGGGCTGATCGGGATACTCGAACGGCTCGCTCATCCACTGGTTCATGCCCAGGTCCAGGTCGCTCAGCACGAACACGGGCGTCTGCAAATGCTCGGCCAGATCGAACGCGCGCCAACCGAACTCAAAGCACTCCTTGACGTTGCCGGGCAGGTAACAGGGATGTTTGGCGTCGCCGTGGCCGAGGAAATACACTTTCAGCACATCGCCTTGCGACACGCGCGTGGGCATGCCGGTGCTCGGCCCCATGCGCTGCACGTCCCAGATCACCGCCGGCGTCTCGGCGAAGTAGGCCAGGCCGGTGAACTCGGTCATCAGTGAAATGCCCGGCCCGGAGGTGGAGGTCATGGCGCGCGCGCCGGCCCAGCCCGCCCCCACCACCATGCCCAGCGCCGCCAGTTCGTCCTCCGCTTGCACGATGGCGTAGGTGGGCAGGCCGGTGTCGGGGTCTGTGCGCAGTTTTGGCAGGAAATAGTTCAACGCGTCGGCCACACCGGTGGCCGGCGTGATCGGGTACCAGGCCGCGAACGTGACGCCGCCGTAGATCGCGCCCAGCGCGCCGGCGGTGTTGCCGTCAATCATGATCAATCCGTCCGTGGCGTTCATCTTCTCCACCCGGAACGGATCGGTCTTGATCAGGTTGTCGGCTGCCCACTGGTGGGCCAGGCGCACGACTTTCATGTTCGAGTCCACCGGCTTGCGCTTGCCCTTGAAGTGGAAGAGCAGGGCGCTTTCGATATCGGCCAGGTCGATGCCCAGCAGTTGCGCCAGCGCGCCGACGTAGACCATGTTTGCCACATACGTGCGCAGTTTGGGTTCCTTCTCGTTCTCGGTGGCCAGCCTTTTGACCGGGATGGGGTAGTGCGAGATGTCGCTTCGATTCAATTGCACTTTGATGTCGTCGGCGTACATGAAGAATCCGCCCGGCTGCACCGATTGATAATCTTCAATCGCTGTGGCCGGGTTGAGCGTGACCACGATTTCTGCGTGCGGTCTGCGCGCAACGAAGCCGTCTTTGCTGGCCCGGATGGTGTACCAGGTGGGCATGCCCTGGATGTTCGACGGAAACAAATTCTTGCCGCTGACCGGGATGCCCATCTTGAACAGCGCGCGCAACAATGTGGTATTGGCGGTTTGGCTGCCGGAGCCGTTTTTGGTCGCCACGCTGATCGAAAAGTCATTGATGACAGGCGGACGACTGGCCAACGCCTCTTCATGGAGGCCGGCTTGTTGGTCGGGCCGTGCTGAAGCAATCATCTCAAATCTCCTTCTGTTCTCCTTGCCTTGACACATTCACAACAGAAAATGCGGCCGGCGCGGCGCCATCGCGCCTTGTCGGCCTGTCTCCAACTCAAGTGTTTTTGCGCCTCCCATTGGGGCCGGCTGAGCTGTTGCCTGTCCCGTTGCCGCCTCGCGCTTGAGCAGCCCGGCGCGCAGGCGTTCGGCGCGCTTCTCGTTGCTGCAACAGCTCAGTATGCTCAATCAACAACTGATGTCCTTTGTCCAGATCTCCCTCCACAATCGCGTTGACCATCCCTTCGTGATACGTCCATACCTCGCGCAGATATTGATAGTCCGAGAACACATTCAACCCCACCGCCTCATACCCCTCCCAGTACGCCTCCAGCAGGCCGGTGACGAACGGGTTGTTGAGCCGGCTGAAGATGGTCATGTGCAACTGGCGGTGTTCGGCGTGCGGAATGCGGATCGGATGCCCGTCGAGTTTCGCCCACGCCTGGGCGATGATGGCTTGCAGTCGCTGGTGGTCTTCGGCGGTCAATCGTTGCACGGCCTCGCGCCAAAACGCAGACTCGATGTGGTTGCGCAGCGCGCTGAAGGCTTCGAACTGGTTCGCATCTGAGGCGAGGGCGTAGAGCAGGCTGAAACGGACGGCGGCCAGAAAACTGTATTCCGACAAACGGATGCCAATGCGGGGCTTGACATCCACCAGACCCATGCTGCGCGCCGCCTCCAGTTGTTCGCGCAGCTTGCCGATGCTGATCTCCAGCTCTTTGCTGATATCCTCCAACGGAGGGAGCCGGTCTCCTGGCCGGAACTCGCGTTCGACGATATAGCGCACGAGATCAGAGTCGAGCTTGTCAAGCAACATGGCTTTCGGTCCGAGCTGTATTTGTCGAATTAATCCGATGAATCGGATAATTTGATCCTATCACCGCTTTTTGGCCCTGTCAAGCGCGGCGGTGGGCGGGCGCGGGGCGCGGGGGCGCGGGTTCTCAAGTTCTCAGGTTGTCACGCTCCCGGCTCGTGGTTGGAGCGCGCGCGTTCTTCACAGGTTCGGCAGGCTGATGAAGTGCTTGAGGTTGCGCGGGCTGTCGCAATCCAGCCCTTTGCTCATGGCCTGGTAGTGCGCCAGCAAGTGCATCGGCGGCATATAGAACGGCAGCGCCGCGATCTCCGGCAGCGCCGGGTCGATCTCCATCACCGCAATGCCTGCCGATTCTGTTCCGTCCTGTGTGGCGGCGGCAGGTTGAATCGCCAACACGTGCCCGCCCAATGCGCGCATTTCGCGCAGCACTTGCAGTTCCTCCTGCGCGGCGTGTTTCGACACCAGCCCAACCACCAATGTGCGCTCGTCCACCATCGACTGCGGCCCATGCCGGAACTCCAGGAAATGGAACGGCTCGGCATTGGTCAGCGACATCTCCTTCATCTTCAGCGCGCCTTCGCTGGCCAGGCCGTAGCGCGCCCCCGAGCCGAGGAAGTACACCTGCTGAATCCCGCGCGCGATCAGATCGCGCATTGGTTGATCGACGCGCGCCAGATAGTCTCCGGCCTGTCGCGCAGCCTGCTGCAAGCCGGCCAGCGCGGCTTCGTCGCGCCCGGCCACGGCGATGGCGCCCAGCGCGGCGATCAACATCGCGCTGAACGAGCGTGTCTGGGCCACGCTCTTTTCGTCCGCATTGGGAATGGTCACAGCCAGATCGGCCAGACGATGCAATGACGATTGCAGCGCGACTGTGATGGCCAGGATGGGGCTGCCGGCCGCGCGCAATTTGCGGCACGCAGCCAGCAACTCGCTGGTCTCACCGCTCCGGCTGACGGCGACGACGAGCGGGGCCGCGCCGCGCGCCACGACGCTGTTGTAGTTGAACAACACCTCCGACGCCGGCGCCGCAGAGGCAACCTTGCCGGTGAGCGCGCGATACACCGACGCGGCGCTCAGGCCCAGATAATACGGCGAGCCGCACGCAACGAAGAGCAGGGGCCGGGCAGAATTCTGGTAGTAGCCCTCGCTCAACAATGCGCGGCTGGCCATGACGGCGTTCACCGCGCCTTGCCAGCTTTCGGGCTGACTGAAGATCTCGCGGCGCGTGTGCGCGCCCGCTGTCAGAGGCGCAGACGGGTCGGATTGGGTTGATGGATTGGTCATGGGGATCATTGCTCCTGTTTCGCCGGCAATCATAGTTCATTGGCGAACGATGGCCAGCCGCGCCAGCACAGGCCGATGGTCAGAGCCGCCGGCCGACGGCCACACCAACGCTTCGGCGGCCTGGAAATGCTCGCTGTAAAACACATAGTCGATGCGCGTGAGCAGCGGCAACGGCAAGGCCACGCGGGGCAATCCACGCGGCAAAGCGTTCGGACTGCTGAAGTCGGGGAAGGTGAATCCAAATCCCCAGCCGGCGTCGTGAAAAGCGTCGCGGTAGTTTGCCGTCACCCGGCGGTAATGTGCGCAGCGGTCGGTCATGTTGAAGTCGCCGGC
>DAOTYS010000371.1:0-2218 GCA_034434575.1 Thermoflexales bacterium
TCCTGGGACGGCGTGCCGCTGCTGCGACTGGAGTACTTCAAGCTGGACAACCCGTATGCAGCCGAATTCGCCGGTTTCGTTGACCCCGAAACGGTCATCACGATGAATGACGGCATGTTCATCGTGAGTTACCGCTCGACCGGCCTGTGCGTCGAGTACCACATCGGCGCCCAGTTCCGGCTCATCCTAGAGACGCCGTTCCTAGCCGGACGCCTGGACGACGTGCAGTACACCTTCTATGCGCCAATCCGCGAAGCCATTCCGGGCAGCAGCTTCTATGCCGCCGGCGGCGTCAGCACCCGCAGCTAACGCCGGTTCCTGGTTGTTGTGTAGTGGTTATGGGGTGGTGGGAGCGCGGTCTCCCACCACCCAAGCAGAGGTTGAGTGTTAGATGGTCGAGATCAAACCACGCAGCTCGTCCGGGGAGTGGTTCGCCCTCGCGGTTTTCATCAGCATGTTTGTCGCTGGCGCGGCGATGGTCATCCTGCTGCCGCTGACGCGCATTGTCCCGACCGGCGCACAGTCACGCGCTTATGGCGCGCCGCTGGCCTATGACGAAACGACGCCGTTACCCATCCCGCCGCTGGCCTACTTCGCTGTTGGGCTTGAACAGGAAGCCGACCTGTTGGCGCGCGTGGCGGCGTACTGTTCAGATGTCGAACGTCTGCCGGCGTGGTTTGATGATGAAAATCCGGCGCGGCTCAAAGCGCTGTGCGGCATGTATATCGTGGCCACCAATGCGCCGTATCATGAGCAGCCCGCGCCGCCAACTGATGCGCTGGCGTTTGCCCGTCAGGTCGCCCAGCACTGCGGCACCGTGCCGGTGGCGCAAGGCCGCATTTATACGGCGCTGGGCTTAGACTGGCGCTTGCGCGAAGCGGCGGGACACGGTTGGGTCGAGGTGCGCGTTGACGGCACCTGGGAGATATTCGATGCCACCGTAAACGTCTGGTATCGAGATAAACAGGCGCGCCGCGCGTTCTGGCTGCCTGATTATCCAGGTGCCCTTGATCATACGCGCTATGGTTATGATGTGCACCGGCTGCGGCGCGCCGTGTTTGACGGGGATTATCATCGTGGTTGACGTGACGATCATCACGCCGGTCGCACCGGCGCACGTGGAGTTCTACGAGACCCGCTGTCTGCCTTCGGTTGAGCGCCAAACGGTGCCAGTGCGATGGCTGGCACAGACCGACGAGGATGGTCGTGGGCCGGCGGCGATACGAAACGCGCTGCTATCCCAAGTCAAGACGCCGTTTGTCGTTTTCTTAGACGCCGACGACTGGATCGAACCAACGTTTGTAGAAGCGACGCTGCGCGCCTGGGGCGCCGCCGGCGGCAGCAGCGCGCGGCGCAAATATGTGTACACTGACTGGTGGGAGGGGGTTGAGATAAAGCGCGCGCCAGCCAAACCGTGGTGCGAGAGCTGGCAGTGGCATGTGATCACCACGCTCATACCCGCTGAAGCCGCCATAGACGCCGGTGGTTTTAACGAGCATCTGCCCGGCGCCGAAGACACGGCCTTCTACTGGGCGCTCGTGCGCAAGTCAGGCGTCTGTCCGGTTCATCTGCCAGAGCCGCTGTTTCATTACACGCTCGCCGGCAGTCGCAGCCGCGATTTCATTCGCGGCTCACACTACCAGCCGACGGTTGATTATATTCGCATGCAGTTCGGAGGCTATATGGGATGCTGCGGCAGCAATCAAGATAACGAGGTGAAGGCCGGCATTATCAATTCGCCCAAGCCGGGCGATGTATTGGCGCAAGCGCTTTGGGCGGGCAATCGTAACGTTCACGGGACGATCACCGGACGCCTGTATCCGCGCGCCGGCAATGGCAAGCTGGTATATATTTCGCCGCTCGACGCCGAGGCCGCGCCGCACATGTGGCGCGTGATCAATCCCAATCCGGTCGGTGGCGTTGTAACCGAAACCAAACACGGGTTCGACCAGATAGCGGCGGCGCTGTTTGGCGAGGCGGCGCCGGCGCCGTTCATTCCCCCAGCGCCGCCGGTGATCACGGACGGCGAGATACAGACGAAGCGCGCCAGCCGCGAAACGCTGGCGCGGCTGGCAGACAGAATGGCTCGACCCGTTTCGGGGGACGACAATGACTGACGTAATTTTCGCGCGCCCACGTTATGATTATCCCAGCTACGGCGACTTGTGGAACCTCATTCGGCTGTCCGACTATCCATTGGTCTATCTGGATGAAATTG
>DAOTYS010000372.1:0-5194 GCA_034434575.1 Thermoflexales bacterium
AATCTTGCCTTCCTTCTGGAACTGGCGCAGAATCTCCAGCGCCACCGGATTGCGGTTCCAGGCGCGCGTCCAGGTGTGCAACTGCAAGACATCGATGCACTCCACGTCCAGATTGCGCAGGCACTGCTCCAGTTGCCGGCGCAGATAGGCTTCGGGGTAGCGATCCTCGACGCGATCGTAAGGGCTGGGCGGCCAGGGGCCGGGGGCCGGCGGAATCTTGGTCGCCACATACACGCGCTCCCCTTTGCGCTGCTTCAACACCTGCCCGATCAATTGCTCGCTGCGGCCGTTGCCATATCCGAGCGCCGTGTCGATGAAGTTCACGCCCAGGTCGAGCGCGCGATGCAGGGCCGCCAGCGAGTCCTCGTCCTTTTGCGCGCCCCATCCGCCGCCGATCGCCCACGCGCCAAACCCGATCTCCGAAACCTGCCAGCCCAGCCGGCCAAATGTGCGGTATTTCATGGTGTGTCCTCAAGATTGCCGAAGTCTAACAAACTATAACGCCACTGGCCGCCGCTTGCGAGCCGCCCGCGCCTGGCGAATCACCCCCTGCAGGGCGCTGAGCACCTCGGCGCGCTGGCCGGGCGCATCGTCCAGGCGCGCCACGATGGCCCGCGCCATTCTGGCGTTCAGGCGCGTCCAGTCCACGTATTGCCACAGGCGCGCGCGAGTGAAGCGGTCGAGGCTGGCGGGGTTGACCCGCAGAATGATCCCGGCAGCCCGATTCAGCGCCAGCGTGTGGGCGCGCCGGCTGGACGCCCATCGCAGCGACGCGAGCCAGGCGACCGCCGGTTGAATCCGGTCTGACGGTGTATTCGATCCGGGTATGGGACGCATGGCAGCATTCTATCAGAACATATGTTCTAATCGTGTCGCAGGGCGAATCACAGAGGCGGCCCCATTGACACGAACTCCCATACGTGCTACAAGCGCACATCGTACTGTAAAATTAGCACGTTGCGCCGCAATCGCGGCGCGCCAACAGGAGGCGCGCTCCATGTCAACGCCGGCCCGCAAGCCCATCAGCGGCATGACCGCGTTCATCGTCGTGTGGATCGGCCAGATCGTGTCGATCCTGGCCACCCAGATGACGCAATTCGCCATCACCATCTGGGCCTTCCAGGAAACCGGCAGCGCCACTGCGCTCGGCCTGGTGCAGGTGTTTTTCATCACGCCTTTCCTGCTCATCTCGCCGGTGGCCGGCGTGCTCATCGACCGCCACAACCGCAAGCTCATGATGATGCTGAGCGACCTCGGCGCCGGCGCCGCCACCATTCTGTTGCTGACGCTACAGGCCGCGGACGCGCTGGCCGTCTGGCATCTCTACCTGGCCTCGGCCATCATGGGCGTCTTCAACGCCTTCCAATGGCCGGCCTACTCAGCCAGCATCAGCCTGATGGTGCCCAAACAGCAGCTTGGGCGCGCCAATGGCCTGATGTCGCTGATGGAAATGGGGCCGGGCGTGCTGGCGCCATTGCTGGCCGGCGCGCTGTTGCCGGTCATCGGCCTGCTCGGCATCCTGGCCATCGACGTCATCACATTCGTGTTCGCCGTCCTGGCATTGGCGATCGTGTTCGTGCCGCAACCCCCCGTCACCGAGGCCGGGCGCGAAAGCCGCGGCGGCATCGTGAAAGAGGCCGCCTACGGCTTCCGCTATATCTTCGCCCGGCCCAGCCTGCTCGGCGTGCAACTCGTGTTCCTGTTCGGCAACTTATTCGCCGGCCTTGCCATCACCGTCACAGCGCCAATGATTCTGTCGCGCACCGGCAACAGCGAGATCGCTTTCGGCGCCGTGCAGACCGTCGGCCCCATTGGCGGCATCGTGGGCGGCGTGCTGCTGAGCGTGTGGGGCGGATTCAAGCGGCGCATGCACGGCGTGTTGCTCGGCCACGTGTTGACCGGCCTGCTGGGCGCCACGCTCATGGGATTGGGTCAGGGCGTCGTCGTCTGGGCCGCAGCCTCGTTCCTCGGCGCGCTGTTGATTCCCACCATCAACGGCTCCAATCAGGCAATCTGGCAATCCAAAGTGGCGCCAGACGTGCAGGGGCGCGTGTTCGCAGCCCGGCGTCTGATCGCCTGGGCCACACAGCCCATCACGCCCGTGATTGCCGGCCTGCTGGCCGATCAGGCGCTCGAGCCGGCCATGCGCGCCGACACCTGGCTGTCGCAGACGTTTGGCGGTCTGGTCGGCGCAGGCCCCGGCGCCGGCATGGCGCTGATGATGATTTTGGCCGGAGCGGCCATCTCCGCAGTCGGCGCATTTGGCTATCTGATCAGGCCGGTGCGCGACGCTGAAGATATCCTGCCGGACCACACGGCTTCGATCCGAGCGCCCGAAGTAGACCCGGCCATTGCCGCCGCAAGCAGCGCGGCAACAGACTGAAATCGAGATAGACTGTCACTCAACACGGCGCATCCCATTCGCCGGGTTCATCACACGCAACGAGGTTTATCCAGAGGTTTATCCAGAGCATGTCGCGCCAGAATCCGCAACGCGCCAGGGCGAGATCAGCCGCAGAGGACAAGAGCAACACACTGCCCGCCCTGCCCCACGATATTCCGGTCGAGATGCCAGAGTTGCCCAAGTCGCTGGCCATCACCACACTGGAGCAGTTCAAAGCCGTCAGCGATCCAGTGCGCTCGCGCATCCTGGGCGTCATCCGCGCGCAGCCGGCCACAGCCAAGCAAATCGCCGACCGGCTCAAGGCGTCGCCCGGTGCCATCGGCTATCACTTGCGCGTGCTCGAAGCGGCCGGGCTGGCGCAGGTGGTGGCCCGGCGGGTGACCAATGGCATCATTTCCAAGTACTACACCCGCACAGCGCGCATCTTTCAATTCGACCTCCCGCCGGAGCTGGTGGACAAAGGCGCCGTGCCAATGGACATCATGAACACTGCGCGCGGCGAGCTGGCCGATGCGTTGACCGACGAGCGCAGTGAAGCCATCACCATCATCGGCTTCCCGCATGCGCGCCTGTCCGCCGAGCGCGCGCGCTGGTACGCGGAGCGCGTGGAGCAACTGGAAGAAGATTTGCTGAATGAGCCGGCCGACCCGAATGGCCGGGTGTACGGGTTGTGCGTCGCCTGGTTCATGTCGCCGGCCTACATGCAGACCGAGGCGGCGCCGGCCGAGGATAAGCGACCTGGCCACGCGCCGGCCAAACGCCGGCGTCGCAAGGGCGCATCCCCGCCGCGTTGATCGCCGCGCTCACGCAAGCGCGATCGTCACTCGCCCAGCGCCTGCCGCCGACCGGCCTCGAGCGCCCTGAGCGTCGCAGCGCGCCACTCATCCAGCCTGGCCGGGTTCAGGTTGAAGCGATCCAGAATGATCTGGCGCGCGGCCAGCTCCATCTCAGCGATTTGCGCGCGCACCGGCTCAAGCTCCGCCGGCACGTCGCTCGCCCCGATCTTCCGTTCCGTCCAGCGTTCCACCACGCCAGCCAGTGCGCCGGCTGCGGCCGCGCCCTGCTCCCACACCGGCGCCAGCTCTGGCAGCGGGGCCGGCTGCTCGAACGCGCGTTGGGCCGGCGACAGCATGGCCTGCGCGGCAGCCACCGCCACCAGCCCCGTGAAGCCGGCCAGCTTGCCATCCTGGATGCGCGCGGCCACTTCTTCCAGCAACGCTTCCGCTGACTGCACGGTGAGCGCCGCCTCGTAGGCCGACTTGAGCGTCTGCTCCGATTGCGGGCCGGGTGTTGGTATCTCTGTCGCAGGCGCAGTCAGAGTCGGCTCAGGCGTCCTTGTCGGCGGATGCAGTGTCACGACCATCGTGACGCCAAGAGTGATAGCTGCCTGTGGCGGTTCCTCTGCGCCACAGGCAGCCAATCCCAACGCACTTGCGCACAGGCCGGCCGCCAGCCAGCGCGACCCCTTCGCAAGCGAATGGCCCCGGATGCCGGATGTCAACGCATGTGTGCCGGCCATATACAACCCTCGCGTGAGATTTATCCCAGCCGTAAGATCCCTAAGATTCCCTAAGATTCCCGGAGTCTTAAAGACTCCGGGAATCTTACCTGAACTGTCACTGTCACCGCGCCGGGCGCGCCGGCTTGCGCGTGGGTGGCGCATTCCACGGGTCATCGGGCCAGGCGTGTTTCGGATATCGACCGCGCAACTCCTTGCGAATCACGGGATAGGTGTTGCGCCAGAAGCTGCGCAGGTCCTGCGTGACCTGAATCGGGCGCTGCGCCGGCGACAACAGATGCACCAGCACTTTCACCCGGCCCTCGTTGACGGTCGGCGTGTCCTCCAATCCAAACATCTCCTGAATCCTCACCGCCAGCACCGGCGGCGAACCGTCCATCGCATAGCGCAAACGGATGTGAGAGCCGCTTGGCACAGCCAATCGCTCCGGCGCAAGCGACTCGAGCTGCGCCCGCAACGGGCCGGGCATCCAGCGTTGCAACAGCGTCAGCGCATCCAGACGCGCGAAATCAGCCCGCTTTGTCACGCCATCGAGCCACGGCCCGGCCCATGCCTCGACGTTGGCCAGCAGCGCCGGGTCGGACACATCGGGCCAGGGATCGCCGCGCCAGAGATGCACACTCTGCGCGCGGGCCTGCCACTGGCGAGCCGCATCGGTCCAACCCAGCAGATCCAATCCTTCGCGGCGGATCACGTCGCACAACACGGCGATGCGCTGCGCGCGGGCCGGCTGGGGCAAAGGGCGCGTCGCCAGCGTCAATTCGCCCACACGCCATTCGCGCTGCGCAATCAACGCGCCCTGTCGCGCGTCCCACCCCACCACTTCGCGCTCGGTGAGGTATGGCTGCAAATCCTCCGGGCGCAGCGGCGCCGCCAGATACACCCGCCCCTCGCCCTGCTGGCCGGCGTCGGCGTGCGCGACGGCCAGCCACTCATGCGCGGCCAGCGCGTCATGCTCCGGCAGCCGCACCCCCCGGCCCAGTGCCAGTCGATAGCGACCCGATCCCTCGTTGCGCTGTTGCGCCACGCGATCGGGATAGGCCAGCGCAATCATGCGCCCTACGTCGCAGGGATCGGGCGGCGAATCGTCAGTTGGGATCGCAGGGCCGGGCGCGCCAAGCATCTTTCGCCACTGAGCCGCCAATCGCTCGATGCGCGCCAGCGCGCGAGCGTCGGCGCCGGCCTGCGCCCCGTCGTGCGACCCCATCCTGCGCCACCGGCGCAGCGCCTCGACGCGCAACGTCAGGTCGGCGCTGATTTCATCGGGCAAG
>DAOTYS010000373.1:0-4854 GCA_034434575.1 Thermoflexales bacterium
TTTGTTTGATATAATCTCAATCCAGTGCAATGCAGGGCGCAGACAGATCCCGCCCCGAAGGAAAATAGGATGCAGACCAACTCAACCGACTATCCCGCGCTTGCAAAAACTGCGCGCGCGCGGTGGAGCACCCGCGAGCTTCTCACCGCAGCCGTGCTGGCCATGGCGTTTGCCGTGTTGCTCGTGCCGTTCACGTACCTGTACGCCGCTGTGTTGAGCCTGGGCGTTCTGGCGCGCTCGGCGCTTACCGGCCTGTTCTTCATGCCGGCGGCGTTTGCCGCCTACACCCTGCGCAAGCCCGGCGCGATTTTGTTCGTCAGCCTTGTCAGCGGTCTGGTTGCCATTCCATTCACGCCCTACGGATTGCTGGTGCTGGGCATTGGGGCGCTCACCGGCGCGATCGGTGAAGCTGCCTGCTGGCTGGTCAATCGCTATCGCCATTTCAGCCTGCTTCGTGTTGCCCTGATGGGCCTGGTCGCCGGCCTGGTCGAGTTTCTGCTGGTGCTGTTCAGCCTGCGCGTCTCGCAAATCGAGCCGCTGGTGCTGGTTGCTGCTGTTGGCCTTTCGGCGCTGGGGTTCGTGATAGTGGCTGTGGTGGCGCGTTTCCTGGCCGACGCCGTGGCGCGCACCGGCGCGCTGGCCAGCACTGCACTGGGCCGGGAGAGGGAACGCCGTGTCTGACACAACACCTGCCATTTCCAAAGACGCCGACAACACCTTCTGCGCCACTGTCGCCTGCGCCGTAGACAATCGCGCCGCGGACGTGGCCTGTGGCGATCGCCTGTTCACCGGTTCGCTGGCGTTCGTCGCGCTGCGCTGCACCGTGCGTTACATCGTCCTGCCCTTTCTGCTGCCGCTGGTCGGTCTGTCCGGCGGGCTGTCCGCGCTGATTGCGCTGGCGATCGACGCCGTCGCCGCCACAACCATTCTGCTCAATGTGCGCCGGCTGTGGAACACGAGCTGGCGCTGGCGCTACGTGGGCCTGGGCGCTGTCATGATGGTGATCATCGCCGTTCTCGCATGGGGCGATTTGCAAACGCTCATCCGGTAGAACGTTGTGATCCGCGTCGAAGACCTCACGGTGCGCTATCCCGGCCGCAGACAGCCGGCGCTGTCGCGCGTCAATCTCACCTTGCATGACGGCGAGTCGGTCCTGTTGCTCGGCCCGAGCGGCTGCGGCAAAAGCACGCTGGCGCTGGCGCTCAGCGGGCTGATTCCCAACAGCCTGGATGTCGATTTTGGGGGGCGGGTGCTGGTCGATGGCGTGGACACGCGAGAGGCCGATGTCGCCGCGTTGTCCCGGCGTGTGGGCGTGGTCTTTCAGGACCCGGACGCGCAGTTCGTCATGCTCGACGTCGAGAGCGAACTGGCTTTCGGCCTTGAGAATCTGCGCACGCCGCCGGCTGAAATCGACCGGCGTATCGATGCCGCTCTTTCGGCTGCCGATATGGCCGGTCGGCGCTACGACAAAGTCTGGCAACTGAGCGGCGGCCAGAAGCAACGGGTGGCGCTGGCGGCGCTGCTCGCCATGCAACCCCAGGCCCTTGTGTTCGACGAGCCAACGGCCAACCTCGACCCCGCCGGCGCGCGCGATGTGTTTGCCCAGATTGCCGCCCTCAAACGCGCCGGCCGGCACACGCTGGTCATCATCGAGCATCGCCTGGACGCGCTCATGGGACTGGTCGATCGCGTGGTGGTCATGGGCGAACAGGGGCGCATCGTCGCCGATGGCAGCCCGCATCAGGTGTTCGATCAGCATTTCGAGCAACTACGCCGGCTGGGCGTGTGGATGCCGCAGGTCAGTCTGCTCGCGCGCCGGCTGGGTGCGCGCCCTGTGCCGGTCACGCTGGATGAGGCGGATGAATTGCTGCGCCGGCAGATGCGGCGCGCCGGCGCGCCGCTCGTGGTTCAAACGGCGCCATCCTCTTGCAATCAGTCCCCATCGCCAAATCCATCGCCCGGTCCATCGCCCGAAGTGTTGTCCGACCAGCCCGCTCTCTGCGCGCGTCACTTATCCTTTCGCTACGGGTCGCGCGTTGCGCTCGATCAGGTTGATCTGTGCGTGCCCCGGCATGACTTTCTGGCGATTGTGGGCGCGAATGGCGCCGGCAAGACAACGCTGGCCGGCTGCATGGCCGGCATGTTGACACCCCCGCGCGGCGCCGTGTTCATTAATGGCGCCGATGCCGCCTCGTTGTCCGCGCAAGCTCTGGCGCGCCAGGTGGGGTTTGTCTTTCAGAACCCGGAGCATCAGTTTGTGACCGACACGGTCGCCGACGAGCTGCGCTTCAGTCTGCGCCGCTCTGAACTGCCGCGCGCGGAGATCGAGCAGCGCGTCGAAGAGATGCTGACGCGCTTCGGGCTGGCGCAATATGCCGGGGTCAATCCTTTCACCTTGAGCTTTGGCGAGAAGCGCCGGCTGAGCGTGGCGGCCATGTTGATGCGCGATCAGGAAATCTTGATTCTCGACGAGCCGACGTTTGGGCAGGATCAGCACACCGCCGGCGAGCTGATGGCTTTGTTGCGCGGCCTGCACGCCGAGGGGCGCACGATTGTGATTGTCACCCATGACATGGCTCTGGCGGCTGAACATGCTCGCCATGTTGCTGTGATGCGCGACGGGCGCGTGGCGTTGCATGGCCCAACCCGACAGGTGTTCAGTCAGCCAGATGTTCTGATGGCGGTGCGGCTCGATCTGCCGCCGCTGGCGCGTCTGGCGCGTCGGCTGGACTTCAACGCCCTGACCGCTGAGGACTTCTGGGCTGTGGCCGCCCGAGCTGAGCGGGAAGCCGCCGGCGCGCTGGCGCAGGCGGCGCGTTAGGCAATGAACGCTGCTATGGCTGTCACTGAAGCGCGGGGTCTGGCCGGCTTGAACCCGCTTAGCAAAATCGCGGCGGTGTTGCCGGCGATGGTGTTTGTGGCCCTCACGACCGACGCATGGGCGCCGCTGTCGCTGGCCGGCCTGGCGCTGGCTGCGCTGGCGCTGTTTGGCGGGGTCTCTGTGGCGCGCCTGCTCCGGGCGCTGGCCCCGGCGGGTTTGATCGTGATCGGATTCCTGCTGTTCTATCCCTGGGTGGTGCGGCGCGAGCTGGTGGCGCACACGCCGGTGTGGTTTGACGCCGGCGGATGGATGATTCACGAGGGCGCTGTGTTTCTGGGACTGACTGCCGGCCTGCGCATCTTTGCGTTTGTCGCCCTGACGATGATCTTCAATTTGACCACCGACGCGCACGACTTTGCGCGCGCGCTGGTGCAGCAGGCCCGGCTGCCCTATCGCGCCGGCTACGCGGCGATGGCCGCCCTGCGCTTTGCGCCATTGCTGCGCCACGAACTCAACGTCATTCGCGCAGCGCACCGACTGCGCGGCCTGGGCGACGCCGGCAGCCTGCGCGACCGGCTGGACATGTTCTGGCGCACGGCGGTGCCGTTGCTGGCCTCGGCCATTCGGCGGGCCGAGCGCGCGGCGCTGGCCATGGATGGGCGCGCGTTTGGCGCGTATCCCACACGCACCGACCTGCGCCGCATGACGTTCACCTGGCGCGACGCCGCGTTTGTCGCCGGCTTCTGGTTGATGGCCGCGCTGCTGGTGATTGTCCTGTGGCAGCTCGGTCTGCTGGGGCCGCTGGCTTTTGTGCAGCGCGTTTAACCCTTAGCTAAGAATCCCGGAGTCTCAAAGACTCCGGGATTCTGGGGAAGGCGGGATGAAACGCAGACACGTGTGACTCGCGCCATGTTGCGCCGGCTTCCGCTGCGGCTTGCTGCGCTGCGCGACCGATCAGTTCGCGCAACGCCTGAGCGGATATCTCGACGCGCGCGTTCACCATCAGGGTCACCTGAGTGCCTGGGATGGCCGGCACGCGCTCCTGCCAGTCCGGTTCTGCCAGCGTGGGCAGGCTGATTTTCATATCCTGGGCCGGCTCATTCCCGCGCGCCATGAATTTGACGTGGCCGATGGAAGCCCGCTGCGCGTCGATCAGATCGGCAATGGCGCCGATGAACGCCAGGACGACGCCGCGCGCCGCGCCTTCGGGAACCTCGAATCTGACCTCTTCGTCCACCCACGCCAGTTGCGCCTCGCCGGTGCCGTAACGCTGGTAGTCGATCTCGACGCCGGCGCGGGGCGGCGCGATCGCGCCAGAATCCAGCAACGCGATCCAAGCCGCGATCTGCTCAGGCTGGCGTGAGTCTTGCAGGCGGATGGTCTTGCCGGGGAAACGCGCTTCGGCCAGGCGCGCAGTGTCAGACGCCTGCTGTGGGCTGAGCAGGTCGGCTTTGTTCAGGATCAACAGGTTGGCTTCTTCGATTTGCTTGTCGAAGATGTAAACGATGTCGTCGCTGAACGGCATCGGTTCATCGAGCAGCCGGCGGCGCAACAGGCGCGCGTCGGTGAACACGGTGAAGGTGTCGAGTGACAGGTTGGCCGTGCCCAGTTCCAGAAACGGCCTGATCACTGTGGCGACCACATCTGCGCATGATCCGACCGACTCGGCAAAGATCACGTCCGGCTGAGCCGAGTCCTTCAACTGGCTCAGCCGGGCGCCCAGGTCGTCGTAGTTGCAGCAGAAGCAGCCGCCGGTCACCTCGACTGTTGGCAGATTGGCAGCTTGAAAGAAGGCCGTGTCCACCAGGTACCTGCCCTGGTCGTTGGTGACGACGCCCACGCGCTTGCCCTGGGCGATCAAGTGGCGCGCCGCGCCGATGATGGCCGTGGTCTTGCCGCTGCCGAGAAACCCGCCGATCAGATGAAACTTCATCGTTCAGTGCTGAGTGCTGAGTGGTGAGTGCTGAGTGGTGAGTGCTGAGTGGTGAGTGCTGAGTGCTGAGTGGTGAGTGGTGAGTGCTGAGTGCTGAGTG
>DAOTYS010000374.1:0-8938 GCA_034434575.1 Thermoflexales bacterium
TCGGGCAGATGAAACGGGGTCAACAGGTCGGACAGGATGGCGTCGTCGTTGCCGGTGTACAGCGCGATGTCGTCCTGCCGGCCGGCCTCGATCACCGCGCGCGCCACGTCCAGCGTGGCGTAGCGATTGAACGGCGCCACCTTGATGGCGACCACGGCTTCGATCTCGGCAAAGCGCCGCCAGAAGGCGCGCGGCAAGGGGATGCCGCCGACAGCCGGTTGCAGATAGAACCCCATCAGCGGCAGGGCCTCGGCCACAGCCCGGCAATGCGCCAGCAGTTGCGACGCGCTCCACTCCCCCAGGCCGGCCAGGCTGAGCAACACCGCGTCGTAGCCGGCCTGGGCGGCCAGCTCCGCCTCGGCCACAGCCTGGCGCGTTGGCCCGATCACCCCGGCGATCAAGACCGGTCGCGGTGTGTACTCGCGGGCCGTCTCGGCGGCCAGTTGCAGCACCGGCGCGTACAGCCCCACATCGGGCCGGCGGACGGCGAACTGGGTAGTGTGCACGCCGACGGCCAGCCCGCCGCTCCCGGCCTCGATGTAATAGCGCGACAGGGCGCGCTGCCGTCGCTCGTCCAGCCTGCGCGCCGCATTCAGCGCCAGCGGGTGCGCAGGGATGACCAGGCCGTCCAGCAAGCGCCGGCGCAAGGTTGCCTGATCGAGCGGGTGCGCCTGATTCATCATTGTCATGCTCCACAGGTCGGCGCGTGGTCACGCGTGGTCAGTATTTGCCATCGCGGGTCTCGAAGTGCGTGGGCTTGCCGAGCGAGCGCCCGCCCTGCTGCATCCAGCCGGCGGTCCACTCGATCATCTGCGTCAACGTGACGCGCGGGTAGCCGAACAACCGGCAGCATTCCGCCGCGTTCGACAGCAGCGCGTCGGGGCCTTCCTGTCCAACGAACACCGGCGCGCGACCAAACAACGCGCCGAATTGCTCGGCCAGCCAGCGCACCGGTACCGTCTCCGGGCCGGTCACGTTGAGAATGCGCGCCGGGCTGGCGCACAGGGGCAGGCATTGCAGGATGACATTGTTGGCGTCACCCTGCCAGATCACGTTGACCGCGCCCATGCTGAGATCGACCGGCTCGCCGGCCAGCACGCGCTCGGCGATGTCGCGCAACACGCCATAGCGCAGATCGTTGGCATAGTTCAGGCGGATGAGGGTGACGCGCGCGCCCCAGGCCAGCGCGGCGTGCTGGAACATGCGCTCGCGGGCGAGGCACGACATGGCGTATTCGCCGCGCGGAGCCGGCGGGGTCTGCTCGGTTGCCCCGCCGCTGATCACGGGGACAAACGGGTACACGTTGCCGGTGGAGAGCGCCACCACGCGCGCGTGGGCAAAGCGGCGCGCCACCAGCCCCGGCAGAAACGCGTTCAGCGCCCAGGTGAGCGGCTCGGCGCCGGTGCTGCCGAACTTCATGCCGGCCAGGTAGATGACGTTGGGGGCGTCGGGCAGCGCCTCGAGCGCGCCGGGGGCCAGCAGATCGGCGGCGATCACCTCCACGCCGGCGGCGCGCAGGGCATCGGCTACGGCCGGCGATGAGAAGCGCGACACGCACACGACGCGATGCGGCAGGCCGGCTGCTTGCAGGGAGCGTTGGGCCAGCACGGCCAGGCTCGGCCCCATCTTGCCGCCGGCGCCCAGGATCAGCAGGTCGCCGCCAAACGCGCGCGCCGCGTTCACGGTGGCGCCGGTTGGCTCGGTCAGGCGCTGCTCCAGTTGGGTTTCATCCTGGGGAATATCAACCATCATTCACTCTCCACGAATCGATCGATCGCACCTGTGTTCACGCTCATCCTCATCGATCCAAAATCACAAGACGCTCAGCGGGTCCACATCGACCACCAGGCCCGGCGTGGCGCGCATGACCTCGGCCAGCCCTTCCAGCAGCCGGCGCGGAGACGCTGTGCGCGCCAGCACCTGCCAGCGATAGCGATTGTTGCGCCGCGCAAAATACGCCTGCGCCGGCCCGATCACATCCTCCGGCTGCGCCGCTCGCCGGCGCAACTGCCGGGCCAGCATCTCGCAGGCCAGGCGCGCCTTCGCGTTGTCTTCGTCGCTCACCTCGAAACGCACCAGCCGCTTGAAGGGCGGCAGGTTCAACATCCGGCGCTGCGCCAGCTCATAGCGCGCAAAACCGGCCACATCGTGCCGCGCCGCATAGGCAATGGCCGGATGCTCCGGGTTATACGTCTGCACGATCACCCGGCCGGCCAGCAGCCCGCGCCCGGCCCGGCCGGCCACCTGCTCGATCAAATCAAATACGCGCTCCGAGGCGCGGAAGTCGGGCAGAAACAATCCCACATCCGCCAGCACCACCCCCACCAGCGTCACCAGCGGCAAGTCCAGCCCCTTGGCGATCATCTGCGTGCCGATCAGCACATCGGCCTGCCGGTTGACAAAGCGCTGCAACATCTGGTCGGCGCCGGAAGGCCCTGCCGCCCCAGCCACGTCACGGTCCCAGCGCACCACCCGCGCCTGTGGAAATTGCTCGATGATCGCCGACTCAACCCTCTGCGTGCCAATGCCCACATAGCGAATGCGCGGACTGCCGCACGACGGGCATACCGCCGGCGCCGGCTCCGTGTGGTCGCACTGGTGACAGCGGAGGATTGACGATTGAGCGATTGGCGATTGGCGATTGGCGATTGACGATTGGGCGATCGGGTGGTGATAGGTGAGCGGCGAATCGTCATGCGGGCAGCGCATGGCATGGCCGCAGTCCCGGCAGATCACGCACGACGCGGCGCCGCGCCGGTTCAAAAACAAGATGGCCTGCTCGCCGCGCTGCAAGGTTTCGCCCAGCGCCACCTGCAACGCCCCGCTGAACATGCTCATGTTGCCGGCCCGCAACTCCGCGCGCATGTCCACCACCTGCACATCCGGCAAGGGCTGATACAGCACTGCGTCTGTCTCGCGGCGGGCGGTTGTCGTCACGCCCAGCCGGGCCTGCTGATCCCCCACCCGGTTGGCGTGCCCGCGCACGCGGTTGGGCAACTCCAGCAAACGCACCGGGATGGGCGCCGCATCGTGCGCCGCATCATGCGCCGCATCATGCGCCGGCTCAAACGGCCGCGCGGATGGCATCGCGGACGCGGACCCTGTCCGTAGGGTCCGCCACAGCGCCGCGCGCCACATCTCCAGCGACGGCGTGGCGCTGCCCATGATGAGCGTGGCCCCGGCGATCCGCGCATATTCCATCGCCACATCGCGCGTGTGATAGTACGGCGACGCGCCTTGCTTGTACGAGGGATCGTGCTCCTCGTCGATGACGATGACGCCGACATCCGGCAATGGCGCGAACAGCGCCGAGCGCGCCCCCACCACCACCGGCAACTCGCCGGCCCAGATGCGCCGCCACGTGTCGTAGCGTTCACCAGCCTTCAGCCGGCTGTGAACCAGCGCCACCCGCCCCGGAAAACGCTCCAGAAAACGCCGCGCCGTCTGCGGCGTCAGGCTGATCTCCGGCACGAGCACGATCGCTCCCCGGCCTTGCGCCAGCGCCAGTTCCACCGCCCGCATGTAAATCTCCGTCTTGCCTGAGCCGGTGACGCCGCGCAGCAGGAAGACCGGCGGTTCGACACGCTCACCGAGCGGAGGGGGAGAGAGCGGGAGCGGAGAAGCGGAGGAGCCAGGGAGCGAGGCAGTAGAGGCAAGCATGGCGGTGCGAATCGCATCCCAGGCGCGCTGTTGATCATCGGTCAACGGCGGCGGCGACTTGACCACATAGTCGATGTCGGCCAGCGGATCACGCCAACGCTCCGCATCCCCCAACAGCACATAGTTGCGCCCGGCCAGCCACACCAGATCGGCCCGATTCGCGCCCGTCTCCGCGCTGATCCAGTCCGCCCAGGCAAAGCCGTTGCGCTCCAACAGATAGCGCAGCGCATCGGCACGCCGACGCAGCGCATCGGCCCGCCGGGGCTGGCGCGCCGCATCGGCCTCCAGATTGGCCAGCACGATCTCCAGCGTTTCCGGCGAGACCGCGAGCTGCGCCATGGCGGTGCGCGTCGGGCGGCCGGCCCCCGGCTGCAATGTCGCCACATCCTGCGCCACCACTCTGCCCGATGCCACCAGTCGCTTCAGCGCCAAGCGCCATGCACGTTGCGGCCCCTGTCCGCGCTCAAGGACGCCGGGCTGCGTGTGGCGCATGGCAGCGCGCATGGCAGCGCGCATGGCAGCGCGCACAGCCGCGCGCAATTTCGACGCCGGCAGGGGGCCGCGTCGCCGCAACACCGCCACGATTTGGCCGGCCAGATCGGGAACAGTCCCATCGCTATGAGTCGATTCCGCGTCAACCGGCGCAGACGCGCCGGCGGACGAAGTCCGCGCTAGCACCTGCTCGGCCAGCGCGTATACTGTGGCCGATTTGGGCGTCAGGCCGGGCGGCACCATCAGCGCAAAACAACGCCCCAACGCCGCGTGATACTCGGCGCTCATCCACCTGGCCAACTGCATTTGCGCCGGGTTCAGCGCCGGCCTGTCGCTGCGGACCCTGTCCGCGTGGCCGGCATGTCTCGCATTGCCAACCGGCGCCACGGCGTGCAGATCGCGCAACGCATATCCCGCCGGCGCATCGCCGGACGTGGAGACTGCGACCACCACCCCGGCCGCCAGACGCTTGCGCAAGGGGGCCACCACCACTGCGCCTGGCATCACCTGCTCGCGCAACGCTTCCGGCACACGGTAGGTCAATGCGCCCGGCAGCGCATCATTGAACAGCGCCACCTCGGCAATCAGGCGGGATGGATGCGCGGATTGCGTCTGTGTGGATGCCGATGATTCAGGCGACATGCGCCCCACTATAAACCGGACGTGTCCACATCAACGACCAGCATCGCCATATCGTCGAACTGCTCACCCTCTCCGCGATAGCGCAAAAGCAGATCGAACACGCTGGCGCAAAACGCATCCGGCTCATCGGCATGGCGCTCCGCCAACAACGCCATCAGCCGCTCACGCCCTGGCGCGATGCCATCCGGGCTGAACGTGTCCGGCTCATGCCGGCGTCTTTACTTGCGCCTGGCCTTTCAGGCGCGTCATGCTGCGTCCAGCGCCAGCACCCAATCCGGCCCGCCCAGCGGCGAGGTAAACGCAACCACGCCCGCGCCCGCCGCATACACGCCGGCGGCATGTGTATCGCCGGTGCGCGGGTCATACCAGCCCGCGCGGATGGGCGCTTGCAGCCGGCTCAGGTCTACCTGCAACGTCTGGCCGGCAAGCGGGAAATACACCAGCGCATAGCGCCCTTCACTGTCGCGCGTCGCCATGGGGTGCGCTGCGCGGGCCGGGTTCAGGTGATCGTTCGCATCAACGTCGAGCGAGACTCGCGGAACATCGGGCAACATCTCCGGCGCGGGGATGCGGGTCAGATACGGGCGCGACAGCATCAGATTTTTCAGGTGAATTATCTGCCGCGCGCCGGGGCCATAGATGGCTTCATCCCAGGCCGGCGTGGCAAACGTCACCGGCTCGCGTCCGCGCGCATACATCTGCCAGACAGAATGGCTGCCATAGGTGTGGCCACAGGCGCCGGCAAACACCGCCCGATACGCCTGCTTGCGCACATCGTAATCGGTGAAGCGGCCATACTCCGGCTTCCACGCGCGCAGGTAAGGGTCGATGGGGTGATGCTCATAGTTCGGCTCGCCGTCAAGCACCGGCTTGGCCAGCGCGCGCTCGTAGTCGGCGCGGATCATCTCCCAGTTCGGCGCGTCGATCAGGCAGTGGCCCGACTGCATCATGTTCATGTCCAGCCAGTCCGCATCGTGCAACCACGCCGATGAACTGGCCCCGCCGCGCGGGTGATAGGTGAAGAACGGCCTGTAGCCCAGCCCCTCGATGATGCCGGCGGCCATCGCAGCCCACACCGCTTCATAGCCCTCGGCCGGCCGGTCTCCGCCCAGAATCCAAAGGATATTCGTATCCGCGCGATACCGTTCGCCCAGGAACCGGCCATAGATGCGCGCGTTCTCAGCGTTGAAAATGACCGGCCCGATGCCCCACAGCCCACCATGCACCTTGTCACCCCAGGTGGGGAGCAGGCCGATGTAGATGCCCTTTTCAGCCGCCAGCCGAACGATGCTGTCCACGTGGCGGAAGTAGAACTCGTTGGGCCGGGTTGGGTCATCGCCCAGCAACGGCACGTGGCCGTTTGCGTTCGGCGTGCGCAGGCCATCCAGCTCGGCCAGCACAACAGCCTGAACGACGTTGAAGCCCTGTTGCTGACGGACTTCCAGATAGTGCTCGGCTTCGGCCAGCGTCAGGCGATGAAACAACTCCCAGGCCGTGTCGCCCAGCCAAAAGAACGGATCACCCTCAGCGGTCACAAGAAATCGACGATTGGAACTGACTTGAATGCGGGGAAGGCTCATGGGATTTTGGATTTTGGATTTTGGATTGACGATTGACGATTGACGATTGACGATTGACGGCATCGCGCAATACGCAGTACGCAACACGCCCCACTAGGCGCGGATCACGATACCCCGGCCCTGGATCACATCGCCCACCACCCAGGCGCGCGCGCCCTGCGCCTGACAGCCGGCGATGAACCCATCGACAGCGCCGGGGTCGAGCGCAACCAGCAAGCCGCCGCTGGTCTGCGGATCGAACAACAACATGCGCTGCCAGTCCGTCAGCGCCGGATCGAACACGACGGATGGCTGGTAAGCGCGCTCGTTGGTTTCGGCGCCGCCGGCGAAGATCCAGCGTTGGGCATAGTCGAACGCACCGGCCATGAACGGGAGCGCCGGCCAGTCGAAACGAAACGCGGCGCCGCTTTGCTCGGCCATTTCCAGCGCATGGCCGATCAATCCATAGCCGGTGATGTCAGTGGCGGCGTGAGCGCCAGCCTCGCGCGCGCACCGGCTGGCGGCGCGATTGAGCGCGCTCATCACATCGATGGCCTGCGCGACGTGGGCCGGGTCGGCCTGTTCGCGTTTCAGGGCGGTGGTGATGACGCCGCTGCCCAACGGCTTGGTCAACACCACTGCGTCGCCGGGCCGGGCGCCGCCTTTGGTCAGCAGACGGGCGGGATGGACAAAGCCGGTGACACACAGACCATACTTCGGCTCTTTGTCGCGCACGGAGTGGCCGCCGGCGATGGCTGCGCCGGCTTCCAGCACCTTGTCTGCGCCGCCGCGCAAGATGTCACCGATGATCTCCTCCGGCAGGTTTTCCGGGAAGGCGCACAAATTGAGCGCAAAGGCCACTTCGCCTCCCATGGCATACACATCACTCATGGCGTTGGCGGCGGCAATGGCGCCAAAATGATAGGCGTCGTCCACGACGGGCGGAAAGAAATCGACCGTCTGCACCACAGCCTGCTCGTCCGACAGCCGGTACACGGCTGCGTCGTCCGGGCGCCCCAGTCCCACGATCAGGTTGGGGAACAGGCCAGGGGTGAATCGTTCCTGAAGCGGTCGCAACACGTGCGCCAGGGCGTCAGGGCCAAGCTTGCTCGCTCAACCCGCGCACGAGGCCAGCGAAGTCAACCGTATTTGTCTGCCGGTGGTCACAGGACGATTATACGATTTTGGATTTTGGATTGAGGATTGCGATTGCGCCACAGATGGCAGTCGCGCCAGGAGGTCAAACTTGAGGGCTGCGGATGGTAGAATCATCTGTTAGCAAAGTGAAACGTGGTTTGCCTGGACTGGCGAGGCCAGCGGGCATATCCAGATACGTAAGGAGTCAGCAGAGATGAGCGACATCAAGCAAAACGGCGCCGGGAATGGCACAGCAGGCGCAGCCCATGGTGCCGGCATCAACGGCCGGGGCGCGACCACACACGGGCGGCGAGTCGGCACCGACGAACTCAAGCGCGGGTTGGCGCAGATGTTGAAGGGCGGCGTCATCATGGATGTGGTGACGCCCGAACATGCGGCCATCGCCGAAGAAGCCGGC
The DNA here is from genome assembly GCA_034434575.1 of Thermoflexales bacterium. Lineage (GTDB taxonomy): Bacteria > Chloroflexota > Anaerolineae > J036 > Brachytrichaceae > Roseilinea. The sequence goes on from DAOTYS010000374.1 coordinate 7,909, forward strand.
GCCTGCTCAGTCATGGCGCTGGAGCGCGTGCCGGCCGACATCCGCAAACAGGGCGGCGTGGCCCGCATGAGCGACCCGGCGCTGATTCTGAGCATCATGGAGCGCGTCACCATCCCGGTGATGGCCAAGTGCCGCATCGGCCACTTTGCCGAGGCGCGCATTCTCGAAGCCATCGGCATCGACTACATCGACGAAAGCGAGGTCTTGACGCCGGCGGACGAAGAGCATCATGTGGACAAGCGCGATTTCGCCGTGCCGTTTGTGTGCGGCGCGCGCAACCTGGGCGAGGCGCTGCGGCGCATCTCCGAAGGCGCGGCCATGATCCGCTCCAAAGGCGAGGCCGGCACCGGCGATGTGGTGGAGGCCGTGCGCCACGCCCGCGCCATCCTCGGCGAGATCCGCCGGTTGAAGACCATGCGGCGCGACGAGATGTTCACCTACGCCAAAGAGATTCAGGCGCCCTATGCGCTGGTGGAAGAGACCGCCGACCTGGGCCGGCTGCCGGTTGTGTTGTTCGCCGCCGGCGGCATCGCCACGCCGGCCGACGCCGCCCTGATGATGCATATCGGCGTCGATGGCGTCTTCGTCGGCAGCGGCATCTTCAAGAGCGGCGACCCGGCTGCCCGCGCCAAAGCCATCGTCGAAGCCACCACCCACTACAACGACTGGAAGATCGTTGCAGAGGTGAGCAAGAATCTGGGCGAGCCTATGGTCGGCATCAACGTCAGCGCCATGCCCGAGGCCGAGCGCATTGCCGGGCGGGGCTGGTAGAGAGTAGCCAGTATAGAGTAGTCAGTCGTCAGAAGTAGTCAGTCGTCAGAAGTAGTCAGTCGTCAGTACAGAGTAGTCAGATGGACGTTGCTCATTTACACATTCTGGCTACTGGCTACTGGCTACTTGTCAAGGCTCAGAACATCGTGACCAGTTTTCGGTCTTACGGTAAATCGATGCAAGGCTCACAACATCGTGTCCATTTTGCGTCTTCTGGACATGCGCCGGAATCGCGCGGTAAGCGGACGCACGGGTTCGG
>DAOTYS010000375.1:0-4192 GCA_034434575.1 Thermoflexales bacterium
GCAATCGCCCGCATGATCCGCCGTGAGGTGAACGGCGTGATCGTCATGCCGGTCAGCAATCATTCCACGACCGCCGGCGTGCGACACCTCATCGAGCGCCGCCTGCCCTTTGTGCTGGTCGACCGCTATCTGACTGAAGTGGACGCCGGCTATGTGGTGTCCGACAATGCCTACGGTTTCTATCGCCTGACCGAGCACCTCATCATCCTGGGCTACCGCGCTTTCCGCGTCGTGAACACCACACAGGCGCAACTGGGCACCACCTCTGTGCGCGACCGTTACAGCGGCTTTTGCCAGGCCCTTAACGACTATGGACTGGGCCATCTCATCCAGCCGCCTGTCACCATCGACCCGTCGGACGACACGGATGTGCGCCGCCATCTCGGGGAGTGGACTGTCCTGAGATCGCCCTCGGTAAAACCGGTTGCTGTGCTGGCGATGCACGACGAAATTGCCATCGCCCTGATGTCCGTCGCCGGCAGAATGGGGCTGAAGCCGCCGGACGATTTTGCGCTGACAGGATTCGACGACCTGCCCAACGTCAGCCGGCTGCCGGTTCCCCTGACCACAGTCACTCAGCAGCGCGTGGAAATGGGCTTCAAGGCCGCGCACCTGCTCATCGACAAGATCGAGGGCCGCACCGTCCTGAACGACAAGATCGTGCTGCCGGTGATCTTTGTGGTGCGCGAGTCGTGCGGAGCGCGCCGCCTGGTTCGAGAACACGGCTGAAAGACACAGAATAACAAACGCCAGGCTTCTCTCCAAAGCCCGGCGTTTTCGATCTGCGCGCGCCTGTCCGCTTACGGCTGCACGGCTTCCTGGGGCTTCTTGCGCCGGTACACCACGTCGGTCGTCACGGTCGTGGCTGCCACGCTTCCCGCTGCGCGCAACACCTGCTCCAGCACTTCGGTGCTGTCCACGATGCCGGCCTCGCGCATGTTCACAATCTCGCCCGACACTGCGTCCAGGCCGAAGCCTTTCCCCGCCAATCGCGCCCGGGCCACAATCGTGGAGGGATGATGGCCGGCATTTCGGGCGATCGCCCGCATCAGCGATTCCAGCGCGCGCGCCACGCACTCGACGCCGGCCTGCACATCCGGCTCGTCGAACGCGAGCTTGCGCACCGCAGTCTGACACGCCAGAAAGGCCGCTCCGCCGCCCGGCGCCACGCCCCCGCGCACGATGGCGTACATCGCGCGCACGCACCGCTCGGCCATCTGCTGACGCGCTTTCTGTTCCGCTTCCGTCGGCGCGCCAATGCTCAACACACAGATGCCGCCCATCAGCCGGGCAATGCGCTGCCGGACAGCCATCACGCGCTGCTCCTCGGTCTTGTCCTTGTCTTTGGCCTGCGTCATGCTGGCGCGCAGCGTCTTGATGTGCTCGCGCAGCGCCCTAGGGTCGCCGCGCCCGCCGATCAGCCCGAACTGAGTCGCGTCGGCCCACGCCCGTCGCACGCCGCCGGCCATTTCCGCTGTGAACAATGACACGTCCTTCGTCTCGCCCAGGTAAAAGACGGTTGCGCCGGTCAACGCCGCGATATCTTCAAACATCGCCAGCTTGTCACTTTCCAGCACCGGCATTTTGACCGGCAGGAACTTGATGTTGCCCTTGCGATGGTTGACCGTCATCACGCTCAGGACCGCCTCCGAGATATCGCGGCAGACCAGAAAGATATCCTTGCGGCCGGCCTGCAATAAGCGCGTGAAAATCTTTCCGGCCACGTCTACGTCATTCAGCTTGCCGTCGATCAACACCACCGCCGCATCCTGCATGGTGATGCGGGGCGTGGTGGTGTTCTCGGCGAAGTTGCGCGAGAAATATCCCACCGAGCTGCGCCAGCACGCCCCTTCCACGTACTCGCGCTCGATCTTGCGCCCGCGCGAGGTCTGCACCTCCACGAACCCATCCGCGCCGATGATGTTGAACGCCTCGCCCAGGTAGCGGGCCAGCTCCGGGTCATGGCACAGCGAGTCGGCAATGCGCGTCAGATCGCGCTGGGTGCTGATGGGTGTGGACTGCTCGCGCAGGGACTGCGCCGCCGCATCCACGGCGCGCTCGATGCCCACCCGGATGCGCATGGCGTTGGCGCCGGCTGCAATCCGCTTATACGCTTCCTTGATGATCGCGTGCGCCAGCACCGCCGTGGTCGCTGTGCCGTCGCCGGCGCGCTCACCCACCTGCCACACCGCCTGCCGCAACAACATGGCGCCGACGTCGGCGGGGTCGTTGCTGAGCTGAATGATGCGCCGGGCCAGCGTCGCGCCGTCGCTCAACAACTCCGGCGGGCGATTGCGGCCGGCAATCTGTTCGGAGGCAACCATGCGGAACGTGGGGCCGATCGTGGGCCGAATCAGTTCGGCCAGGGCGCTCACGCCGCGCAAGAGATACTTGCCGCTGCGCGGTTGGAACGTAATCGAGGGTCGCTTCATAACTTGTGCCTGATTGTGACAGATGACTGGATTGCGCCATCGAAAGACAAAGCCAATATAACGTGGATCGAGGGTATGAGATTCTCGAATTGGGCGCGGCCATGTCTCGACTGGCGCAGGCGTCATTTTACTTGGGCCAGGCTGACTGTGCGAGGGGGATCATAACAGGGGCAAGACACGCCCCGGCGCAATGTTGGCGGCGCAAGTCACACGGCGCGCATCAACGCTTGATAGCGCGCGAAGCTCAGAGCGTGCGCGGCATGGCGGTCTGCATCCGGCTGAATGCGAACCACAGGCCGGGACAGGCTGAGCCGGCCCGCGTCGATGCTGTCAAACAGGCCGACGCCCCAGCCAGCCAGGATAGCGGCGCCCAACGCCGGCCAGTGTGGATACCGGCTTACCGCCAGCGGCGCGCCGGTGATATCGGCCACCATCTGCGGCCAGTGGGCGCTGCGCGCCGCGCCGCCCACCATGAACATCTCATCGACGCGCAGGCCGGCGGCGCGCATCTCCTGCAACGCCCAGTGCAACTCATACGCGGCGCTTTCCATGACGGCGCGGGTCATGTCGCCGCGCGTGTGGTGAAGTTGCAGGCCAATAAAGCCGCCCTGTTGCATGCCGGCCGGTGACGCATGGCCGCCGGCGATCGGCGCAAACACCAGGCCGCGCGCGCCCGGCGCGCTCCGCTCCAGTTCGGCGTTCAGCGCATGGTATCTTGCGGCGCGCGCCTCGGCAGATTCGCCTGCCGCAGCCGGCCAGCATTGATTCAGCCACCAGTCCAGCGCGCTGCCCAAACCGCCCAGCGACTGCGAGATCGTCCAGCGTTGCGGCGCGGCATGGAAACTGAGATCCATCGCAGCCGGCACACCAGACACCTCTGGTCGATCCACAGCGTCGGTCACCACCCACGAGGTGCCGCACGCCAGCAGGACCTGCCCCGGCTGGGTGACGCCCACACTCAGGGCGGTGCAGCTTTGATCGTGTCCGCCATTGACCACCCACAGATCGGGCGGCAGGCCGGTCAGGGCGCTGGCCTCTGAAGTCAATGGGCCGACTGACGCGCCGGATGGCAGCACCGGCGACAACTGCGCGCGGTCTATGCCGGCCAGCCGGCACAGTTCAGGATGCCAGTCCCCTTCCGCAATGCTCAGCAGTTGCATGACAGCGGCATTCGAGGGGTTGGAGCAATACCGGCCGGTGAGACAGTGCGTGAGGTAATCGTTCATCGACAGCGCGCGCCGCGCGCGGGCCATCAGATCAGGGCGATGGCGACGCAGCCAGGCCAGAGTGGGCAACGCCAGCCCCGGGTGCGGCATCCAGCCGCTCCACCGGCGCAACTGAGTGCTCAGCCCCTGCGCCTGCCATTCCTGCACGATCGGCTCAGCCCGGCCATCCATCCAGGTGATATTGGGATAGATCGGCGCGCCGCTTTCATCGACAAGCGTGACCGAACCGCTCTGGCAGGCCAGCGCAAGCGCCACCGGCCGGGCGTCTTGTTGGCGCGCCTGGTCGGCCACCCGGCGCAGAATGGCGCATAGCGCCCGCCACACTTCGTCCGGCGACTGCTCGACCCAGCCGGGCTGAGGCGTGTGGAGGGAATACGCGCACTCCGCATGGGCCAGCGTTTCACCGCGCAAATCGAACAGCACTGCGCGGGCCGACGAGGTGCCAACGTCAACGCCGATGAGAGACTCGCTGGTCATGCTGATTGCAGGCGGCGACGCGCCGGGTCTACGACATACGCTCCAGCATTGCGGGCA
>DAOTYS010000376.1:0-12158 GCA_034434575.1 Thermoflexales bacterium
AAGAGCGCGTGCGGCCGGGTGTGTCGCTGCTGGAATTGGATCAGCTGGCTGATGACCTGATTCGGAAGCAGGGCGCTGTGCCATCATTCAAGGGCTATCCGAGCAACGATCCGAAGGCGCCGCCTTTTCCGGCGTCCATCTGCGCGTCCGTCAACGACGAAATCGTGCATGGCATCCCGACGGCGCGCAGACTGAAGGAAGGCGAGTTGCTGAAGGTGGACGCCGGCGCCTGCTACAAAGGCTACCATGGCGACTCGGCCATGACTTTTCCGGTGGGCGCGGTGAGCGCCGAGGCGCGCGCACTGATGGAAGTGACGCGGCAGTGTCTGGAGGATGCTATTGCGGCCGCAAGAGCCGGCCGGCGCACCGGCGATATCGGGGCGGCCATTCAGCGCAGGGCAGAGTCGAATGGATTCAGCGTGGTGCGCGAGTACACCAGCCATGGCGTGGGCCGCGAACTCCATGAGGGGTTCAGCATGCTGAATGTCGGCAAGGAAGGTCAGGGAATGTTGTTGCGCCCCGGCCTGACGATCGCCATCGAGCCGATGATCAACGCCGGCAAACCTGGCGCCAAAGTCAAACGAGACGGGTGGACGGTTGCAACGATAGATGGTAAACTATCCGCCCATTTTGAGCATACCGTGGCAATCACCGAGGGTGAGCCAGAGGTCTTAACAAGGCAAGAGTAGGGATGTGGTTAACCGGCCATCCGGCTTGCGCGCGTCCGCGCAAGTCGGATTTTCTACGTCTGGCCGTAGACGGAGTGTGACCAAATGAAAGTGGCATCGAGCGTGAAGAAGCGCTGCCCGAAGTGCAAGATCGTCAAGCGCCACGGGCAGGTGTACGTGATTTGTGAAAACCCAAAGCACAAACAGCGGCAGGGTTAAGCGTGCCGAATAGCGCACGTTGCCTGCGGACGCGAAGGATTGAAGGAGTCGTGCCGGCTCAAAGCCGCTCTGTAAACTTCACGGCGCCGCGGGCGCAGTCATGCAGGAGAAAACATGGCGAGAATTGCAGGCGTTGACTTGCCCCGAAACAAACGAATCGACATCGGCCTATCGTATATCTACGGGATTGGCCGGCCTCTGGCTTCGACGATTCTGAGCCAGACGTCCATTAATCCGGCCACTCGTGTCAAAGACCTCACCGAGGCCGAGGTGGCGACGCTCCGCGACCTCATCGAGAAAGAGCATCGCGTCGAAGGAGACTTGCGCCGCGAAGTTCAACTGAACATCAAGCGCTTGATCGAGATCGGCTGCTATCGCGGGTTGCGGCACAAGCGAAACCTGCCGGTGCGCGGACAACGCACGCGCACCAATGCGCGCACGCGGAAGGGCGTCAAGAAGACCGTGGCCGGGCGCGGCCGGCGGCGCGGCGCGAAGAAGAAGTAATCGGTGACAGGCGCGCCGTGTTCGCGCATCCTGCGATCCCCGCTGCGCAATACGCAGCGCGCAATACGCGACACGCCGCCCCGTCACACGCAGCACGAGCGAGGTAATCATTTATGGGACGACCATCAGGACGTGGCGCGCGCCGGCAGACCAATCCGCGCCGCGCGCGAAAGAACGTGGCATACGGCCAGGTGCATATCCTGGCCACTTTCAACAATACCGTCATCACCATCACCGACCGGTCGGGCGGCACAATCTGCTGGGCAACCGCCGGGTCGGCCGGATTCAAAGGCAATCGCAAGAGCACGCCATTCGCGGCCCGCGTGGCCATGCAGAACGCTGTGCGGTTGGCTCTGGATAACGGGATGCAGGAAGTCGATGTGTACGTGAACGGCCCCGGCCCTGGCCGAGAGGCTGCCATCCGCGCTCTGCAGGGCGCCGGCTTGCGCGTGCGATCCATCACAGACGTCACCCCTGTGCCGCACAACGGCTGCCGGCCGCCCAAGAAGCGCCGCGTCTGACCATTTTGGATTTTGGATTTGGGATTTTGGTCTGTCATTCAGCGATTCGCAGCGGTCGTTTGTCCAAAATCGGCAATCCAAAGTCGGCAATCAAGAATCGGAATTAGGGACATGGCACGACATATTGAACCTGTATGCCGCCTTTGCCGGCGCGAAGGCGAGAAACTGTTTTTGAAAGGCGCGCGCTGCCTTAGCCCAAAGTGCGCGGTGGACAAGCGCGGCTATTTCCCCGGCCAGCACGGGCCAAACGCGAAAATGCGCCGCGCCAAGACGAGCGACTACCAGATGCAGCTTCGCGAGAAGCAGAAACTGCGCCGCATCTATGGCGTGCTGGAATCGCAATTCCGGCGCTACTTCCGGCAGGCGTTGAAGGCGCGCGGCGTCACCGGCGCCCAGTTGCTGGTGTTGCTCGAGCGGCGCCTCGACAACGTGGTGTATCGGGCTGGCCTGGCTGCATCGCGCCCTGCGGCGCGACAGTTGGTGACGCACGCCCATTTCTACGTGAACGGCCATCCGGTTGATATTCCATCGTATTTGGTCCGGCCCGGCGACACCATCACCGTTCGCGAAACCAGCCGCGGTCAGGCGTACTGGAAGCAGTGGCTGGAAGAGAAGAATGACATGCCGACTCCGCGCTGGCTGAGCGCCGATCGCGCCAATTTGTCGGCGACTGTGCAGGCGCTACCCACCCGCGAAGATATCGAAGTTCCAATCAAAGAGCAGTTGGTGGTCGAGTTCTATTCGCGGTAGTGTTGTGAAGGCTGGCAGACAGTCGTCTGCTTTCAGCGCCGGCCAAAATGCCAGTTGGCCGCTGAAAGCAAGTGGCTGCCGGCTGGCCGTCAACGGAGGTTGCGTTGTTAACGGCACCAGTTTTCCCGAAAGTTGAGAGCGACGTTCTGACGCGCGATTACGGACGGTTCATCATCGGCGCCATGGAACAAGGCTATGGCGTCACGATCGGCAATTCGCTCCGGCGCGTTCTGTTGAGTTCGCTGCCGGGCGCAGCCGTCACGTCCATGCGCCTGACCGATGTCCACCACGAGTTCTCCGACATCCCGCACGTCAAAGAAGACGTGATGCAGTTGATGCTGAATGTCAAGCAGATTCGCCTGCGCATGAAAGGCGACGGCCCGATGCGCATGCGCATCGAAGTGCGCGGCGAGGGCGTGGTGACGGCCGGCGATATCATTGCGCCGCCCGAAATCGAGATCGTGAACCCCGATTTGTACCTGTTCACGACAGATTCGAGCAAGGCCCGGCTGGATATCGAGTTCCAGGTGGAAAGCGGCCGCGGGTATTCGCCGGCCGAGCAGCGCGGCAAGTTGCCCATCGGCGAACTTCCCGTGGACGCCATCTACAGCCCGGTGCGCCGGGTGAACTACGAAGTCGAAGCCGCTCGCGTTGGCCAGATGACCAACTATGACCGCCTGGTTCTCGAGATCTGGACCGATGGCGCCATTCGCCCGCAGGACGCCCTGCGCCAGGCGGCCATGATTCTGGTCCAGCATCTGCAACTCATCGCCGGCGTGTCGCTCGACGATCTGACGCCCGAGGGCGCCGCCGAGAGCAAGGGCATTCCGAGCGAACTGGGCGGCAAACCGATCGAAGACCTGGAATTGAGCGTGCGCGTGTACAACGCCCTCAAGCGCACGGGCATCTCCACCATTGGCGATCTGCTCGACATGATTGAGAAGAACGGCGGCACGCTCACGAATCTGCGCAACTTCGGCGACAAGTCGATGATGGAGTTGAAGGAAAAGCTGAAGGCGCGCGGGCTGTGGCCGCGCGAGCCTGAGACGGAAGCCGCGTTGACCGCGGAGGAAGAGGGTTGACATGAGACACAAAGTTGCTGGGTACAAGCTCGGCCGGTCGACCGCGCAACGCGCCAGCCTGCGGCGGTCGCTCGTGACTGAGTTGATCGACCACGGTCGCATTCAGACGACTGAGGCCAAGTGCAAAGCCATCCGCGATCAGGCGGAGAAATTGGTGACAATCGCCAAGGAGGGCCTGGCGGCCACGGACAAGGGGGCGCAAGTCACCGCCCGCCGGCGCGTTGCGGCTCAGACAGACGGCGGCGTAGCGATTGTGCGCAAGCTCTTCACAGAGATTGCTCCGCGTTATCAGGACCGCAAGGGCGGCTACACACGCATTTACAAGCTCGGCCCGCGCAAAGGCGATAACGCGCCGATGGCGCTGATAGAGTGGGTCTAGCACATGGCGGCTGTGGATCGCCTGCCATGTGTGGCGATCCGCAGTCTGAAGCCCAGAGTTGATGATGGAATGCGACTGCGCGCGACAGTTGCCTACGATGGCACAGACTTCCATGGCTTTCAACGGCAGGCGAATGCGCGCAGCGTGCAAGGCGAACTGGAGGCGGCGCTTGGGCGGATCTGTGGTCAGGCGGTTGCGGTTGTCGGTGCCGGGCGCACCGACGCCGGCGTGCATGCCACAGGCCAGGTGATTGCGTTTGAGGCGGCGTGGCGTCACACCCTGGATGACCTGCGGCGCGCAGCGAACAGCGAGCTGCCCGAAGATGTGGCAGTGCTCGATCTGGAGCCGTGCGGGCCAGGATTTCATCCCCGCTTCAGCGCGCGCAGCCGGGTATACGAATATCGCGTGGCGGAGACGCCGATCCGCCAGCCTTTGACAAGACGATATGAATGGCAGATCGATCATCGGCTGGATGCAGCGGCGCTCGCCCAGGCATCTGGTTGGCTGGTTGGCGAGCATGATTTCGCGGCATTTGGCGCGGCGCCACAGGGTGACAGCACGGTGCGCACTGTGATGCGCGCAGACTGGGCCGGCGCAGCCGGCGTTTGGCGCTTCACGATCGAGGCGAACGCATTCCTCTTTCGCATGGTGCGCCGAATCGTGGCGACTCTGGTTCGCGCAGGGTCAGGTCAGATCGATCCCGATGAGCTGAAGGACATTCTCGCCAGCGGCGACTCGCGGCGTGTCAAGGGCGCAGCCCCGGCTTGCGGTCTGTGCCTGGTGCAAGTGAATTATTGAGGTGAGAAACGATGGCGGTGACAAAGAAAACATACGTGGCGAAGCCTGACGAGGTCATGGCCGCCAGGGCGTGGTATGTCGTGGACGCCGAAGGGCAGACCCTGGGCCGCCTGGCGACAAAGATCGCCAGGGTGATTATGGGCAAGCACAAGCCGATGTACACACCCAGCCTGGACTGCGGCGACTTCGTCGTGGTGGTCAACGCTTCCAAGATCAAAGTCACAGGAAACCGGCTGACTGAGAAAAAGTACCGCCGGCATTCCATGTACACCGGTTCCGGCCTGAAGGAAGAAACCTTGCAGACGGTGCTTGCCAGGCGCCCGGAGCGCGTGATCCGCGAGGCTGTATGGGGCATGATTCCTCATGGCGCGCTTGGGCGGCGGATGATTACCAAGCTGAAGGTATATGGCGGCAGCGAGCACCCGCATGCGGCGCAGCAGCCGGCCAAACTCGATCTCTAGAGGAGCAGCAGCGGAGGGCCGATGACGGACAGCGAGCGCAATCGGATCGCTGCGCGCGTTCGTTGATCGTCACGGGCCCTTCGTCAGGTGAGGTAAACAGAACTTATGGCAGAGACAGAACAGCAGTATTACGAGGGCGTCGGTCGCCGCAAGGAAGCGACGGCTCGGGCGCGCTTGTATGTGGGCGGCGCCGGCAAGATCACAGTCAACGACCGAGACCTGGTTCAGTATTTCGGCCGCGAGATCGACATTGCCGCGATCAAGGCGCCGCTGGCTGTGACCGGCGCTGATGCCCGCTACAATGTGAGCGTTCACGTCCAGGGCGGCGGCATTACCGGCCAGGCCATTGCATCGCAGATGGCTATCGCGCGGGCATTGCTGAAAGTCGACGAAGAATACCGCGGCGCGCTCCGTTCGGCGGGCTACCTGTCGCGCGACGCCCGCGAAAAAGAGCGCAAGAAGCCCGGCCTGAAGCGCGCGCGCAAGGCGCCCACCTATACCAAGCGCTGACGATTTTGGATGCGCGGCTGGCGATTTGCGACGGGAGTATGCGCTCCTCGACGATCAGCGCGCTGCAATCCAAAATCCGAAACGGAGTGATCGACATGAATCTCGTTGAATCAATCGAGAAGAGCTTGCAGCCGAATCCAAAGGTGCCGGCCATCCAACCCGGCGACACAGTTCGCGTTCATCAGCGCATTGTGGAAGGGGACCGTGAGCGCATCCAGGTTTTTCAGGGCGTGGTCATCCGGCTGCGCAAGGGCGGCGCGAATGCGAACTTCACGGTGCGGCGCATTGCCAGCAATAACATCGGCGTAGAGCGCACCTACCTGCTGCACTCGCCCCGCATCGATAAGGTGGAAGTGTTGCGCCACGCCAGGGTGCGGCGCGCGCAGTTGTACTACTTCCGCAAGTTGCAGGGCAAGTCGGCCCGGCTGAAAGAGCGCATGGGCGCGCGCGCAAAGCAGGCTGCAGCTGCGACGCCCGAGCCAGCAACGCGGACAGAGCCCGCAGCTCCGGTGGGCGGCGAGCAAGCCTGAGCGTTTGCAGCAGGACCTGCGCCCGCTCTGGCGCTCACACATCAACATCGGCCTGATGCGCGCCGCGCGCAGGACAGCCAAGCTGCCCTGCGCGTTTCTGTTTGCCAATGTCGATGCGCTGGCCGGCTCTCTCCCGGCCTGCATGAGGATAATCAGGGACATCAGGAGGACAATCAAGGATGGCACGCGCAATCAGCAAGGTCGCGCCGGAATGGTGGGACTACACAACACTCGACCAGGCCCTGGCGCAGGATGTGGCGCGACTCACGGCCGAGGATGTATTGCATCTCTCCCGGCCTGGGTTCCAGGTTCATTTCTACGACACACTCGAAGAGTTCTACCTGGCTGAGGCGCTGGAATACGTCGATGCGTGGCGGCAATCTTCCCCGGACAGGCCGGCCGGCATCTGCGGACCCATCGGCCCCACCGAGCAATTGCCGCTGGTGGCGAGAATCGTCAATGCCATCGGGCTTGACGTGCGCAGCGCCCACTTCTGGGGCATGGACGAATGGGTGGAGGCCGGCCAGCCCGTGCCGATGACGCACCCGCTCTCATTCGCCAGGGCCGATCTTGAGCTGTGCTTCAATCGCATTGATCCAAAGCTGAGGATGCCGGATGCTCACCTGCATTTCCCCACCGGCGATCTGGCCGCCTACAGCCGTTCCTTCGATCAGATTCGTTGCGTCGTGATGCAGGGCGGCCAGGGCGAAGTGAAGCACTGGGCGTTCAATGACCCGCCCCGGCGCGCGGGCGCCTGGCGTGATGAGCCGCCCCCGCCACATGTGTACCGCGCGCTTGGCGCGCGCGTGGTGGATTTGCACCCGATGACGGTGATCCAGAACGCGCGCACATCGGGTGGCGGCAACATCACCATGGTGCCCACTCAGGCTGCCACGGTCGGGCCGCTCGAAACCTGGAAGGCCGAAAAGGTGTCGATCTGGCAGGCCGGTGTGCACGACAATCCCTTCGGTATGCGCCTGACGGCGTTCATGATCTCCAAGCGCATGCCAGATAGCGCAGTGCCGATGTCGCTGCTGGCCGATCATCCAAACGTGCATTTTCATTACTACCGCAAGGGCTTTGGGGTCGTTGCGGCAGAGATGCATTGAGCCTGAGACGGGTGAGACGTTTGGATAGCGCGACCCCCCTTGTCGCCCGCCAGGTCGGCCTGAGCAGACTCGCCCGGCTGTTGCCGTTCATTGTGCTTGCGGCAGTAATCGCCATCCTGGCCGGCTACTTCGTCATCTACCTGGTCTATGCGCGCGCGTTGTTCGCCTTTCCATTTGACTATGACCAGGGCGAAGGGTTCGAGTTGTACGACGCCATCCGGCTTGCCGCCGGCCAGAACATCTACCTTGACAATTCCCTCTTCCCTTTCTACTCGTCCAACTATCCGCCGGTGTACCGCCTGATGGTCGCGCCCCTGGTCTGGCTGTTTGGACCGCACATCTGGACAGCCCGACTGGTGACATTTGTCTGCTCGCTTGTGATCGGCGCGCTGATTCTGGCGGCAGCCCGGCGGGCCATGACTGTGGAACAGCGCGGCTGGATGGCGCAACATCCGCTTGCCCGCGCGGCGCTGCTGCTCGGGCCGCTTGCGGCGGCGCTGGCATTTTTCGCGGCCAACTATGTCTATTACATCGGCCCGCTGGCGCGCGCGCACATCCCGATGGTGATGTTCGCCTTCGCCGGCATTCTCTGTCTGGACATCGGCCTGTCCGGCGGCCCCGACCCGGCCCAGGCGCGCGTCCGACCGCGCTGGGTCGCAGCCGGCGTCTCGCTGTTGATTGTGGCCGGCTTCACCAAGCTGCAAGCTGTAGACGCCCTTGCGGCAGGCTTTGGCTTTCTGCTGTTTCGCAATCCCAGACTGTGCTTCAAGGCGCTGCTGGCGAGCGCCCTGGCGACAGCCGGCGTTGTCATCGTCCTCAATGCGGCCTCACAAGGCCAGTTCTGGCTCAACGTGGTGCTGGCGAATGTGAACGAGTATGACATCCAGCGCACCTGGCTGTTCTATGGGCAGTGGTTTCGCCTCCAGGGCGCGCTGATTGTATGCAGCGCGCTGTATGTGGCTTGGGATGTCGTTGCTGCCATCCGGGCGCGCTCGCTCAGGCCGATCACGGTCTGGTCGATGTACTTTGGGGCCGGCGCGGCCATCGGCATGCTCACCGGCAAGTGGGGCGCCGGCCCCACCTATCTGGTGGCGGCCATCGCCGCGTCCTGTGTGTGCACAATCGGCCTGCTGTGGCGCGCAGCCCATTGGGGCGGCGACACAGCCGGCGCGCAACACGCCATCGCCGCCGGTCATTCCACGCGCACCGCGACCCGCAGTGCGTTGTTCGCCCTGCTTGTTGCAGTTGTTTTCTTCGCGCAGGCGACCCTGAACGTGCATCTGCCCACCAGTGGCCGGGTGTTTGGGACGCTGGCGCGCATGTTGAACATCCCCTCCGGCGCGTCGGTCTGGCAGGGCTATCCGTATTACGATGTGATTGGCGACACCCAGTTGGGGCACCTGCTCGACCCGGCGGACGTGCAGGCCGGCTGGGAGCTGGCGCGCCTGGCCCGCGAGGCGCCGGGGCTGGTCTGGAGCGAAGAGGCCATGATTACGCTTCACGCCGGCAAGGGCGTCGTCACCAATCCCACCCAGTTGCTCAATCTGTCCAAAAACGGCCAGCTCGACACATCACACATGCTCAGGATGATCGAAAACCGCGAGTTCGGCGCCGTCATCTTTCGCGCGCAGTTCTATCCGCAGGATGTGTTGATCGCCATTTGGGATAACTATCAATGGCGCCGCAGCGTGCGCATGAACGGCTTTGACTATCTGGTGCTCTATCCGCGCGCCGAAGCGGAGGCCGAATGATGGACAGTCTTGCTCCCGCCCTCGGCCGCGCGCCGGACGGTTTCACCCTGCGTCTGCCAAACTACGAAGGGCCGCTCGATGTGTTGCTGCGCTTGATCGAGGAGCGGCATCTGGACATTACAGCCGTGTCTCTGGCCAGAGTGGCGGACCAGTTTATCGCATATATGGCGGTGATGCCCCGGCGCGATCCGACCACGATCAGCCATTTTCTGTCGATTGCGGCCCGCCTGATCGTGATCAAGAGCCGGGCGCTGTTGCCGCAACTGAGCGCGACGCCGGATGAAGAGCAAGGCGATGCGGACGATCTGGTCGCTCAGTTGCGCGCATACCAGGTGTACAAGCGGCTGGGGCGCTGGCTGCGCGAACGGGAGAAAGCCGGCCTGCGCGCCTGGCCGGTCTCGCCGCCGCCGGTCGCGCGCCCACGTTCCCGGCAACTGCCGCTTGACAACGTCACACTCGAGACGTTGGCGCGCGTGATGCAGCGCGTAATCGACCGATGGAAGCTGCCGCCGCTGGCTGACGAAGTGGTAGCCCCATTGCCGTTCACTGTGAACGATTGCATTGCCCGCATCGAATCCGCCATCGCCGTCCGTCCGCGCGTCACCTTCAGCGAACTATTGTCCGGCGTCCATCTCCGTTCGGAGGTCATCGTCACGCTGCTGGCGCTGCTCGAATTGCTCAAGCGATATGCGGTGCGCGCCTGGCAGGACGCGTTGTTCGGCGAAATCGTGATCGAACCCCTGCCGCCTGAAGAGCGCCCGCTCGAAGAGCGCCCGCTCGAAGAGCGCACACAGCTTTCGGACGAGGCTGGCCCCATTTCCGCTGCTGAAGCAGCGCCCGACGTTGACGAGGACAGTCAACTGCTCCTTGCGCAGGCGCCGGATGTATCGGCGACTCGCTGAGTCGCCCCGGCTGCGCCGCGCTACAGAGCGGCCTGATAGAACGCTTGCAGCGCCGCCACCCGGCCATCCCACCCGTATCGTTCCCACAGCCGGGCCTGCGCGGCGCGGCCCAGACTGCCGGCCCAAAGCGGGTCTCGCGCCAGTTGCGCCAATGCCGACGCAAACGCTTCGGCGTCCCCTGGCGCTGTCAGCAAGCCGCTGATCCCGTGCTCCAGATACTCGCGGTTCATGCCCACATCACTCACCACCATCGGCTTGCCGCAGGCCATGTAGTCGATCACTTTGCCGGAGCACTTGGCGCGGTTGATGTTGCTGTCGCGGTACGGATAGAGCGCGATGTCGGCTGCCACCAGCCGCTCGACCAGATGGTCATGCGGCATGAAACCGTGATGCTCGGTGAGTGAATGCAGCCCGGCCCGCCGGATGGCCGCCTGAAGCGATGGCAGGCCGGCGCCGGTGGCGATAATGGCCCATTTCAGGCCGGGGATGCCGGCCTGGATTGCGCCGATGGCGCGCACGGCGATGTCCATGTCGTGGTTGAGCGGCACGGTGCCGGCATAGATCAGCACGCGCGCGTTGCGCCACCCGAAAGCGTCTCGCAATTCATCGCGGCGGGATTCGGCCTGCGCAACCACCGCGCGCAGAGACCGGTCGGGACCGTTGGGCAGCAGCGCCATCGGCTTTTCGCCGGCCAGCAGTCGCGTGCGTTCCATCAGCGCATGGCTGGCGCAGGTGACGGCGCGCGCCTGTCGCAGGCACCACCGCTCCTGCCACGCCAGCGCGCGCTTTTGCAGGGCAGGGTAGGGATTGACATCGAGCCAGCCGCCGGCCCCTTCCCAGTCGTCGTTATCGACGACGATTGGAAAGTTCGGAAGCCGATGCCGCAACAGCCACATCGCCAGCGCGCCAGGTCCAACCGGCTTGAACACGTGGATCAGGTCTGGGCGAAGTTGACGCGCCCGGCGCGCCATTTGCCAGGCCAGCGAGAGCATCGTGTAGCCGCTGATCGAAAGCCCTGGCAGGCGCATGTTCTCGACGCGCACGCCGTCGCGCTGCCACACCCTGCCGCTGTCCGCCGGGTTATCGTAAGGGGGGACGAGAACGGTGATGGTGTGTCCCCGGCGGCAGAGCGCGGCCGCCATCGGCATCATGCGCGCGCTGACGGTCGCTTTTGGCGCATACGCAAACGGGGCCAGCCAGACGAGATTCAAAAGGGGGGTCACTCGACTGTGACACTTTTGGCCAGATTGCGCGGCTGATCGACATCACACCCGCGCCGGATGGCCAGGTGGTAGGCCAGGCGTTGCAGCGGGATGGCTGTCAGCACCGGCGTGAGCAGGGCCGGCGCTTCGGGAACCCACAACACGTAATCGGCTTTGGCCGGGATGACGGTGTCGCCTTCCGTAGCCACCGCGATCACGACGCCGGCGCGCGCCTTCACCTGCTCGATCTGCGAGATCATCTTGTCGTACACCGCGTCCTGCACGGCGATGCACACGACCGGCATTTGCTCGTCGATCAGGGCGATCGGGCCGTGCTTCATCTCGCCGGCCGGATAGCCTTCGGCGTGGATGTACGAGATCTCTTTCAGCTTCAGGGCGCCTTCGAGCGCAACCGGATAATTGATGCCCCGACCCAGGTAGAGGAAATGCTCGCAGTGGTGGAAGCGATTTGCCAGTTCGTCGTACAACGGGTTTGGCTCCAGTACCTGGCTGACGAGGTTGGGCAGGTAGGCGAGGTCTTGCGCGTTGGCCGGCTGGCGCGCCGAATCTGCGGCTCTCAGCCGGCCCAGATAGCACGCCAGCAGGTATTGATCGACCACTGAAGTGGTGAATGCCTTGGTGCTCGCCACGCCGATCTCCGGGCCGGCGCGCATCAGGATGTGTCCGTCGGCAGTGCGCTGCGCCTGCGAGCCAATGGCGTTCACGATGCTCCAAACGGTGGCGCCTTTCTGGCGCGCTTCCTGCATGGCAG
>DAOTYS010000377.1:0-3691 GCA_034434575.1 Thermoflexales bacterium
TACGAGGTGCGCCGCGTTTATTCGGCGCTGGCAGATGCGGCTTCAGCACCTCCCACTGCGCATCGGTCAAATCTGTCGGGTAGGGTTTGCGTCTAATCAGCATGGCGCTATTCTAGACTTCGCAAACAAGCTCTGAGTGTGAGGAAGAAGGACAACTCATGGTTACAGATTCTCTGAGTGACATGCTGGCTCGCATCCGCAACGCGGCCGCTGTGGGCCACGTCTCGGTGGCGGCGCCGGCATCCAGGTTGAATATCCGGGTGGCCGATATTCTGAAAGAAGAGGGCTACCTGGAGAGCTACGCAGTGGTTGAGTCAGGCGCGAAGAAGACCCTCAGTCTGACGCTGCGCTACAGCGGTCAGCGCCGGTCGCGCCGGCCGGTGATCACCGATCTGCGCCGCATCAGCTCGCCGGGGCGCCGGGTGTATTGCGGCAAGACCGAAATCCCGCGCGTGTTGAGCGGGCTGGGCGTGGCAATCCTGTCAACGCCCAAAGGCGTTATCACCGGCAATCAGGCGCGCCGCCTGGGCGTGGGCGGCGAGGTGCTGTGCTACGTGTGGTAGCCGGCGGTCACCGGCAGGCCGGCTGCTCTGCGGCGGGCTTGCCTGCGAGGAGTTGAGCGATGTCACGAATAGGCAAGAAACCGATTGAAGTGCCCAAGGGCGTCGAGGTCAAGATCGATGGCGCCACGGTTACGGTGAAGGGGCCGAAGGGCGAACTGAAACGAACTTTTGACGCGCGGCTGCAGATTGCGCGCGAAGACGGGCGTGTGGTGGTCAAACGCGCCAGCGACGAGCGCGAAATTCGCGCGCTGCACGGCCTGACCCGCGCGCTGATTGCGAACATGGTCGCCGGCGTGTCAACTGGATTCTCGCGTCAGCTTGAAATCGGCGCCGAGAGCGTCGGGTATCGCGCAGAAATGTCGGGCAAGAATCTGGTGCTGTATCTGGGTTATTCACACCCGATCGAGATGACGCCGCCGGACGGCATCGCCTTTGCCGCAGACTCAAAAACCCGCACGATCACCGTGAGCGGCGCAGATAAAGAGCTTGTGGGCGAGATCGCGGCGCGTGTTCGCAAGCAGCGACCCCCGGAGCCATACAAGGGCAAGGGCATCCGCTATGTCGGTGAATCGGTCAGGCTGAAGCCGGGCAAGGCCGGCAAGACAGGCAAGGGCGGCAAATAGTCTGATCCCCGACGGCGCAAGACGGAGCTGGCTGGCAGCCACCAGAGGCCGACGAGCCAGTCTCCAGATAAAACTCTGGAATTGGAGTAACACGATGGCAGTCACGAAAGCAGATCGGCGCGAACGCCGGCGGCGGCGGGTGCGCGCAACCGTTCATGGGGTGGCAGAGCGCCCCCGCTTGAACGTGTTTCGCAGTCTGAAACACATTCATGTGCAGTTGATTGATGACGATGCCGGCCATACCCTGGCGTCTGCATCCAGTCTCGACGCGGCGATCAGGTCGCAAGGGTTGAAGAAGACCGAGGAGGCCGCGATGGTTGGGAAGCTGCTGGCGCAGCGGGCGCTCGACAAGCAAATCAAGCGGGTGGTGTTTGATCGCGCCGGCTACCGATATCATGGGCGCGTCAAGGCTGTGGCCGATGGCGCGCGCGAAGGCGGATTGGAGTTCTAACGCATGGAAAAGAGACAACGGCGTGAGCCTCGACAGAGCAATCGGCCTCAGGATAAGCCGCAGGACGAATTCGATCAGCGCATCGTCGACGTCGCGCGGGTGGCGAAAGTCATCAAGGGCGGCCGGCGATTCGCCTTCCGCGCGTTGATCGTGGTGGGCAACAACAGCGGCAAGGTTGGCATCGGCACTGGCAAAGCGCGCGGCGTGCAGGACGCCATTCGCAAAGCCACCGAGCGCGCGCGCAACAATATGAAAGACATCACCTTGAGCGGCGGCACGATCCCCCACGAAGTGACATTCAAATACGGGGGGGCGAAAGTGCTGTTGAAGCCGGCGTCGCCCGGCACCGGCATCATCGCTGGCGGCGGGGTGCGCGCCGTGCTTGAGGCAGCCGGGGTGAAGGACATTCTGACCAAATCGCTTGGCTCGTCCAGCAAGCTTAACGCGACGTTGGCTACATTCAACGGGCTGTTGAGCCTGAAGAAAGTTGACGAAGAGGCGCAGCGCCGCGGCAAGCCTGCCGCGCATCTGAAGCCGTTCTGGGAGCGCAGTGAACGCCATGAGTCTGAGCAATAACACAACAGGACAGCCGAAGCGCCTCGTCGTCCGCTGGGTGAAAAGCGCCGCCGGGTACAGCGTTCGCCAGAAGCGAACCATCAAGGCGCTTGGACTCAGCCGGCTTGGGCAAGTTGTCGAGCATGACGATACGCCCCAGGTGCGCGGAATGATCAATGCAGTCTCGCACCTGGTGGATGTGCAAGAGCAGGAGCAGGCAAAATGAAACTGCATGATTTGCAGCCGGCGAGCGGCTCGCGCAAGCCGAAGCGGCGCAAGGGCATTGGCATTGCCGCTGGCCAGGGCAAGACTGCTGGTCGCGGCCAGAAGGGCCAGAAGTCGCGTTCGGGCGGCGTGAAGCGCGGCTACTTCGAGGGCGGGCAGTTGCCTCTCGTGCGCAAGCTGCCGTTTGCGCGCGGCGTGGGATTCAGCAACCCGTATCGCATCGATTACGCGCCGGTCAATGTCGGCGAGTTGGCTATGACGTTTCAGGCCGGCGCCGAGGTCACACCGGAAGCAATGGTCGAGGCGGGTCTTGTGGACAAAGGCGAGAAGTATGTCGCCATTCTCGGCGATGGCGACCTCGACGTCGCGCTAAAGGTGACTGCTCACAAGTTCTCCGCGGCCGCCAGGTCCAAGATCGAGCAGGCCGGCGGAACGACGGAGCAGATCAGGGTGACCCGGGGCGGGTACCACACCAGGTAGATCGAAATCTGACCGCTGAAGGCCGGACGCCAAAGCGCTGACGGCGAGGATTGATCGGGGCACACATGCTACAAGCTGTACGAAACGCGCTGTTGATGCCGGAGCTGCGGAACAGGATTCTGTTCACAGTCTTTATTCTGGCCGTCTATCGATTGATCTCGCACATTCCGGTGCCGGGCGTGGACATCACCGTCTTGCGCCAGATTCAGGAGAGTGTGCAGAGCGGGGCCGCTGGCGGTCTCGGCAACCTGGTTGGCCTGTTGAGCCTGCTTTCCGGCGGCGCTGTGGCCAACTTCTCGGTGTTGTCGATGGGCGTGTACCCCTATGTGACGGCGCAGATCATCCTGCAGTTGCTGATTCCGATCATTCCCCGGCTCGAAGAAATGTCCAAGGAAGGCGAGTCGGGCCGGCGCAAGATCAATCGCATCACCTACTTTGCCACGGTGCCGATGGCCATGCTCAACGCGATCGGCCAGGTTGCCATCTTCGAGCAAATCGCTGTCAGCGCAACCGGCGGCCAGGCGCGGGTGATGCCGGCCTGGGGTCTCGTCCCAGCCGAGAACATTCTGCCGACACTGGTCACCATCATGACCATGACGGCCGGCACGATGTTTGCCATCTGGCTGGGCGAGTTGATCACCGAGCAGGGCATCGGCCAGGGATTGTCCATCATTATCTTTGGCGGCATCGTGTCCCGTCTGCCTTTCAACCTGCTGCGCATCGCCGGCACGTCGCAAGACGCGGTCACAGGCATCGCCACGGTGGCGTCGTTCTTCGTCATTCTGATTGCCATG
>DAOTYS010000378.1:0-5195 GCA_034434575.1 Thermoflexales bacterium
AAGCGCACACACTTCTCTCGCCAGATCGACAGGCGTTTGAAAGTCCCCGAATTCGATTTTGCGATTTTTCTGCTCGCTCATACCTACGCCAGCCTTTCGACGCCCGAACCCCGGCCAGCCTGCTCGATCACCCGACCATCTTGAAGTCTCCATTGAAGCGCATTCGAGATGGTGAGATAGCCGATCTCAGGCGGATGAATAAGAATCTCCTCGGCGATCGCTGAAGCCTCGATTTCATCCACCGGAAGCCGGCGATCCTCGATGAACGCCATCACATCATCCTTGTTGCCTGCGTTCTCCACAATGCGGCGAAGCCCCATCGTCGTTTGAAAGTCGGCGGTGCGCTCCCTGGCAACAAAAATGGCGCGCAGAATGTTCAGGTTTCCGGTGGCGTTCCGGGGGTTGTCCGTTTTTTCATATATGAACACCAGCAGGGAATAACCCAGGCCGTAGATTTTCTGCCGCGCAGACCTGAAAGGGCAGGATGACTGCGGCTGTCGAATGCTCGTCACCTTCATGTCCACTTCAAGCTGCGGAAAGTCAATGCCGCTCGCGGAATTTCCCTCCTCGAAGTCATACTTTGCGCGGAGATAAGCGCGAAACTTGTGCTCGAGGTATGTGCCAACCGCCTTGCCATCTGTCACGCTGTACAAAGCCGGCTCGCTATGGGCCGACTCGATTGCGGCGAACGTCTGCGCCTCACTTTTGAGCGCGTCAAGCGTCAACAGCGGCTTCATATCACCTCGGCTTGCGGCAGGCCGGCGCGCCAGGCTTGCAAGGCGCGAATGATACGCGGCCCGGCAGGAACTTCTGCCGGCGTGAAAATCTCGCCGGTCAACTTTTCATAGGCGGCGATATAGCGCGCAGCCACCTGCGCCACGAAGTCGTCCGGCATGGCCGGCGGTTCGCCATCGCCGCGATAGCCGCGCTCGGCAAACCACTGGCGCAAAAACTCCTTGTCGAAGTGCTCCGGCTCGCCGCCTGTCCCATATGATTGGGCCGTCCAGTAGCGGCTGGAGTCGGGTGTGTGAATCTCGTCGATCAGGACCAGTTGGCCGTCGCACAGGCCGAACTCATATTTGGTGTCGACCAGGATCAGGCCGGCCCGCCGCGCAACCGCTTGCCCGCGCGCAAACAGCGCCAGCGCCGCGCGTTCGACTTGCTCCCACAGGCCGGCGTCGAGCAGGCCGCCGTGCACGATTTGCTCGCGCGTGAGTTGTTCGTCGTGGCCGCCGCCGGTCGCTTTGGTGGTCGGTGTGATGATGGGTTGCGGCAGAGGATCGTTCTTGCGCAGACCGTCGGGCAGCGGGATGCCATAGGGCATGCGCTCGCCCTGCTCGTAGAGGCGCCATAGCGAGGTTTTGGTGACGCCGGTGATGTACCCGCGCACCACCACTTCCACCGGCAGCGGCATTGTTTCGCGGGCGATGGTCACGTTGGGGTCCGGCACATTCACCACATGATTGGCGACGATGTCGCGCGTTTGCGCGAACCACCACGCGCTGAGTTGATTGAGCACCTGGCCTTTGTGCGGGATCAGGCCAAGCACGCGGTCAAAGGCCGAGATGCGATCGGTGGTGATGAGGACGCGATAGCGGCCGAACGTGTAAAGATCGCGCACCTTGCCGGTCTGTTTGCCGGGCCAGCCGGGCACGGTCACGCCAGAGAGCGCGATTGGTATGGCTTGCAGGAGTTGGTCGTGAGTGAGCATGATTGCAGACGCACCCGATGAATGGAATGGATGCATCATACACGCTGTGGCGCGCGCGCCGCTCCCGTTGCCTGAGCCTGTCGCCGTTGCCGTCGACAGGCTCAGGCAACGGCGGCTTCGACGGCTTCGACAGGCTCAGCCGCCGCAGCGCAGATGCCGTAGGACAAGCCGCCAGACTTGTCCTTGTCGCGTCCACTACGGCGTGCGCATCACGCAGCCCGAATCCCATTCACAAACAGCTTCAGCCCGGACAGGCCGGCCTCGCCCCTGTGCCGGCGCGGATGCTGCCAGTCGAAGATGTGATTTTCGGGGTGCGGCATCAGCCCCAGCACGTTGCCGGCCGCGTTGCACAGGCCGGCGATGTTCGCCACCGAGCCGTTCGGGTTGCCGGGGTATCCCACCGGCCCGCCGGCTGCGTCGGTGTACGTCAACGCAATCAAGCCGCCGCTTTCAAGGCGCTGCAAGGTTTCATTGTCGCGCACGGCCAACCGGCCTTCGCCATGCGCCACCGGGCAATAGATCAATTCGTCCATGCCGCGCGTAAACAGACACAGGCTGGCCGGGTTCGGCTTGAGGTACACCCAGCGACACTCGAAGCGCCCTGAATCATTGAACGTCAGCGTTACCTCTCTCCCCTGCTCCGGTCGCTGCGCTTGTCGAAGCGGAGCCTGTCGAAGCCCCGCTCCTGGCAACACCCCTGCTTTCACCAGCGCCTGAAAACCATTGCAAATGCCCAGCACCGGCCGGCCATCGGCCACAAAGCGCGCCACTTCATCGCCCAGCCGGTGGCGCAGGTCGAGCGCCCACAACATGCCGGCCCCCAGGTCGTCGCCGTAGGAGAAGCCACCCGGCACAACCAGCATGTGATAGTCCAGCAATTCGCGCTCGCCGGAGATCAACTGATTGACATGCACGATCTCCGGGTCCCCGCCGGCCAGTTCGCAAGCCAGCGCCGCATCGCGATCGCGGTTCGTGCCGGTAGCGTGCAGAATCAGCACCCGCGGCCGCCCCACAACCCCGGCGGCTGAGCCTGTCGAAGCCCCGGCGGCTGAGCCTGTCGAAGCGGAGCCTGTTGAACCACCGCTCTGGTCGGTGAGCCTGTCGAACCGCCACTCCCCGGCCTGCCCGCGCCAGGCGCGTTCAAGATCAATCACCGGCGCGCGGATCAACTCACCGCTCTGCCCGCCGATCACCAGTTCATCACCCGCCGTCACCGAACCAATCGCGGCATAGGGCGCGCCGGCCATCAACAACTCAAACTGCGCTGCATCTTCGGGTCGCACCTCGACAATGAAGCGACACAACGACTCCGAAAAGAGCGCAACCCAATCGGTGAAAGCGGGATCGTCGCTGCGTTCGGTCAACGGGGCGCGGCTGAGATCGACTTGCGCGCCCAGCCGGCCGGCCAGACACATCTCGGCCAGCGCGACAGCCATCCCGCCTTCAGAACAATCGTGGCAGGCTTGCGCAAGGCCGGCGGCAATTGCGCGATGCAGCGCGCGCAAACGCTCCAGCCCATCGGTCACCGGCTGGGGAGGCGTCTCGATTTTGGATTTTGGATTTTGGATTTTGGACTGGCGATTGACCATCAGCGATTGAGCCTCTGGCGGTTCAAGCGTAAATCCCACATCCCAGATGGCTGCGCCGCCGAATTCGGGGCGCGTGTCGCCCACCACGTACAGCAGGTTGCCCGGCCGCTTCAAGTCCATCGTGCAGGCGCGCGCCACATCCGGCACAATGCCCAGCGCCGAGATCAACAGCGTGCCGGGGATGGCGTGCTTGCGGCCATCCGCGCCGGTGTACTCATTGTTCAGGCTGTCTTTGCCGGAGATGAACGGCGCCTGATATGCGATCGCGGCGTCGTAGCAGCCCTGCGCGCAGCGCACCAGGCTGCCCAGCCGGTCGGGCAAATTCGGATTGCCCCAACAAAAGTTGTCGAGCAGCGCAATCTGATCGGGGTCGGCGCCGACGGCCACCGCATTGCGCATGGCTTCGTCCACCGCCGCCCACGCCATGGCATACGGGTCGAGGGCGGTGTACTGCGGGCAAATGCCGGCCGACACCGCCACGCCTCGGATTTTGAATTTGGGATTTTGGATTTTGGATTCGGGGGCGGTCGCCGGGGAATCCGTATTGCGCATTGCGTATTGCGTATCGGGTGTTCCGTATTGCGCATTCGCAGATGCGGACTCATCTTCTTTCTGACTACTGACTACTGACTTCCGACTACTGACTACTGACTTCTGACTACTGACTACTGACTTCTGACTACTGACTACCGGAACCAGCACCGCCGCATCGCTGGGGCCGTGATTGTCCACGCCGACCAGCGGCTTGATTGCCCCGGCCCCCTGCACTTCGTGATCGTAGCGGCG
The DNA here is from genome assembly GCA_034434575.1 of Thermoflexales bacterium. Taxonomy (GTDB): domain Bacteria; phylum Chloroflexota; class Anaerolineae; order J036; family Brachytrichaceae; genus Roseilinea. The sequence goes on from DAOTYS010000378.1 coordinate 4,087, forward strand.
AATGACCGGCTCCTTGCTGCGGATGTTGGGATGCGAGAGCAAAGCGCGCAGGATTGACAATTGACGATTGACGATTGTCAATTCACGATTGTCAATTGACGATTGACGATTGGACGCAGCAGAATCGTCAATCGTCAATCCCAAATCGTAAATAGCGGTGAGTTTGCGGCGCGGAATGCCGTTGTGGAGAAAGTCCATCGACATATCGGCCACCGGCTTGTCGCCATAGAACAGCTTTAGCCGGCCCGTCGATTCGAGCTGCCCGATTTGCACCGCCTCGATGTCCTGACCATCGCAGATCGCCTTGAGCCGCGGCCATTTGTCCGGCGGCACGGCCAGCACCATGCGCTCCTGCGCTTCGCTCAACCAGATTTCCCAGGGGCGCAGGCCGGGATACTTCAACGGCGCGGCGTCGAGTCGCACCCGCGCGCCGAGGTCTTTTGCCATCTCGCCCACTGCGGAGGAGAGGCCGCCGGCCCCGCAGTCAGTGATCGCGTTGTACAGGCGCTCGTCACGCGCGCGCAGAATCACTTCCAGCGCCTGCTTTTCGTGGATCGGATGGCCGATCTGCACCGCGCTGCCGGCGATCTGGCCGGTGGCCTGATCCATCTCCATGCTGGAGAAGGTCGCGCCGCGCAACCCGTCGCGGCCGGTGCGCCCGCCCACCACCACGATGTAGTCGCCCGGCTGCGGATTCGATGGATGCACGCCGCGCGGCAGAATGCCCAGACAGCCGCAGAACACCAGCGGGTTGGCGGTGTAGCCGGGGTGATAGAGAATCGCGCCGTTGACGGTGGGGATGCCCATCTTATTGCCATAGTCTTCGACGCCGTGAACCACGCCATCGGCGATGCGGCGCGGGTGCAACACGCCGGCCGGCAACTCCGATTCGGGCAGATCGGGCGGGCCAAAACACAGCACATCGGTGTTGGCAATCGGCCGCGCGCTGACACCCATGATGTCGCGCACCACGCCACCCACGCCGGTGTTTGCGCCGCCGAACGGCTCCAGCGCCGAGGGATGGTTGTGGGTCTCAACCTTAAAAGCCAGATCGAACTGCTCGTCGAAGGCGATGATGCCGGCATTGTCCACAAACGCCGAGCGCACCC
>DAOTYS010000379.1:0-13975 GCA_034434575.1 Thermoflexales bacterium
GGTCGTCTACATCATTTTCAACGATCGGATCGAGAAAGGTCTGACGGTCGGCGCAATCAAGGGTTGAGGATTACCCATCCGTCAATCCATGCTTCAGCGCGTATACAGCAGCCTGAGTGCGATCGGCGACGCGCAACTTGGCCAGAATCGCGCTCACGTAGCCTCTGACGGTGCCCTGGCTCAGATGGAGATGGGTGGCGATTTGCTTGTTGCTCAATCCCTGCGTGATGAGCCGCAACACCTCGCGTTCACGCCCGGTCAACGCAGCATGCAATGGCGGACTGATGGCTGGCCCGTTGGCGGGCGCAGCCGGCTGTTCCTGCCCCTGAAAATCGGCCTGCGACGCCGGTTGGCAAGCAGCCGCCGCGCGCCGGATCACAGCCAGCACATCGGTCTTGTGCGCGCCAGCGAGCAGACAAGCGACAGCGCCGGCCTTCATCGCTTCGCCGGCCAGTGGATCGCCGGCGTCGCCGATCAACGCCACAACGCAAGCCCGCAACCCGGCCTCGCGCATCTGACGCAGCGCCTCCAGGCCGCTCATGATCGGCATGGCCAGGTCCATCAAAACCACGTCGGGCCAATGCCAAATTGCCCGCGGCATAACGGCATTCTAGCGCGGTCGTCAGGGCGCATCTCAGCGCAGGTGTAGCGCGAATTTGCGCGGCGGATGGGGTTCGACAGGCTCACCCACCGCGCGCAACGCATGGCGCTGCCATCCTCCCTATCACTCAGCACTCAGCACTCAGCACCCATCACCCATCACCCATCACTCCCCACTCATCACTCAGCACTGCGCAATCGACGCTTTATAATCCAGCCTCAAGGCGATGGGAAACACCTATTTTGATGTCCTCCGGCTGCCGCGCAACGCAAACGATGTTCAGATCGGCGACGCCTACCGCCGTTTGCGCGCCGCCTATGCCAACAACCCGGCCCAGCTGCGCGCTGTGGAAGATGCCTATCGCATCCTGGCAAACCCGATCACCCGGCGCGACTACGTGCTGGCGCTGGAAGCAGGGCGCGCGCCAACAGGCGCGCCGACACCCGCTGAGAGCGCAGACGACACTCCGGCCCCCCGTCAGGCGCAACCGGCCAGCCGGCCATCCTCTGCACCTACACTCTTTCGCCGCGCCGGCGCCGCGACCAGGCGCAACAAGACCGAGTTGCTCGACACGGCCGACGCCGGCCAGCGCGAGGCGCCGCGCGCGCCGGCGCCGCCTCCTCCAGGCCAGGCGCGCCGCAGCCGGCGCCCAACCGAGCTGATCGACAGCGACAGCGAACACGAACACGACAAGCCGGCCCGGAGCGTCGATCGCCCTGTTCGGCCAGATGTCAACGACCCCGAACCACCCGACCGCCGGGCACAGCCAGATGCTCCAGGCCAGTCTGCCCAGCACGCCCGCGAGCCGGCGCCAGACAGCAGCTCCGAAACTGGGCGTGACGCCGGGCGTGATGTGACGCGCATCAGCCCAACCCGACGCCCTAAAACAATCGCCACGGTCGAAGTCGCGTACCAGGGGCAGGTCGAGGTCTTCGAGTTGCCCAACGGCACGAACTGGATCGGACGACCTTCCAAAGATGATCCACTGCCGGCCGTGCCCTTGCCCGACCCGGACCGGTTCGTATCGCGCAAGCACGCGCGCATCTTCCTCGACGACAGCACCTGGACCGTCACCGACAACAGCGAAAACGGCACACTACTGAACGGCAAGCCGCTGCGCAAAGGACAACCCAATCGGCTGAAAGACGGCGACGTGCTCACAATCGAGGGACGCATCCTCACCATTCGCCGTGTTCAGGATAGATGAACGCAACACTCCCACAATCCCGCCATCTATCCCCTGCCCTCTGCCCTCTGCGATCTGTGATCTGTCATCTGTGATCTGTCATCTGTCATCTGTGCCCCATGACCACCCGTCCCGTCGCCATTGTGACTGTCGGCAGCCAGAGCGATGTCGGCAGAGAGCGCGACCAGAACCAGGATAGCCTGATGTGCTTCATGCCGGCGACTGCCTCTGGTCTGCCATCCCGGCAGGGCTGGCTCTTTGCCGTCGCCGATGGCATGGGCGGATACGCCGCCGGCGAGGTCGCCAGCCAGATCGCCGTCGAAACAATCGTCCAGCACTACGCCGCGAGCGACGTCGAAGATCTGGCCGGCGTCCTGCAACAAGGCATCTCCTCGGCCAATGAGGCAGTGCGCCGGCGCGGACAAGAACTGGGCGTGGAGATCATGGGCACGACTGTGGTCTGCGCCGCTGTGCGCGACGACCAGTTGTACATCGCGCACGTGGGCGACAGCCGCGCTTATCTCCTGCGCGGTGAAACGCTCAAGCCCCTCACCCGCGACCACTCCCTGGTGAGCGAGCAGGTGCGCCAGGGGCTGCTCACCGAAGCAGAGGCGTTGGAGAGCGACCTGCGCGGCATTGTCACCCGGGCGCTGGGCATGAAGTCGCGCGTTCAGGCCGATATCGCCGGCCCACTGACCCTCAGCCCTGACGATGTGGTGTTGTTGTGCTCGGATGGCGTGTGCGGCTACGTGCCCGAAGACCAGATGCGCTACATTCTGCAAACACACCGCCCAGATCCGCAGGCCGCCGCCAATCTGCTGATCGAAGCCGCGAATGCCGCCGGCGGCTTCGACAACGCCACAGCAATCGTGTTGCGCGTCGTGACAATCGAGCAGGCGCCCCTTGACTTCGAGGAGCACACGGCCCCCACTGCGGCGCGCGCTGCCGGCGCGCAAACCCAGGGCGATCAGAGCCTGACCGGCCGCAACGAAAGCCGATCCAACGCCGAAACAATCGCTGTGCCAACCAGCGCCGAGAGTGCGCCCGAGTCACTCGAAAACACCAGCGAACGCCTGCCCACCCTGCCCCGAAAACCAGGCTGGTTGTTGCCGCTGAGCTGGCGCGAGCTGCTCCCGGCCATCATTTTGATGATCGTGCTGGTCAGCGAAGCGGTAGTGTTTGCCCTTTCCGTGGGCCGCAACAATTCCAGCCCCACGCCGACGCCAGAAGCGCCCGCTCTCGCCAACGCTCCAACCATTGCCCTGCCAACTCAGACAAAGCTGCCGGCAACGTTCACAGAGTACACGCTCTCGATCGTTCCCCAGGCGCCGCTCATCACATTCACCCATTTCTCCACCGTCACAGTGCGCGCGCCGACGGGCGCGCAAGGCGACGCTCCGGTTCACCTCACCGTGACGTTCAGAACCAACGCCACCATCATCGAGCCAACCCTGTTCGAGACCCTGATCGACCTCAGCGGGGCGGAGCGCATCGTGCGGGTGGAGCTGGCGCCGCAGGTCAACTTCAACCGTCAGGAACAGGTTAAGATTGAGGCGCTGGCAGAGGCAGATTCTGGCAGCGACCCGGCGCCTGACGCGGCGACTGATCAAAGCGGCGGAATCAACGCCTGGACTGTTGGGACATTCGGCCTGCCCTCCAGTCCAGGGCTGCGCATGCGCTCTCGGCTGACAACGCTGGTCACGCTGGCGCCAACGACGCCGGCCCGTTCGCAGCCCTTGCCAGTGCGATTGTTCATCCGCTGGCAAGGCACCGGCGCGATTCCGGGCGATTTCAAGCCGGAAGCGCCACAAACACAATGACCAGCGCGCCGGCTTGTCAGAGCAAACCGATCACGACGACATGAGCCTTGTCGGTAAGACACTCGGACGGTTCAGGCTGCTGGAAGAGGTGGGCAGCGGCGGATTTGCCACGGTCTATCTCGGCCTGGACACGCAACTCAACGAGCCGGTGGCTGTAAAGGTGCTGCTGGACAAAGCCAGCCGCGACCCGACGGCCGTGGCCCGGTTTGAGCGCGAAGCCCAGGCGCTGCGCAAGCTGCCGACGCACCCTAACATCGTCGGCCTGCGCGCGTCCGGCAAAGTCGATGGCTACTACTACCTGGTCATGGATTACCTGGCCGGCAATGACCTCAGCACTGTGCTGAGCCGGCAGGGCCGGTTGCCGGTCCCCGACGCCGTGGACATCATCGCGCAGATCGCCGACGCGCTCAAAGCCGCCTCGGCCGCCGGCCTGGTTCACCGCGACATCAAGCCGGAGAACATCCGGCTGCTGCCCGACGGGACCGTGAAGCTGCTCGACTTCGGCATTGCGCGGGACGCAGCCACGTCGCGCCTGACCAAAGAAGGATTGCTCGCCGGCACGGCCGCCTATGTGGCGCCGGAGGTCTGGCGCGGACAACAGCCGGATCAATCCAGCGACATTTACGCCCTCGGATGTGTCTTCTACGAGCTGCTGACCGGCCAGCCGCCGTTCGTGTCCGACTCGCTGGAAAGCACGATGCGCCTGCACCTCGAATCCAACCCGGACATGAACGTCGTAGCGGCAGCGGGCGCGCCGGCGGATGTGTGCGACGCCATAGAGCAGATGCTGCGCAAGGATGCGCGCAAGCGCCCCGGCTACGATCGCTTGCTGGCCTGGCTGACGCCTTACAGGCGCGGCGGTGAATCCGCTGCGCGCCGCTACACCATTCCAACGCTGACGCCGGCGGACGCCGGCGCTGCGCCACGCCGCGCCGCGGGAGCAGGGCGTGGTGAGCCGGATGAGACGCGGGTCAACCTGCGCACCGAAAGCGAGAGCAAGGCCAAAGCATCGCGGAGCCGGCCCAGCGCTTTCCGACTCCAGCCTGCTGACGCTGCGCCCAACGCAATCGCAGGCCGGCGGCAGCAAGCGGCTGCCCGGATAACATCCGCCCGCGCGCAGAGCCGGCGCGGCGGCGTGATTGCGCTGGCAGTCATCCTGTTCATCATGGGCATGGCCGCCGGCGCGCTGGCAACCGCCACCCTTGCGCTGCCGGCCGTCCTCGACCTGCGCGCGAGCCAGTTAGCGCCGGGGCCGGCTTCAGCCGCGCGGAGCGTCGCCAACCTGCTGCGCGGCACCCCCCTGCCCCAACCCACACGCACTGCGCCGGCCATGGCCGCCCAGGTGACACCCCCCACACCGACCGTCACTGTTGGGCCGGTCGAAACCCCCGGCACCATCTTCAATTTCATCCCCGGCCGGCTGCGGCGATTGCCCGATGGCCGGCGCGCCGATTACTGGATCGATGACAGCAGCCCCGGCCTGACGCTCGATCCGCCCCTGGACAGCGAGGCCGGCAAGATCACCTGGACCCGCCTGGATTACATGGATGCCGGCGACTATGGATCGGGCTTCGTCACCATCCGCGCCGGCGTCACCGCCAACATCATCTGGTCGATGGACCGACCGCTGGCGCCGGGCTTCTACGAGTTGTTCATCTACCGGCCCTGGCGCCCGCCAGATCCGCTCGTCCGGCCGTTCATCGCCATGACCGTTCCATACGAAGTGCGGCTGGATGGGCGCCTGCTGCTGCCTTTCGCCGGGAGCAGCGTGATCGATCACCAGGCCAGCTACGGCCAGTGGGTCAGCATTGGCGGCTACGAACTGACAGAGTCAGGGATCCTGAGCGTGCGGCTGGATGTTGAGAATGCGCTGCCGGCGCGATACGAGGTCGCCATTGACGGGCTGGCGATCGCGCGCCTGGGCGACGCCCGTCTGACAGCCACACAGACGCCGGCGCCGACCGCCACCGTCACGCCCACGCCGGACCCCACTGCGGCCGGCCAGTGACACTGCGGATACACACCGCGCAGAGGCAGATCGCGCGGACACAAACTGCGCGGACGAGAAGGAATTCAAACAACGATGGTCATCCTGCAATTTGCGCATCGATTGATGGGCGCGATGTGGATGTTTGCCGGCGCGGCAGTCATGCTGGCGTCGGGTCTGTCTGTGGCGGCGCCGGATCAACTGCGGCAATTCGCCCTGGGAGACCTGCCACAGATCGAGGCGGCATTGCAGCCCGTGCTTGGGCCGTCGCCTGCGATCGTGGCGATTCTGGCCGGCCTGATCACCGGCGCCTACATGGTGTTCGTGGGCGCAGGGCTGGTGGCGTTGCGCGGCTGGGCAAGACTGATCGGCATCGCGTCGAATGCCATTATTGGGGCCTGTCTCGCCGCGCTCACGGCGAGCATCATCATGTACATCCCGGCCGGCAAAATGTCGGCGCCCACAACACTGACTGTGGCGGTCTCTGGCGTCTCGGCGTTCGCCATGCTGGCCTTCTGCGCGCTCTTGGGCACGCCGGCGGCGTCGAGTCTGTTTGCCGAGCCAGTGCCGGCGCCGCCGAAGGCGCCGACTGTGAGGTGCCCGACCTGCGGCGGCAACCTCGATCTGACGCGGGCGCGCTGCCCCAAATGCGACGCTGAAATGGAGCGCCCGACCGAGCCAAAACGCGCGCGCCTGGTCGAGGCCAAAACAGGCAAAGAATATGGCGTCTCGCTGCGCAAACTCAACCGCATCGGCAGGGACGCGCCCAACCTGGAAATATCGCTGGAGCATCGATCGGTGTCTGGCAACCATGCCAGCATCGAATATCATCAGGGGCGGTTCTATCTGCACGCCCACGACGATACGTTCGGCACATTTGTCAACCAGCGCCGCGCGCGCGATTCGGAGATTCGCAACAACGATGTGCTGACCTTCGGCCAGGCCGAGTTCCGGTTCATCGTCGATTATTGATCGGCGCGCCAGTCGTCAGTAGCCAGTCGTCAGTCGTCAGATAGCGCCCGGCGGCGCCTTTCGAGCCGGCGACAAGCGAGGTGCAATGCCAACCGTGTTGATCCTTTTTATCATCATGCTGGTTGTCTCGGCCGGCATCGCCGCATGGCTGACCTGGCGCGCCACCCGTCCACCCGCCGGGGAGCGCCAGACGAGCGCCGAGATTGCCGCTGCGCAACCGCAGACAGCGCCGGCCATCCCCTCATCCTCGCCTGCGCTGGCCGAAGCGACCGCGCAACGCGCGGCTGCCGCCGACAAAACCTCCGTCCAGCCGATTGCAGCCCCAGCGACGGATGCCGATGCCCAAACCGGCGATGTCAAATCATTTCAACTGGTCTGCATCAGCGGGGCGCTCGCCGGCACTGCGTTCAGTGTGGGTGACGAGTGCCTGATCAGCCGGGGGCCGGTGTGCTGGATCGCCATCGCGGACACAACGCTGTCTGCGCCGCACCTGGCCATCGATCTGTCAGGGCAGCCAATACGGGTCAAAGACCTGAACAGTCGCAATGGCGTCACGGTCGGCGGCGTCAGGCTCGGCAACCGCTTTGTTGACCTGCCGGCCAACCAGTCACTCCAGGCCGGGACATTCAGGCTGAGGGTCGAGGGCAACGCGCTGAAAGTCGCTTCGACGCAGCGCGGCAGCGCGTTGCCGGAGCAGTCTTACGCAATGCCGGCCACCTTCGTCGTTGTGACCCGGCGTGAAATGCCGGTCGTGATCACCGGCGACATCGACCATCGCATCTCTGACGCCCACGCGCTGATGTACGTGGACAACGACATTCTGATGGTGAAAGACCTGAACAGCAGCAACGGCACCCGCGTGAACCAGAAGCGGCTCACCACCCAGCCGGCGCCGGTTCAGCCCGGTGACATCGTGGAGATCGGCCAGTCGGCGTTCAGAGTCGTCAGTCGTCAGTAGCCAGTCGTCAATCGTCAGTAGCCAGAATGCAGGGCATTCAACCCTCAACCCTCAACCCTCAGCACTCAGCACTCAGCACTCATCACTCAGCACTCAGCACTGCCCCCTCAACCGATTACAATAGCAGCGCAATCCCGAAAAGCCATGCATAACAAGAGCTTGTCCTCGACGGGTGGCCAATCGCGATGGCGAAGGGCCATCCGCGCTATCGGTGCGCGCCTGCTCGTCGTTTTGTGGCTGCTGTTTGCGTCTGGGAGCGCCGGCCTGGGCGCAATCACAGGCGCAATCAGGCCGGCTTCGGCGCAAACAGGAGTGCCGGGCGTCACCAACCTCGACATCGTGCTGGTTATCGACGAATCCGGCTCGATGTGGGAGCGCAACGACCCCCAGATTTTCAACGCCGATGGCACGGTCAAGAACCCCGGCTGGCGCATCGTGGCCGCCAACCTGCTGGCGCAGTGGCTGGCCACGGATCAATCCGGCGCGCAACACCAGTTATCGGTGATCATGTTCGGCACCGACGCCAAAGTGATCTTCCCCCTCCAGGAGATTCATAGCCAGGAATCCCAGGCCGCGTACCAAAAGGCGTTGAATGACAATCACGCTTATCTGGGCGCTACGGATATTGTGGAGGCGATGCGGCTGGCCCGGACCGAACTGGACAAGGCGCGCGCCGGCGACGATGTGAAGCGCGCGGTGATCTTCCTGTCCGACGGCGTGTGCGAACCCAGGCCCGTCACCAGCCCGGCCGAGCGCCGGCAGTGCGAGCGCGATCTGCGCGAGGTGGTGCAACGCGATTTCGCGGAGGCGCAATTGCCCGTCTTCACCATCGCGCTCACATCCGACGCCTTCAAAAAGGACCCCGCCAACACAGTTTACAAAAATGTGTGGCAGGAGATTGCGGCCACCACCGGCGGCGACTACTACGAGCCGGTGCAGGCCGAGCGCGAACTGCTCGAGGCGTTCGTCGGCATCCTGCAACGGCTGTTCGGCCTGCCGATTCAGGCGCCGCCGCCCCCCGTAGACGCGCCGACCGAACTCACGTTCGAGGTTGCGCCAGACTTGTTGCAGATCGGGTTCACCACGATCAAGTACGAGCCGGGCATCGAGATGACCGTCATCCGGCCCGATGGAACCGTCGTGGAGGTCGGCGATCCCGGCGTGCAATACTCCAGCTCGGCGTTGACCGAGAGCTACAGCATCTCGCGCCCGCCGCCCGGCACGTGGACGGTGCGCCTGTCGGGGCGCGGCAAAGTGATCCTGGTCACGGTTCCCTTTTCCAAGAACAAGTTCCTGATCGAGCGCCAGCGCCCGGCAGCCACCCATCCGCAGGGCAAGCCGATGGACATCAGCGTGCGCGTGCTGGACGTGGACCAAATCGCCAGAACAGCGCAGCAATTGACGGTGGAGATCACGCTGCCGGATGGCGCGACCACGTCGGCGACACTCACGCCCAGCGGCCAGTCGTATGTGGCGCGGCTGGACAACACCGCGCAAGCCGGCATGTACACGCTGCGATTCGCCGGCTCCGTCGTCAACGCCGATGGCAGCGCATTCGACCTGAGCGACCAGCAATCCGTCCAGGTTGCGGCAGTGCCGTGGCTGCAAATCGTGGCGCCACAGGCCGGCCGTGACTACCCCAACAACCTGCCTGTGCCGGTGCAGGCGCAGGTGATGCTGGGCGCGCAGCCGCTCACCCAACTCAACCCCGATGACCAGTTCGAGGTGATTGCCCGGCTGCGGCAGGAGAACGGGCAGGCCATCGACACGCAGTTCCTGCGCCCGGCCCCCGGCGGCGTCTTCAGCGGGACAGTGGCAGCCGGCGCCGACGGCAACTACGCGCTGCGCGTGGAGCTGGAGTATCGCCCCGCCAGCGGCGAAACATTCAAAGACGCGACCGAAGCGCCGGTGTCGATCAGCGGCGTGTTCGTGCCGATCACCCCCACCCCGATTCCGCCTCCGCCGGCGCCGCCCGCGCCGCCCAGCCCACTGCTGATCGGCGGCATCGCGGGTATATTGCTGCTGGCCGGCGTTGTCGCCATGCTGGTCCTGTGGCAGCGCAGCAAACCCGATCTGGTGGGATCGGTGGAAGTGGCCGGCGCGCCGTATGCGCTGCGCGGCAAGCGGCCGGTGACGATTGGCGCCGACCCCAGAAACCGCATCTCGATTCAGGGCGCAGGCGTTCTGCCGCGCCACGCCGAATTGCGGCCCATGGGCAGCCCCCAACGGCCCCGAGTTGTCATTCGCAGCCTGGACCCCGCCAACCCGGTGCTGGTCAACGGCATGGAAGTCCCTTCGCAAACGCTGGAGAACGGCGATGTGGTGAAAGTCGGCGACCAGACGTTCACCTACGTCGGGCCGGAGCAGTTCGATGACCCAGGCAGTCTCACTGCCGACGATAGCGCGGGAGGATGGAAGTTCTAATGGCACTGACTCCGCAGGAAATCCAACAGAAAGCAAACTTGCGGCCAACGCTGTTGATCGGGATCGGCGGCACGGGACAGAAAGTGCTGGTGCAGCTCAAGGCGCGCTTCACGCGCAACTACGGCGCCAAGCCGGCGGCAGTCGAATTTCTGTGCTTCGACACCGATCAGGCGCTGGAGCAGGTCAACCTGAACGGTCAGCCGATCAGCCTGACGCCCGGCGCCGAGCTGGTCAACATCGGCGGCATCCAGACTGCCAACATTCTGCGCCACCTGGACATCAACCCGGCCATTGCCGCCTGGATCACCGAGGACAAGGAGCGCATCCCGGTGCAGGCCATCACCATGGGCGCCAAACAGGTGCGCCCGCTGGGCCGGCTGTCGTTGTTTTGGCATGTCGGCACAGTCGCCAGCAAGATCAAGGCCGCCGTCGCCCGGCTGACCGATATGCGCCTGCGCAGCCAGCAATACGGCGTCAACGTCTTCATCATCGCCTCGGTGTGCGGCGGCACCGGATCGGGCGGCTTCCTCGACATGGCGTATCTGACGCGCAAGGAAATCGAGAACGCCAACCTGCCCTCGTCCTTCTGCAACATCAACGCCATCCTGGCGCTGCCTTCAGTCTTCCCCAACGTCGATCCGATCGGCATCCAGTCCAACGCCTTTGCCGCCCTGCGCGAACTCGATTACTTCATGGAGACCGGCGAATGGCGGGTGGACTATGGCAACGCGGCGGTCGGCGTGGTGGATTTCTCCGGCCAGCGTCCTTTTAACATCTGCTATCTGGTGGACGCGCGCAACGAACGCGGCGGCGGACTGGTGGGCCTCGAAGACATCGCGCCGATGATCGCCGAGGCGGTTTACCTGCAAATCAGCTCGCAGATCGGCGCAGCGACCAACAGCGTGTTCGACAATGTGCGCGTGCTGTCCTCGCGCGTGTTCTACAAGGAAGAGAACGCCTACAAAGGCACGGTGTACAGCAGCCTGGGCACGGCCTCGCTGGTGTTTCCCGTCAACCGCATCATCGAGTTGTGCGCGCAGCGGCTGGGCCGCGACCTGATCGAACAGCATCTGCTGCGCCCCGCCCCGCCGCCGGAAAAAGTGGACGCCGCCGCGCAAAGCTTCCTGCAATCGCAGCAGATCGACGGCGAGAGCGTCCTGCAGCAACTGGCCCGCGATGCGAAGGGCAATGTCATGCGCATCACGCTCAACCCGAACGCGCTCAACACGTTCAAGGAGAGCGAGATGTACGGCGCGACGGTGAGCTATCTGAACAAGGCTGAGACGGCGCTGGACAACGACTTCAGCCAGCAGATCGACAAGAACCGCAAAGCCATCGCCGAGAAGCTCAGCGCGGCGATCGAGAGCGAGGTGAACCGGCTGGTCGATGATCCGGCCAACGGTCTGAACGCCGCCATTGCTTTCCTCGACCGGCTCGACGAACGCCTGGCGCTGGCGCGCCGCGACCTCGACAAGGTGCGCGCCGACATGGATCAGCGCCGGGAGCGCCTGCAGAATCAACTGAAAGCGACACAGGAAGCGTTCGTGTCCAGTTTCAAGTCGTTCCCGGTGGGGCGCACCAACCGCATCCGCGAGGCGCGCGATCAGCACATCCAGACCTTCCAGAACTACCTGACCGCGCGATCAGAAAGCCGCAAGCGCGAGGCGGCCCTGGCGCTGCTGGCCAGCTTCAGCGTGACCATTCAGAGCATGCGCACCGGCCTGCAAAACACCGCCAGCCGCTTGCAGTTCGTGCAGACGCAGTGGCAGACGCAGATCGCGCGCGACCACGCCGGCAGCAAGCCGCGCACCGACTTCGTGCTGGCCGACGACATCACCACCGACGCCGACATCGGGCGGTACTATCTGGAGCATCTTGCGCGGCTGGGCGACTCGCCAGTGGCCGGCCTGCTCAACAGCCAGGGTCCCTTGCATGAGTGGCTGAACTGGGAGCAGGAGCAGATCGCCGATCGCATTCTGAATTACACGCGCAGCGTGTTCGCCGATCTGCGCGACATCACCATCGAAGATATCATCATCCAGAAGCGCGACGAAGTCGATCCGCGCGCCCGCTTGCAGTCGCTGGTCAATCGCTCGGCCCCGTTCTGGTCATACCAGGTCGAGGGCCGCATGGGCCAGGACTGGCAAAGCGAAAAGATCGTGGCCGTGGGCGTGAACGACAACGAGAATTCAATCTACAAGGACGCCATCGAGACCTCGCAAATCCTCACCTCGACCTTCGACCCTTACACCATCACGGTGTTGCAGACCAAACATGGCGTGCCGTTGTTCGCCCTCACCCAATACCCGGCGTTCAAGGACAAGCACGACCTGGTCATGCGATCGGGCCTGAAGCCGCTCTACGTATTCCCGGAAGTGCGGCCGGGCGGCCAGCGCGCCAAGCAGGTGTTCGCGCTGGGCATTGCCTACGGCTTCATCTTCAAATCCGGCGTGTACTACTACATCGTTCCGCGCGACGCCGGCGATCAGCCGCTGCAACTCGACCGCGGCATGGGCGAGTCGCTGCACATGTTCCGCAACAACGAGGCGCTGGTGGATCAGGTCAGCGCGCAGGTCGAACAGGAGATCAGCGTGTCCGGCATCGAGTCGGCGCATCAGGTGCTGGACGGCTTTGTCAGCGAGCCATACGTGATGGAGCTGCGCGGCGGCGCCACGCGGGCCAACATCGACCGCAAGGCTATGTCCAAAGACGCCTCGGTTGGCCGGGCCGGCAGCGCCAACTACGACCTGCTGATGGAACTGCGCGAGACGGTCAAGGTGTATATCAGGGATGTGCTAAGGGCGTAATTCATCAGGAGTCAGGAGTCAGGAGTCAGGAGACAGAAGGCAGGAGTCGAGCAGGATGTCCACACTCCCACCGGCGAAAACATTCCAGGAGTTGTTGGTCTGGCAAAAGGCGCATCAGTTTGTGTTGTGGGGAGAACGATCACCTGTCTGCTCAACTGGAAGAAGTGAGCAAGCTGCTACAAGCCTACACAGAGGCATTATTATCCCCGCCGCGCATCGCCCACTTCTCAACACCATCTTCCCCTCCTGACTCCTGACTCCTGTCTCCTGTCTCCTGACCACTGACCGACATGGTGAAATTGCAACAAACATACATCGTCGGCCTGGGCCGGCTGGGCAGCGAGGCGCTCGAGCATTTCAAGCGGCGCGCTGAGGCTGCCTATGGCGAACTGCCGGCCATCAAACTGCTGGCGATCGATGTGCCCGGCGTGGCGCCGGCGGATGAGATTGACCCGGCGCCATCAGCGCCGCGCGAATCGGCGCTGGGGCCAACAGAGTGCGTCAGCCTGCCGCTCGACCCGGACTCCGCCCGCGCGCAACGCGCGTTGCCCTGGTTGCAGCAGGATGTCATCGCGCGCGGCGAGGCGTGGCTGCGCACGCGCAGCGCAGCCCGCGCCGCCTGGCATCTCAACCTTCAGTCGCTCTATCCGTTCCTCGCAGCGCATCTGAACGAGATGGGGTCGGTCAGCGCGCGCGACACCATGGCCTCAAAAGGCTTCGACGTTTCCACCGACCGCACCGAGGCCGCGCTCATTCTGATCGGCGACACGGGCGACTGCGTCGCCAGCGCGCTCATGCTCGACGTGGCCTACGTGTTCCATCACCTGTTCCAGACCACCGGCCTGCAAATCGCCAGCACGGCGCTCTTGTTCCTGCCATCACTCACACGATCCGACCCCGTTGCCGAGGCGCGCGCCTACGCGACGCTGAAAGAGATCAACGCGCACATGGGCGGCCATATCAGCGGGCGCCGGCCCTATCGCTGCGCATACGGCCCGCCCAGAGACCCCTTTCTCACCATCGAGTCCGACGCGCCGGTCTTCAATCACGGCTGCTATCTGATCGACACGCGCAACGAAAAGACACTGACCCTGAAGGATGAACACGAGGCCGCGCGGCTGCTCGGCGAGTGGCTGCTGCGCACCCTGCTCACCCCGCTCAAGGGGCGCATCGACGATTTCGCGGCTTCACAGGGGGCGATTCCCTGGGTGCAGGGGCAA
>DAOTYS010000380.1:0-14752 GCA_034434575.1 Thermoflexales bacterium
GAATTTCCACGGCGTCTCGGTGGGAAACAGGCCGAGGGTCAGGTCGGCGTTGGCGGCGTGGTGCTTCTCCAGCAACTGCACAAAAGCGTCGCGCGGCTCGATGATCGTGTCCGGCATCCCGAAAACCACCGTTGCGCCCATCAGCCAGGGATAAGCCAGATCGAGCGCAAACGGCATCCCGCGCAGATCTTCCTGATACAAATAGGCCACATCGGCCCCAAAGCGCCGGCCATCGCCATAGTAGCGCGCGATATCGTGCTTGCTCTCGCCCAGGATGATGAAGATGCGCTGCGCCCCGGCCAATACCAGCTCCTCGAACAAATACTGGCTCACTACTTTGGGCCGGCGCTCCAGCCTGCCCTTGATCTCGTAGTCCTGATACCCCACCGGAAAAAGCTCTTTGGGGCACGGAAATGGGGCCAGTCGCGTGCCTTTGCCCGCCGCCGGGATGATGCCAATGATCTGTTCGCTCATGCCGCTCCTCCACACTTGCCCTGAATAAAATGTCGTCCGGCCCCAACTGCCGCGAGGGGACGCGCGCCCAAAACTGCGCGCGATTGTATCAGCCCTGATTGAGCAGCGAGCGGGCCTGCGCTGCCAGCGCGCGCGCCCTGCGCGGCGCATCGCCCACATACATGCCGGCGTCAAGCAGGTTGCGCGCGGCGGCGGCGTCCACATACTGCGTGATTGCCGGGTCGGCGCACAGATGGTCGATCAACGGATTGAGCGCGCCGGCACCGACAGCGGCCCATGCCGCCAGACTGTGCTCGCGGATGCGCTCGTGCATCTCTTGCCGGTCAGCCCCGGCTTTCACCAGCGCCATCAGCAACCGCTCGGTTGCCGCAAATGGCCCATACACCTGCATTGTGCGCGCCACCTGCGCCTCGGTCACCCGCAACCCGCTCACGATGCGCTCGGCGGCGCGGATGATCTCATCGGTTGCCAGAAACGCCTCGCTCAGCGCCACGCGCCGGTTGGCCGAGTCGTCCAGTGTGCGTTCGAGCAGCGAATGCGCTGCGTTGTCCCACAGCACGCGCGGCAACGCCGCGATGTAGCGCGCCAGCGAGTCGATTTTCTCGGCGTTGATTGGATTGCGCTTGAAGGGCATGGCCGACGAGCCGACCTGCTTTGCGCCAAACGGCTCGGCCCACTCGCCGATCGGCGGGGATTGCAGCACTCGCAGATCGAAGGCGAACTTGTGCAGCGACTGCGCCACCCCGGCCAGCCCGTTGACCACCAGCCAGTCCTGCTTGCGCGGGTACGTTTGCGTGGCGACGGGAAAGGCCGCCAGGCCGAGTTTGTTGAGGATGCGTTGTTCAAGGGCGTGGGTGACTGCGGCGCCGTCGATGATCTCATCCGCTGCCTGCGCGTCGGCCAGTTCGAGGTAAGACGCGCTCGTGCCGACCGCGCCTTTGAAGCCTTTGCCCCGGAGGCCGGCGCGAATCTGGCGCAACTGCTCCAGGTCGGTCAACAGGTCTTGCAGGTATTGCGCCAGGCGATAACCGATGGTGGTTGGCTCAGCCGGCTGGAGATGCGTAAACGCCATGGCCGGCATGTCGGCGTAATGCTCGGCCTTGTCCGCGAACGCGGCGATCAGCCGGCGCAGGCCGGCCATCACTTCATCCAGCGCCTCGCGCAGGCGCAGCGCGTCGGCGTTGTCCTCGATATCCATCGACGTGGCGCCGAGGTGAATAATGCCGCCGCCAACCGGGCACTGTTCGGCAAATGCGCGCACTTCGGCCATCAGGTCGTGATGGATGTCGCGCTCGATCTCCAGCGCGCGCGCAATGCTGGCCTCGTTCACGTCGCCGGCATGAGCGCGCAGATCGGCGACCTGTTCGGCGCTGACGATGCCCAGTTCCTGCTGCGCCTCGGCCAGCGCCACCCACACGCGCCGCCACAGCAGCCGTTTGCGCCGTTCGCTCCAGATCTCGCGCATGGCCGGCCCGGCGTAGCGCGTGGTGAACGGCGATTGATAAACGTCGATGGAAGAAGCAGGATTTTCGATTTTGGATTTTGGATTTTGGATTTTGGATGGCATCACATCACCCGCTTGGCGCCGGCCTGCTGCAATGCCTGACGCAACACAGCGGTGTGCGCCGCGTTGCGCGCCAGGGCGATGATATTGCCGCCGCGTCCGCCGCCCGACAGTTTTGCGCCCAGCGCGCCGGCCTTGCGCGCCGCGTCGCACAACGCGTCCAACTCCGGGCACGACACGCCCAGCTCAGCCAGCAGCGCATGATTGTCGTCCATCAGCCGGCCCAGCCGCGCCCAGTCGCCGGCGCGCAGCGCCCGGCGCGACGCATGGACAACTTCAGCAATGCGGTCGAACAGCCGCTCGTAAACCGCCGGCCTGGCTTCCCAGCCCCGGCGCACATCGCCCACCGGGATGCGCGTTGGCGTCGAGAGGCCGGTGTCGGCAATGACGAGATCGGGCAACCGCTCGATGGCGATTGGCTCAATATCGGGCGCGCCGGCCTCGCGCGCCCCGGATGCGCGAACAAACCACACCGGCTGCTCGTAGGCGACCACCGTATTGTCGATGCCGCTGGGCGTGCCGTGGTGCATCTTTTCAGCCTCGAAGGCCAGGGCGCTGGCCTCAGCCGGGGTCAATTCGCGGCCAAGGCAGGCGGCCAGCGCGCGCGCTACTGCCACCGACACCGCCGCGCTGCTGCCCAGATGCGCCGCAGCGGGAATGTCGGATGCGAGCGTGAGTTGAGCGCGCAGGGTTGCCAGTGTCAGGCCGGCTTGCAGGCGGGCCGGGCGCGCGAACTCCAGCGTCGCCGCCGCCAGCCGCATCAGCGAACGGTCCGCGTCGTTCTCGGCTGTGTAGATGCGGTTCAGATCAGCCGCAATGATGCGAAACGAGCGGTCAGCCGGCTCGACCCGGGCCCGGGCGCGCAGATGAGACAAGGGCAGGGCGATGGCCGGCCGGCCATACACCACTGCGTGTTCTCCGCACAAGATGATCTTGGCGCACGCCGAACGTTCGACCCTCAGAACAGGCAAGTCGCTCACGTGGTTGGCAACAGATACAGCGCCATCACCACCGACAGCGCCCACAAGGCCAGCGCCGCTTGCATCGGCCGGTCGGTCAGCACCAGTTCGTCCGGCGCGCCGCCCTCGCCCTTCACATGCACCAGATACAGGTAGCGGAACAGGCCATAGACCACGAAGGGAATGGTGAGCATCATGGCGTGGTTCTTCGGCAACTGTGGCGCAGAGAACGTGTATAGCGCGTAGGACACGATGGCAGCCGCAGTGATGATGCCGATGATCTGATCGAGCAGGGGCTGGTTGTACTCGTTGAGAATGGCGCGCGTGCTGTTGGCGCCGTTGAGTTCGATGATTTCCTGCCGGCGCTTGCCGAAGCCCAGCAGCAGCGCCAGCAGCATCATGCACACGTACATCCAGGGCGAGAAGCGAATGGCGTCGGCCAGCGCTGCGCCGGCTCCCACGCGCAGCACGAATCCCGATGCAATCACCAGCACATCGAGAATGACGACGTGCTTGAGCCGAAAGGTGTACAGCGTCATCAGCGCGAAGTAGCTCAGGCTGATTGCGCCAAAGACGGCGTCCAGCGCAAACGCGACGCCCAGCGCGGCGAGGCACAGCGCGGCGGCCCATGCCAGCGCCAGTCCCGGCGACACGTCCCCGCGCGCGATGGGCCGGTTGCGCTTGCTCGGGTGCAGCCGGTCGGCCGGCGCGTCGGCCACGTCGTTGATCAGGTATACCGCGCTCGACAGCAGGCACAGCACCCCAAACCCGATGACGGTGTCGCGCAGAAATGGCCACACAAACAACTTGCCGTCGAACACCAGCGCCGCGAAGATGAAGACGTTCTTGGTCCACTGCCGCGGACGCATCGCGCGGAACAAGCCGCGCGCCGTCTGCTTGAAGCTCATAGGCTTTCATCATAAGCGATTTGCGGAGGTTGTTCCACCGGCTGTCGCGGGTACAATCCCCCAATCCTTTTCGGACGTTTCAGCCATGCATCGATTCGAGGACCTGGCGCAACGATTGATTGAAGGCTCGCTGGCGCGCCTGCTGGGCGAGCGTCTGCAACCGCAGACCGTGCTGCGCGCGCTCGCGCAGGCGATCGAGGACGCCCAGGTGTTGGGCGCGCAGGGCGAACCGGTGGCGCCCAATCATTTCTGGATCAACCTGAGTGAACAGGATCTCGCGCCTTTGGAATATTTCCATCCCAATCTGGCTGATGAGCTGTCTGAAAACGCGCGCCAGATCATGGTGCAGATGGGGCTGCGGCTGGACATGCCGCCGCGCGTCTTTCTGCGCGGCGTGCGGGAGCTGGCCCCACGCCAGATCAGCGTCACTGCGCGCTGGATTCCGCCCGATCTGCCGGCATCCTCGACTACGCCGCAGGCGGCTCAGGCGGTTGCGCTGCCGCGCCGGCCTTTCCTCATCGTCGACGGGCGCCGGCAAATTGCGCTGACCCGCGAGGTGGTGCGCATCGGGCGTTCGCGGGAAAACGACATCGTGATCGACGACCGGCGCGTGTCGCGGCATCATCTGGAGTTGCGCTGGCAGACCGACCTCGGCAAGTTTCTCGCCGTCGATCTCGGCAGCACCGGCGGAACCAAACTGAACGGCTACCCCATCCAGCAGTGTTCGCTCGAAGCCGGTGACGTGCTCTCGCTCGGCGGCGTCGAGATCATCTACGGCGAGGAGTTCGCGCTGCAATCGACGCTGGGCGCGCCCGGCGTGGACGATGCGCCATAGCGCAGACGACGGGAATATCTGCGACGTTCAGGCGATTAGTGTCGTCACGTCGTCGGTTACGCCAACGGGCTTGTTATCCGCCCCATACAGCCGCAGGCGCAGCGGTTGCCGGCCCTCCACAATTGCCGGGTGCGCTTTCAGGCGCCGCGCATCCTCCAGTTTCACCGCTGCTTCCGGCGGGTTGTCGGTGGGTGAGCCTGTCGAACCATCGGCATACACAATCCGCGTGAGCCTGCCCGGCGTCAGTTCGATGCTCGCCGGCGCCAGCCGCTCAACGGCTGCGCGCTGCTCTGGCGTCAGCAACCCCTCGAACGCCGGCAGCAACGGGCGCTCGGCAGCTTCCTTAAAAGTGAATGCGCCGCGCCAGGCAGCAGCCAGCCCGCGCTCCACAAAAGCCCGATTCACTTCGGGCAGGCCCAGCTCCGGCATCAGCGACCCCACCAGCCGCAGTCGCAACAGCCATTGCTTCACGTCGTGCGTCCAGCCCGGCAATTTGCCGAGCTGATCGCTGAACTCGCGGGCCAGTGTCTGCGCCGCCGCGTCCAGGTCGAACCCATCCGGGTTGGGTGGAGACGCGCCCGGTAGAGGCGGGCTGCCGCGCGTCTCTACCACCTCTCCCCCGATCAGCAAATCCTGATAGCGCAGCACGCGCCCGGCGACGACGCGCTTGTTCAGCCGGTCGTACACATACTCGACCCGCTCAGTCAGGCCGGGCGGGTTCAACGCGCGCACCCACTCCGGCTCGACGGCGCTGGCCAGGCCGATCAGATTGAGCCGGCTGCCCGAGCGGGTGGTGATCTCGCGCATCTGCGAGACGACGATGAGCAGGGCGCGCTTGACGGCGCTCTCGTCCATCAGCGTGCCGTGCCGGCCGCCGGCCAGGTCGAATTCATCCGTGCCGCTGCTCTTGCGCACGGCCAGTTGATCGATGAAGCCGGCCAGATGACAGCGCGCCACAGCCTCGCTCATCGCTTCGTCGAGCTGAATCGGCGCGGCGGATGTTTGCGCCGACGAGGAAGGGGCAAGCAGGCCGGCCTGTTCGCATAGCCCCAAAATCTGCTGATACGCCAGCGCCACCTCGCGCGCTGCGTGCGGATTGACGCCGTGGCTGTAACAGGCTTTGGCGTTGAAGGCGTTCTGCGCGGCGTGCTCGAACGCTTTGGCCAGCGCAAAAAAGTCAGACCGGTTCGAGACATAGAACCGCTCGCGGTTGCGGCGGGCGACCTTGTCGTTGCGGTCGAGGCGGGTGAACAGATCGCGTCCGCCGACCAGCGCGGCCAGCAGGGCCGCCTCGCGCACACAGCCGAAGCGCGCCGCTTCGATCACCATGCGCGCGTAGCGCGGGTGCATCGGCAGGCGCAGCATCTGCCGGCCCAGCGCGGTCAGCCCGCGCCCGATCTCAATCGCTCCCAGCAAAGCCAGCAGTTCTTCTGCGTGGCGCAGGCGCTCCAGCTCCGGCTTGTCCAGAAAATCAAAGCCGGCCACATCGGTCTGGCCGAGCGAGTAGAGCAGCAAGACGACTTCGGCCAGGTCGGTGCGCTGGATTTCGGGTGTGTTGCGCGCGGGGCGTTGCGCATGATCGGCCTCGCTCCACAGGCGATAGCACACACCGGGCGCCATGCGGCCGGCCCGCCCGGCGCGTTGATCGGCTGAGGCCTGCGAGATCGGCTCGATGCGCAGCGTGTCCAGGCCGCGCGATGGGTCATAGCGCGCAATGCGCGCCAGGCCGCTGTCCACCACATAGCGAATGCCGGGGATCGTCACCGAGGTCTCGGCCACGTTGGTGGACACGATCACCCGGCGATACGGCGTGGGGATGAAAGCGCGGTCCTGCTCAGCCGGCGGCAGTTCGCCGTGCAACGGCAGCGCCGCAACCGCCTCGCGTTGCTCACGCCCCAGCGCGCGGCGGATTTCGTCTATCGTGCGGGCAATCTCATACGCGCCGGGCATGAACACCAGGATGTCGCCCCCGGTGGTGTCGCGCACAATGCGGCCCACCTGCGCGGCGGCGCGCTCCCACACGTCGGTGTCGTCGTCCCATGCCTGATAGCGGATGTCCACCGGAAACTGCCGGCCCTGCGATTCGAGGATCGGGCACTGGCCGAGATAGTCCGCCACCGGTCGGGCTTCGAGCGTGGCCGACATGACGATGGCGAGCAGATCGGGCCGGCGCTCGTCCTGCAGGCGCTTGACAATTGCCAGCGCCACATCGCCCAGCAGATTGCGCTCGTGGAACTCGTCGAACAGGATCGCGCCGACGCGCGACAGCGTTGGGTCGCTGTGCAGCCAGCGCAACAGAATGCCCTCGGTCACGAAGGCGATGCGCGTGTCGGGCGCCAGCGCGTCTTCAAAGCGCACCTGATAGCCTACTTCGCGGCCCAGCGCGACGCCCATTTCTTCGGCCACGCGCCGCGCCACGCTGCGGGCGGCCACCCGGCGCGGTTGCAGCACGACGATTTGTTTGCCGGGCGGCACGCGGCCATCCTGCGCCAGCATCTGGCAGACCTGGGTGGTCTTGCCGGAGCCGGTGGGCGCGATGAGGACGAGCCGGTTGTGCCGGCGCCATGCCGCGCGCAGTTCGTTGTGCAGTTCCCAAATGGGCAGATCGGTTTGCATCGAACGCCGCATTTTATAGGATGCGCGACAATACGGATTGTGTCCGCGCGGGCTGTCCGCCAGTGAACTGCGTCCGCCAACACAGCAGGAGGAAACCGCATGTCCAAAACCGCCAGTGTCTTCCACCCCCCGCACTTGTTGCGCCGCGCGCGCGAACGCGCCGATGACTGGGCGGTCGATCTGCGCCGCCGGGCTGTCGCCGCAGCCCAGCCCTGGATGGGCATGTCCGACGACGCGTTGTGGGCGCTGATGTTCGGCAACACCCTGCGGCGCTCGTGGATGGTGTGGTCGAGCGGGTTTTGCCCGGCCTGCCGGCGCGACGTGCCGATGTACACGTGGCAGATCGACGCGCTGGCCCGGCCCTGGAAAGTGCGCTGCCCCCATTGCGCCGCGCTATTCCCAAAGAACGATTTTCACGCCTTCTACCGCTCCGGCCTCGACGCGCGCGGCGTGTTCGACCCGGCGCGCGCCGACCGCGCCCTCTTGTTCAACGCAGAGCATCCCGCGCCGGATGACCCGCTGCGTGATTTCGGCGTGGATGACGGCAACGGCTACGCGGACGGCGACCATCGCTGGTGGTTCATCGCCACCTATCTGATCTATGGACAATGGAAGCAATTGATCGTCGGCGGCATCCGGCATTTGTCGGTGGCGTATGCGCTCACCGGCGAGGCCGGATATGCGCACAAGGCCGGCCTGCTGCTCGACCGCGTGGCCGACCTGTACCCGACGTTCGATTTCAAAGGGGAGGGGGTGATGTACGAAGGTCCGGCGCACGCCGGCTATGTTTCCACCTGGCATGACGCCTGCGAGGAAGCGCGCGAGCTGGCGCTGGCCTACGACCGCGTGTTCGACGCGCTGCAAGCGGATGAGGCTTTGGCGGCGTTTTTGAATCACAAGGCGCGGGACCACGGCATCACAGCGCCCAAATCAACGCCGCGCGCGGTGTGCGACAACATCGAGCAGGGCATTCTGCGCGACACCCTGGCCAACCCCCACAAAATCCGCTCGAACTATCCGCGCACTGAAGCCGCGCAGTGCGTGATTCAGATGGTGTTGGACTGGCCGGCCAACCGCGCTGAGGCGATGGCCCTGCTCGATGCGACGGTGGCGCAGGCGACGGCCGTCGATGGCGTGACCGGCGAGAAGGGGTTGTCGGGCTACAGTGCGTTCACCATCCAGGGGCTGGCGCTGCTGCTGGGACTGATTGAGCGAATCGACGCTGAATTCCTGCCGGAATTGTTGCGCCGGCATCCCGCCCTGCGCGACACCTGGCGCTTCTTCATCGACACATGGTGCTGGCAGCCGGTCGCCGGCGGTGAGCCGGGGTGGGTGAGCCTGTCGAACCCACCCCCGGCCGGCGAAATGGTGCGCCGCTACTACCCGCTGGCCGGCGATTGCGGCGTCTTCGCGCAAACCTCTGAGCAATACGCCGGCGTGGCATTCGACCCCAGCCAGGGCGTTGACAGCGCGGCGCTGGGCTACGCCCTGGGGCCGTCGATGCACACCTTTCTGGGCCGGCTCTATAACGCAACCGGTGATCCAGCGTATCTGCAAGTGATCTACCATGCCAACAGCAACACCACCGCCGGGCTGCCCTATGATCTGTTTGCCGGCGATGCGGCTTCTTTCCAAAACACAGTGGCCGATGTTATCGCCCGCGAGGGAACGACGCCGCGCGTGACCAGCGTCAACAAGCAACAGTGGCATCTGGCCATCCTGCGCTCCAGATCGGCAACAGCCTGGCTGAAGTACGACACCGGCCAGCGACACGGCCATCTCGACGGGCTGAACCTCGGTCTGTTTGCCAAAGGATTGGATCTAATGCCCGATTTTGGCTATCCGCCGGTGCATCGCGGCGGGTGGAGCGGGCGCAACTTCGACTGGTATGTGGGCGCGCTCTCGCACAACACGGTGGTGGTGGATGGAAAACCGCAGCAGCGCGACAAAGCCGGCCAGACCACGTTGTGGCGCGCCGGCGGCGAGGTGCAGATGATTCGCGTCGCCGCGTCAGACATCATCGGCGGCGGCCGGTTCGAGCGCACGCTGGCGTTGATCGACCTCTCCAGCACGGACGCCTATCTGCTCGATGTGTTTCGCGTGGCCGGCGGCGCCGAACATGTCCGCTGCATGCACAGCGCCTTCGCCCGCCTGACCACGCGCGGCCTGACTCTGCGCCCGCTGACGGATGAAGCCTTTCTGTTCACCTGGCGCGATGCCATCATGCGCGCTTACCAGATCGACCCATCTCCTGCGCCGGGCTGGCAGGTGGACTGGCAGATCGAAGATCGTTACGGCTATCTGCCGGCCGGCGCAGACGTTCACCTGCGCTGCGCCGATCTCAGCGCCAACGCGCAGGCTGTGGTGGCCGAGGCGTGGGTGTCGATCGGAGGATTCGACAGCAACGAAGAGGCATGGATTCCGCGCGTGTTGACCCGGCGGGTTGGGGCCGCGCCATTGCGCTCCACATTCGTCGCGGTCATCGAACCCTGTGAAGGGAAGTCCAACATCGCCGCCATTCGCCGGCTGTCGCTCGGCAATGACACGCACGTGGCTGTTGAGGCGCTCCTGGCGAATGGCCGGCGCGATGTGCTGGTCATCACCGATCCCGAAGCCGGCGACCGATCCGCGCTGCCCGACGCCATTCGACAGGCGTGCGGGTTCTGGTTCGATGGCGACTTGTGCGTGGTTCGATTCGATTCAGAGGGCCGCGTGGCGCACAGTGTCGCCGAAGGCGGCCGTGTGGAGTTTTGAAATGATGCTTGATTCTCTCCTTCTTGACATCAATCTGCGCATCGCGTTCGACCCGCCCGTGCACCGTGTTGAGATCGAGCCGCGTCACGCCGAAGCCAAAACCATCGAGTTGATTCGCGCGGCCTCGCCCGCCGGCGACAGCGCAGCAGGCGCAATCTGCGGAGCGTTGCTGCGCCTTGCGGTCAGCGACGCGCGGTATGGGGCGCGCAAGGCGCTGCTCACGCTGCGCACAGATCGTTGCGCCATCACCTTTGCGCCGGCGGATGTGTTGGCAATCGGCCAGATTCGCGTGGCGGAGTACGGGGTGACCATCTGCCATGACGCACAGGGATGTGGCCCGGTTGCGCCGGCGGGGTTGTCCAAATTGCGGGCCATCGAACTGGCGCCGGAGGAAACGTTCGAGCATGCCGCGACGATGGCGCAGGATTTTCCCTCTCCCACAGTGCTGGGACTGGGGCGCGACAACCGCGTCTTTCTGATCGATCCGCGCTGCGAGACGATCACGATTGCAGACAGCATGCGCCCGCCGCTGGCTGTCGTTCACATTCCGATCGGGCGCGGGCGCGGCGCGCGCACTGATCTGACGCGCCGGCTCGATGGGGGCGTGTTGCCCATCTTGCGCGCCGACAAGCTGGATGGCGACGTCCGCTATTGCGCCACTCTGTTTGCCACATTCGCCGATCGTGAGTTGCGCGAAGCGCATGTGGAAGGCGTTCACTTTCTGGTTGCGGAAGAAGGGCTGGGGATGCCGCATACGCCCGAGCAGACCGCCAAGCGCGAAGCGGCCCGGCAGGCGTTGCAGGCGCGCGGGCAAGCGCCGATCATGTTGTGCTACCGGCTCGCAGCGACCAACGAGTCAACGGCGCCGGCCTACGCTTTCTTCTACATGCCGCGCATCGACGGCAAAACACTCTTCCTGCAGGGCGGCAGAATGTTGAGCGCAGACGGCGTGTGGGGCGAACTGCGCTGTGATGGCCGGCCGTGGGAGCAGAGCCAGATCGCCATCCTGCTGGCGCCGGGCGAAACGACAACCGTCGAGTATCGCCTGCTACATCGGCCCATTCACGGCGACACGCCCTGGCGCGCCTCGTTCGATGAGTTGTTGGATGAGGCGCGCGCTTACTGGCAGGCCAAACTCGACTCGGCGGCGCGGCTGATGATCCCCGAGCCGCGCATCGACGAGATGGCGCGGGCCGGCTTGTTGCACCTCGACCTTATCACCTATGGCGAGCGGCAGGGCGCGCTGGCCGCCACCATCGGCTGGTACAGCCCCATCGGCACCGAGAGCGCGCCCATCATCCAGTTCTATGACTCGATGGGCTGGCACGACACGGCGCGCCGCGTTCTCCAATACTTTATCGACAAGCAGCACGACGATGGACGCTTTCAGAACTTCGGCGGCTATATGCTCGAGACCGGCGCGGCGTTGTGGAGCATGGGCGAGCACTATCGCTATACCCGCGACGACGCCTGGGCGCGCAGCGTCCGCGATGCTGTGGTGGCAGCCTGCGGCTGGATCGTGCGCCATCGCCATGAGGACACAACTGTGGGCCGGCCGGGCGCGGGCCTCATCAAAGGCAAAGTCGCCGATCCTGAAGATCACTATCACCAGTTCATGCTGAACGCCTATCAATGCCTTGGCCTGTCGCGCGCGGCAGAAATGCTGCGCAGGGTTGATCCGGCGCAGGCGACTGCATTGGCCGGTGAGGCGGCTGCATTTCGACAAGACATTCGCCGGGCGCTGTTCGAGGCGATGGCCCGCAGCCCGCTCGTGCCACTGGGCGACGGGCGCTGGGTTCCGCCCGGCGCGCCGTGGGTCGAGGCGATTGGCCCGGCCGCCTTCGCGCTGGACGGCCAGCCGTCTTACACCCACGAAGCAGTGTATGCGCGGGATTCGATGCTCGGCCCGAACTACGCCATCTTCTGCGAGATTCTGGACCCGCGCGAGATGGAATCCGACTTTCTGGTCGAGTCGCACTACGAGCACATGCTTCAGGATGGCGTGGCTTTCTCGCAACCTTACTACTCGCGTCACCCTATCATTCACCTGTGGCGCGGCGAGACGCGCGCTTTCCTGCGTTCGTACTATCGGGCGATGGCCGGCCTGGCCGACCGGCAGACCTACAGCTTCTGGGAGCACTACTTCGGCGCCAGCCCGCACAAGACGCACGAAGAGGGCTGGTTCCTGATGGAAACGCGCTGGATGCTCTACCGCGAAACCGGCGACGCGCTCCACATGCTCTCCGGAATTCCCAGAGCGTGGCTGCGGCACGGGCAGGCGATCGAGGTGCGCGGCGCGCAGAGCTACTTTGGCCGGCTCGATGCCCGTGTGACATCCGGCGTCGATGATGGCTGGATCGAGGCGCGCGTGCGTTGCCCGGAAGGCCCAACGCGAGGCTTGAAGACGCTGGCGGTTCGCTTGCCGCATCCGCAGGGCTGCACGGCGCGGATCGTCGATGGCGACGGTGAATATGACCCCGCCGGCGAGCTGGCGCGCCTGGCTATCGGCCCCAACGGCGAGGCGCACGTGCGGCTGCGCTTCTGACGACGCGCGGCAATTGGCGCTTGACGATTGGGATTCGCCTCTACAATCTGCAAACAGCCATGAAAACACTCCACTTGCTTTCGGACGACCCTGTTGTTGGCTTCGCCGCGCAGGAGTTTGCGCGCTATGCCCGCAAGATGGCCTCGAAGCGCCTGTCTGTGAAGCGCGCTGCGCAGTACGAGCCGGCGCAGCCGGGCGTTTGGCTCGGCATCGGGCCGGACTTCGCCGGCGCGGCAGACCCATCGCTCGCGCCATCGCGCTGGCATGACGGTTTTCAACTCAAGCAGACCGGCGACCAATTGCTGATTGCCGGCGCCAATGCGCGCAGTGTGCTGTTCGGCGTCTACGCCTACTTCGAGCGACTGGGCGCGCGCTACGTGCGGCCGGGTCCGCGCGGGGAGTGGCTGCCTCGGCTCGCCGCCTGGCCGCCGCAACCGTTCGACCTGACAGAGCGCGCCGCCTACCGGCATCGTGGTGTGTGCATCGAGGGCGCGCCATCGGTTGACCATGCGCTCGGTCTGATCGACTGGATGGCCAAAAAGCGCATGAACGCCTTCTTCCTGCAATTCCGTCACGGCGGCACATTCTGGGATCGCTGGTACGCGCGCGAGTACAACCCGCACTTTGGCCAACCGCGCGCGCTGACGGATGAGGAGTGCTACGCGATGGACGATCAAGTCATTGCCGCCGCCAAACAGCGCGGCATGATGGTGCATCGCGTCGGACATGGTTGGACGGCCGCCGCTGTGGGGTTGCGGCCATTCGGCTGGCAGACCACCGACGAACAGGTTGCGCCGGAAAAACAGCGCTGGCTGGCCGAATTGAACGGCCGGCGTGATCTGTTCCAGAAAATCCCCATCAACACCGAGTTGTGCTATTCGCACCCGCCGGCGTTCGAGGGGTTGCTGGATGAAGTGATGCGCTATGCCGGGGCGCATCCTGAAGTGGACGCGCTGCACTTCTGGCTGTCCGACGCGACCAACAACAAATGCGAGTGCGCCGAGTGCGCGGCGCTGTCGCCGGCCGACTGGTACGCCAGGCTGGTCAACGCGCTTTCGGAACGGCTGTATCAGCTCGACCCGGACAAACGCTTCGTTTTCCTGAGCTACTTTGAAAGCTGGTGGGCGCCGGAACAAACTGTGATCGAAACGAAGCGCGGCAACGCCATCTTCATGTTCGCCCCCATTGCGCGCTGCTTCCGCCACACGCTGGCCGATGACACTTGCGCCGGCGATTTTTCGGCGCAACGTCCGCCGCTCAACCACGTCCGTATGCCGCGCGACAACCATTCGTACCGTCGCTTCCTGCAGGATTGGTGGAAGGTGTTCAGCGGCGACAGCTTCCTGTTCGACTATCACCTGATCTGGCCGGTGCACGCCCAACTCTCCGACGTGGAACTGGGGCGCGTGCTGCATCAGGACATGCGCGATCTGCGCGGCCTGGGGCTGAACGGCATGGTCAGTTGCCAGGTGCTGCGCATCTTCTGGCCGACCGGTCTGCCCATGACGGCGATGGCCGAGGCGTTGTGGGATGCAGGCCCGGATTGGGCGCAGGTCAAGCGCGATTACTTTGCCGCCGCCTATGGCGAGGATGCGGCGTGGGTGGAGGCGTATCTGACCGGCCTGGAAGGAGTGTTGTACGACCTGCCGGCGCACGAGAAGCCCATTCTCAACGCGCAGCAGCCGGAGCGCGCTTGCGCCATTCGCGACTACCTCGACCGGCACGCGGGCGAACTGACGGCGCGGCGCAAACGCGCGACAGCGCCGCTTCATCGGGAATCGTTGGCGCTGCTGCTCCATCACCTGCAATTCCTGACGCAGTTGGCCGGCATCGTCACTGGCGACCAGAGGCCGGCTGCCGTGAGAGATTGGCTCTTGCGCAGCGAGCGCCGCGTTCACCCCTTCCTCGATGTGCCGTTCCTGCTGGGCCAGCACAAACACCTGATTGATCCAAAATAGACAAGGAGTTGCCCATGAACCGGTGGTTCACCACAGCGGATGAAAATGCCGCACCCGGTGGCATGACCGGGCTTGTGGGCGCATTTTCACTGGAGTTGCCCATGAACCGGTGGTTCACCACAGCGGATGAAAATGCCGC
>DAOTYS010000381.1:0-10901 GCA_034434575.1 Thermoflexales bacterium
AGACCGGCGCCAAACAAAGAGCAAGCTGAACCCGCCGGCGAGTTCAGCCGGGCTGGGGGAGGTGTGGCCGGCGGGGGAATGACCATCTGTGCTAACATCGCTGCGGTTGCGGTGGGCCGGCGCGGCGCCAGCCCACCAGCCACACACCGACAGAGGAAATGCATGGACGATATGCCACTGGCCGGCCTGGCCGCCCTCGTCACCGGCGCGGGGCGCGGCATCGGGCGCAGCATTGCGCTGGCATTGGCGCGTGAAGGGGCGCGCGTGGCGCTCGTCGCGCGCAGCGCCGGCCAGTTGGCCGACGCGCAATCCGAGATTGCCGCTCAGGGTGGAGAAGCGGCCTGCTTCCCCGCCGACGTGAGCGACGAGGCCGGCGTCATCGCCATGATGCGCGGCGTGGTCGAGCATTTTGGCCGGCTCGACATTGTGGTCAACAACGCCGGCATCGGCCTGTACGGCCCGCTGGAGACGACCAGCGCCGACACGTGGGATCGCGTGATGGCCGTCAACGCACGCGGCACTTTTCTGGTGTGCCGCGAGGCGATTCCCCATCTGCGCCGGCAGCGACCCGCATTCATTGTCAACATCGCATCGGTGGTGGCGGTGAAGGGCTACGCCAACCAATCCGCCTATAGCGCGTCCAAGCACGCCGTGCTGGGCATGAGCAAGGCGCTGGCGCGCGAGTTGCAAGCTGACGGCATTCGCGTGCATGTGCTCTGCCCCGGCGGCGTAGACACGGACATGGCCGGCCAGGCGCGGCCCGATCTCGACCGTTCGGTGTTGATGTCGCCCGACGAGATCGCCGACGCGGTCGTATTCCTGGTGACGCGCCGGGGCAAAGCTGTGATCGACCAGATCGATCTGCGCCGTGAAAGCGCGACGCCCTGGGCCTGAGCGCGCTTTGGGCCGGCCAGACGGCAAAGCCCGCTGCACGGTGGGTATAATCCCGCCGACCATCACAAGCTTAAGGAGGAAACGCAAGCATGAAGCCCCCTCGTTCAACTTCACCGATTTCGTCTGCGCTTGGCGTTGCCGTTGCGCTGGCGATTGCGCTGGCCGCCTGTGCGCCGGCGCGCCCGCCGGCCGCGCCGACAGCCGACCGAGTCGTCTATCTCATCAACGGCGCGCTCGGCGACAATGCCTTCTACGACTCCGGGCAACAGGGCATTGACGCCCTCAAAGCCAGGTACGGCCTGCAAACGCGCACCATCGAGGCGCAGTTCGACGCCGGCAAATACCAGCCCAGCCTGGACGCCGCCGTGCAATTCGCCGACATCATCTTCGTCATTTCATACGGCTTCGAGGATCAGCTCAAGCAGACGGCGGACAAATACCCGAACAAGATCTTCGTCAACATCGACTTCACGCTGAAGAACGACAAAAACACCATCACCTCGGTGGACTTTGTGGAGGAAGAGGGCGCGTATCTGGCCGGCGTAGCGGCCGCCCTGGCAACCACCGACACGCGCCTGCCCGGCATCAACCCCGAAAAGATCATCGGCGCTGTGGGCGGAGACGTGGACCCGGTCATTGCCAGCTTCATCTTCGCCTACAAGAACGGCGCGCAGTCCATCGACCCCGACATCCAGGTGCTGGAAAAGTCGCTGGGCGGCGTGTGGGACGACCCGGCCAAAGGCAAGGAGGCCGCGCTGCAGCTCTTCGACCAGAAAGCCGATGTGGTCTTCCAGATTGCCGCCGCCTCTGGCCTGGGTGTGTTGCAGGCGGCCAAAGAGCGCGGCCTGTACGCCATCGGCGTGGACACCAACCAGAACGACCTCGAACCCGGCCATGTGATCGCCAGCGACATCAAGAATGTGGGCAAGGCGATCGAGGATGTCTATGAGACCATCCGCAACGGGACGTATAAACCCGGCGCAGTGCTGGAGTATGGCATCAAGCAGGGGGGCGTGGACATCGCGCTGGAGGCGAAACAGCCGGTGCTGCCCCAGGACACGCAGGACAGGATCATGCAGATTCGCCAGCAGATCATCGACGGCGCGCTGACGATCGAACGCTATCAGCCGTAACCTCAAAGCACTGCGCGGGCAAGGGCGGGTTCGACAAGCTCACCCGCCCCTGCCCCACCCGCCAGCCGTGTCCGATCTCATCGACCTGCGCCACATCACCAAGACCTTCCCGCCGAACGTGACCGCGCTCGACGACGTCTCGGTTTCTTTTCAGGCCGGCGAGATTCACGCGGTGGTCGGGGAGAACGGCGCAGGCAAAAGCACGTTGATGAAAGTGCTGTACGGCCTGCAGCGCGCCGATCGTGGCGAGATTGTCCTGCGCGGACAGCCGGTCCGCTTCAACGCCGCCAACGACGCCATCGCCGCCGGCATCGGCATGGTGCATCAGGAGATCCTGCTCATCCCCGAATACACGGTGTGGCAGAACGTGGTGCTGGGCGCAGAACCACGCGCGCGCTGGGGCGCCCTCGACACACGGCAGGCCCGTCAGCGCGTGCGCTCTAAAATTGACGCTTTCGGCCTCAACCTGGACCCCGACGCGCTGGTGGGCGACATCTCCATCGCGGCGCGGCAGAAAGTGGAAATCCTGAAACTGCTGTATCGCAACGTGGCGGTGCTGATCCTGGACGAACCGACGGCTGTGCTGACGCCGCTCGAAGTGCCACAGTTGTTCGAGGAGTTGCGCCGGCTGCGTGACAGCGGCAAAACCATCTTGTTCGTTTCGCACCACCTGGAGGAGGTGCTTGAACTGAGCGATCGGGTGACCGTGTTACGCCGGGGCAGAAAGGTGGACACTGTGCCCGCCGCTTCGACGTCAAAGTCTGACCTGGCGCGCATGATGGTGGGCCGGGAACTGCTGTTCACCACCCGGCGCGCCGCGCGGCCGCCGGGCGAGGTGGTTCTGCGCATCAATAACCTGTCGCTGCGCGATGGTCGTCAGATCAACCGGCTGCGTGATGTGAATCTGGAAGTGCGCGCCGAAGAGATCGTGGGCATCGCCGGCGTGGAAGGCAACGGGCAGTTCGAGCTGGTCAACGCGATCATCGGCCTCATCCAGCCTGACGCCGGCGCGATCCACGTCAACGGCCACGACCTGACACGCGCGCCGATTCTGGAGCGCCGCCGACACATCGCGTTCGTGGCGCAGGATCGTGGACGCATGGGCGCCAGCGTCAACGCATCCATCGCTGAGAACGCCATCATGACTCATCACCGGCTGAACGAAGCATTCTCGCGCCGGCGCTGGCGACTGGACATGCGGCAGGCGGCCGCCTTCGCCGAGCGCGTGCGCGACCAGTTCGCCGTCGCCATGAGCCGGGCCGACCAGCCTTTTCGCGCGTTGTCCGGCGGCAACCAGCAAAAGGTGATCCTGGGGCGCGAGCTGCTGCTCGACCGGCCTTTCCTGTTGCTCGATCAACCCACGCGCGGGCTGGATGTCGGCTCCACGGAATATGTGCGCGAGCAGATGCTGCGCCAGCGCGACGCAGGGCGCGCCATCCTGCTGATCTCGTCAGACCTGGAAGAGTTGTTCAGCGTGGCCGACCGCATTGCGGTGATGCATCGCGGCGAGATCGTGGCCGACACGCCCACCGAGCGCGCCAGCCTGGAGCAGGTGGGCTATTGGATGCTACAGGGCCGCGATGGGCCGGCGGGTTTGACCGGCGGTTCGACAGGCTCACCGACCGGCGGTTCGACAGGCTCACCGCCCCGCTCAGCGGACGCTGCCGGGGCCGTTGCCTGAGCCTGTCGAAGGCAACGACTCCGGCTTCGACAAGCTCAGCCACCGGCGGTTCGACAGGCTCACCGACTGCTTAGCAGATTCACTCACAACTATGGCCCAGAAACTGTTCTCCGCGCTCGCCGGCATCGGCATCGCCCTGGGCATGGGAGCCGTCATTCTTGTGATCGAGGGCCGGCAACCGTTCGAGGTGTATGGCGCGCTGGCGGCCTTGTCGCTGGGCGACGCGGACAAGCTGGCGATCACGCTGAAGAATGCCGTGCCGCTCATCCTGACCGGCCTGTCGGCGTCGTTGGCGTTTGCGTCGGGGCCGGTGAACCTGGGGCAGCCGGGGCAGTTTTTGATGGGCGCACTGGCCGCCACACTGGTTGGCATCTCGGTCGATTTGCCGGCGCCGCTCATGGTTCCCCTCTTGATCGCGGCGGCGATGGCCGGCGGAGCAATGTGGGCCGGCGTTGCGGCACTATTGCGACATGCCTTCAACATGAGCGAGTTCATTGTGACGCTCATGCTCAACAGCGTGGCCGAGCTGTTCACGGCCTGGCTGATCACCATCGACGGGCCGCTGGCCGAAGCAGGAGCGTTGTCGCCGCGCTCGCCGGCCATCGCCAGCGGGGGACGCCTGGGCGACATCAGCGAATTCAACATCAGCATCGTCGTCATGGCGCTGGCGGCGCTGGCGATCTGGTATGTGTTTCATCGCACGCGGGCCGGCTATGAGTGGCGCATCGCCGGGCAGAACACCCTGTTCGCGCGGTTGGGCGGCTGCCCGGTCGATCGCAACTTCTTCATCGTCATGCTGTTGTCGGGCGCGCTGGCAGGATTGGCCGGCGGCCTGCTCGTCATGTCCGGCACATATCGCCTGATTCGCGGCATTGGCGCAAACTATGCCTGGGACGGCGTGATGATCGCGGTGGTCGCCAACTCGGCGCTGGCAGCCACGGTGTTGTATGGAATGTTTTTCGCCGCGCTGCAAACCGGCGCGCTGGGCATGGAGTTGCTCACCGCTGTGCCAAGCGAATTCATCCAGGTGCTGCAAGCTGTGATTGTTTTGGTGAGCGTCGCCAGCCGGGGATATCTGTCGGCATTGCTGGATCGACTGGCGCTGCGCCGGCTCCATCGCCATTCGGCCATCGCCAGATAGTAGCGACGCGCCGTTGAATCGTCAATCGTCAATCGTCAATCGTCAATCGTGAATTGCCATGCGCATCGTGATTGGTCTGCTGAACGGGATGCTGGCCGGGGCGACGCCGGTGCTGCTGGCGGCGCTGGGCGGGGCGTTCACCTTCTACGCCGGCGTGTTCAACATCGCCATGGAGGGCATGTTGCTGGTGGGGGCGTTTTGCGCGGCGCTGGGGTCGTTCTTCTCCGGCAGTTGGATGATCGGCGTGTTGTGCGCGGTCGCCGGCGCGCTGCTGTTGTCGCTGCTGTTCATTCTGTTCGCCATCGCGCTGAAAACGGATGAATTCGTGACCGGCATTGCGCTGAACTTGTTCGCGTCCGGCGCGACGACGTATCTGCTGCGGCAACTTTTCGGCGTGCGCGGGGCGTTCACTGACGCTGGCATTCAAGCCGTCCCGCGCGTCGAGATTCCGCTGGTGTCGCAGATTCCGCTGGCCGGCGAAGTGTTGAGCGGGCAGAACCTGATCGTGTATGCGGCGGCGCTGGCCGCGCTGGGGTGCGCGTGGCTGATCTTTCGCACGCCGTTTGGGTTGCGGTTGCGCGCTGCCGGCTACAACGCGGCGAGTCTCGAGTCGAGCGGGGTCAGGCCGGCGCGGGTGCGCGTGGCCGCGTTGCTCATCTGCGGCGTATTATGCGGATTGGGCGGAGCGTTTCTGTCGCTGGGCTATGTGCGCCTGTTCGCGGAGGGCATGTCGGCCGGGCGCGGGTGGATCGCGCTGGCGGCGGTGATTCTGGTGAACGGCAACCCGTGGGGCGTGGCATTGATCGCCCTGCTGTTCGGGCTGGCCGATGGCATGGGCCTGTTTGCGCAGGGGCTGGGCGTGCCGGCGCAGTTCACCGGCATGTTGCCCTACATCGCCACGCTGATCGCGCTGTTTGTGTATGCGCGACGCAAGCGTCGGGCGCGACTGGGGCAGTCCGTATAATCCGCCTCCGGCAAATCGGAATTTGCCTGCGCCGGCGGTGGTATATTGGGGCGCTTGCGCGCCCCGGCCCAACGCCGGCCAGAGGGCAAAACGCCAGCACAGACCGGAACACAATCGCCATGCCATCCCTGCGTGAGACACTTGCCCGCACCCGCAACAGCCTGGTCAGCCGGCTGCAAACCGTGCTCGGCCAGAGCGACATCACCCCGCAAACCTGGGATGATCTGGAAGCGCTGCTGCTGCAATCCGATGTTGGCGCGGCCACGACCGAGAAGTTGCTCGACGCCCTGAAACAACGCGCCAAAGACGACGCCATCGTCATGGCATCCGGCTTGCGCAACGCCTTGAAAGAGGAAATGGTCAAACTGCTCGGCGCGCCGCCGCCCATGTCCTACCAGGCTGACCGGCTGCTCGAAGTCATCATGGTGGTCGGCGTCAACGGGTCGGGCAAAACAACCAGCATTGCCAAGCTGTGCAAGCTGTATCTCAAACACGGGCGCAAAATCGTCCTGGCCGCCGCCGACACTTTTCGCGCCGCCGCCATCGACCAGTTGCAGGTGTGGGGCGAGCGTGTGGGCGTGCCGGTGATCGCCGGCAATCCCAACAGCGACCCCGGCGCCGTCGTGTACGACTCGATCCAGGCCGCCTTCAGCCGCAAAGCCGACCTGCTGATTGTGGACACCGCCGGCAGGCTGCACACCAAACACAACCTGATGCAAGAGCTGAAAAAGCTGCGCGGCATCATGCAAAAATCGGTGCACGCCGCGCCGCACCAAACCCTGCTGGTCATCGACGCAGCCAACGGGCAAAACGCCATTTCACAGGCTAAAGGCTTTACCGAGGCCGTCGGCGTCACCGGCGTCATCCTGACCAAGCTCGACGGCACGCCCAAGGGCGGCGTCACATTTGCCATCGTCAGCGAGCTGGGCATCCCGATCCGGTTCATCGGCACCGGCGAAAAGATTGACGACATCGAGGAGTTCAACGCCCGCCGCTTTGTGAACAACCTGTTCGGAGAAGAGTAATCGCGCAACGATGGGCGGCTGCCCGGGCCGCCAATCACAAGGACATGAGAGACAACATGACTGTGGAGCTATCTGAATCAAAAGACAGGCTGTTGAGCGCCAGCGCGCGGCTCGACAGCCTGCGGGGGCGTCTTTGACATTCCCGCCAAACAAACCCGCATCAACGAACTGACGCGCCTGAGCGAAGAACCCGGCTTCTGGAACGACCCCGAACGCGCGCAGAAAACCATGCGCGATCTGGCGGCAGCCCGCAATTCGGTCGCCGCCTTCCTGGGCATCGAGAAACAGCTCCAGGACATCCAGGCGCTGATTGACCTGGCCGAGGAAGCGGACGACGAAGCCACCGCCGCCGAAGCAGCCGCAGAACTGGAAGCGGCCGAATCCCAGATCGACAAGGTCGAGCTGGAGTTGATGTTCTCCGGCAGGTACGACCACGCCGACGCCATCCTGTCCATCCAGCCGGGGGCCGGCGGAACCGACGCCCAGGACTGGGCCGAGATGTTGTATCGCATGTACCTGCGCTGGGCTGAACGGCACGCGTTCAAGGTGTCGGAGATCGACTACACGCCCGGCGAAGAAGCCGGCATCAAGAACGTGACGCTGTCCATTCAGGGCGAACGCGCGTTCGGCTACCTGCGCAGCGAGCGCGGCGTTCACCGGCTGGTGCGCCTCTCCCCTTTCAACGCCGGCTCGACCCGCGAGACCTCATTCGCGCGCGTGGAAGTCTACCCGGATGTGCAGGACGACGAGATCGACATCGAAATCGACCCGAATGACATTGAGATCGAGACTTTTCGCTCGCAGGGCGCCGGCGGACAGAACGTGCAGAAAAACGAGACAGCCGTGCGCATCCGCCACCTGCCCTCCGGCCTGATTGTGCAATGCCAGGATCAGCGCAGCATGCGCCAGAACCGGGAGCGCGCGATGCACGTGTTGAAGATGCGCCTGCTCGAGATCGAAGAGCGCAAACGCGAGGCCGAGCTGCGCGAACTCAAGGGCGGTTTCGTCGACGCCAATTTCGGCAGCCAGATTCGCAACTACGTGTTGCATCCCTACCAGCTCGTGAAGGACACGCGAACCGGCCACGAAACCAGCAACACCACGGCTGTGCTCGACGGCGACCTCGACCCGTTCATGGAAGCGTTCCTGAAGGGCGTGCGGGCGGACAATGACAATTGACGAGTAACGAGTGAGATTCAGATCGTGATTTCTGCCGGCCATGAAGCTGCTTGCTCTCAGCGATGAGGTTGTCGATTGGATTTACAGCCCGGCGCTCCTCGAGCGTTGCGCCGGCGTTGAT
Organism: Thermoflexales bacterium; assembly: GCA_034434575.1. Lineage (GTDB taxonomy): Bacteria > Chloroflexota > Anaerolineae > J036 > Brachytrichaceae > Roseilinea. The sequence goes on from DAOTYS010000381.1 coordinate 8,139, forward strand.
CTGGTCGTCGGCTGCGGCGATTTACCGATGCACTACATGGAGTTCGTCACCTCCATGCTCAACGTGCCCAGCTACTATGTGCGCGGGAACCACGACCTGTACGAGATTGGGGAAGCGGGCGCCATCAAAACAGAGCCGGAAGGCTGGATCAACCTGGACTTGCAGCGCCGGCGCGTCGGCGGCATCACACTGGCCGGGCTGGAAGGCTGCCTGCGCTACAAGCCCCACGTGCCGTATCAGTACAGCCAGCGCAGCCAGCGGTTGCGCGCATGGTGGCTGCTGCGGACGATGATCGGCCCCCTGCTGCGCGGAGAGCGCGGCGTCGATGTGCTGATCACGCACGCGTCGCCGTTCGGCATTCACGATGCCACAGACCTGGCGCACACCGGCTTTCTGGCCTACGAGTGGCTGATCCGCGTCGCCCGGCCGCGCTACCTGCTGCACGGGCACCAGCACCGCAACTACGCTCCCATGCAGACGCGCGAGACGCGGGTGCTGGACACAATCGTCATGAACGTGCACCCCTACCGCGTGATCGAGCTGTAACAGCGATCATGCGTCCTGCGGCGGCGCTGCCGGCAGCGTGACGGTGAACACACTGCCCGTTCCGCGCCGGCTGCTGACGGTCAGCGCGCCGCCCTGTCGCTCTATGAGGTCGCGCGCAATGGACAGGCCAAGCCCGGTCCCAGGCCGCGAGGCATCAGCACGGTAGTAACGGTCGAATATGCGCGGCAGATGCGCCTTGTCAATCCCCACGCCGTCATCCTGCACGCAGATGCGCGTCTGACTGTCGTCGGATGCAACGCTCACCGAGATGCGACCGCCGGCCAGGGTGTACTTGACCGCATTGTCCAGCAGGATGAGCAACACCTGGCGCAGGGCCTCGGCGTCGCCCATTGCTGTGGCGTCTGGAGCGTAGACAGCCACAATCCGGTCAGGAGCCAGCGCGCGAATCTTGCGGCAGACGTCCTCCACAACCGCCTTCACGCGCACCGGCTCGCGGCGGAATTCGCGCCCGGCGCCGATGCTCGACAGCATGAGCAACTCGTCCAGCAGGTGCGTCATGCGCTCGCTTTCCTCCAAAGCGTCGCGCAAGATGGCCTCCTGCTCATCCGGGCTGAGCGCAGCAGAGCGGCGCAGCAAGCCCAGATTGCCGCGAATCGTTGTCAAGGGCGCGCGCAACTCATGAGAGGCGTCGGCCACAAACTGCTGCTGCGCCGCCAGCCGGCGTTCGAGTTCGCTGAGAGAAGACTCCAAAGCGTTGAGCATCTGGTTGAGTGAGGCGCCCAGCGTGACGACCTCGCCCGGCGCGCGGGCGGGCAGGTCAACGCGCCGGCCGGTGTTGCGCCGCCATTGAATTGAGCGGACAGCGTGGGCCATCTGCGCGAGCGGCCGCAGGGCCGCGCCAGAAACCTGCCATGCCGCAGTCAGAACAAACAACACCAGCAGGCCGGCGCCGGCGGCCAGGCTGTGGCTGAGCGCGTGCAGCGCGCGCGCCTGATCCCCGATGTCCTGAGCAACCTGGGCCACGCCTACCACGCGCGCATTGACCGGCACCGGCAGGTTATAGACCACAACCGGCTCGCCTTGCACGACAACGATCTCCGACCAGGGCTGTCCATCCCTGAGCGCGCGCAGCCCTTCTTCACTCAGCGGGAATGACCGGTTTGTTTCGCCTGTCTCTGGATCGGCGAAGCCGCGCGCCACGCTGACAATGCGGAAACACGTCTGAGCAAAGCGATCGACGCTCGCGAGCTTGCCCGAAGATCGGCGCGATCCTGGGGCGAGAAAATCGGTGGAGGCAGCCAGTTCGCGGGCATCATCGGCAACCCATTCCTGCGCCATCTGATAGAAGGCTTGCGTAGCAAGGGCATAGGCGCCTGCAGCCGCCAGCGCCAGGGTGGCAGCCACAACCAGCGATACAGCCAACGTCAGTCGCAGTTGCAGAGACACAAAGCGCCTCCATACCTCTATTCTCGCAAGATGTAACCGACACCGCGCACGGTGTGAATCAGGCGCGGCTCGCCGGCGGCCTCCATCTTGGCGCGCAGATACCCCACATACACTTCGATCACCGTGTCATCCACATCCAGATTGTCGCCCCATACCTGTTCCAGAATTCGCTCGCGAGCAAGCGCCTGGCGCGGGAACATCAACAGGAACCGCAGCAGATCGAATTCACGCGGCGTTAGTGAGAAGCGTCGGCTGCCCCGGCTGGCCTCGCGCGTGACCGGATCCAGCAGGAGATCGGAGAATGTCAGGGGGCGATCTGACCGGCCCGGCGCTGCCCGGCGCAGCAGCGCGCGCACCCGCGCCGCAAGCTCTTCGGGGGCAAAAGGTTTGACCAGATAATCATCGGCCCCTGCGCGCAGCGCCTCGACCCTATCCTGGACCGCATGGCGCCCAGTCAACATCAGCACCGGCGTCTCATCAGATCGCCGCAACCGCTCGACCAGCCGCACGCCATTCAGGCCGGGCAGCAACCAGTCCAACACAATCACGTCTGGCGTATGGTCTCGAATCACGTCGAGGGCCTGGACGCCGTGCGATGCCGTGACAACACGAAAGCCCTCCAGCGCCAGTGTGCGGCGGATCATTTCCAGCAGTTTGGGGTCGTCATCCACCGGAGAGTGTCAGAAAAACCGTGTAAACGGCTCCGTACAATGAGGAGCCATGAAAAAGCGGAAAGCAGAAGAGACAGGAGTTGCGGCCGCAGCGACGGCCGCGGAAGTGACAACAGCCCCGGAGGACGAAGCGCTGACG
>DAOTYS010000382.1:0-1624 GCA_034434575.1 Thermoflexales bacterium
TGCATGGGTTTCAGGATGCATTTCCGGCGTTTGTTGTTGGCTTGTGTAATTTCTTCGGTGTCGCGTCGCCGGTGCTTGGCTTTGTGCGGTTGCCGGTGACGCTGATGGTCGTCGGATTTGTGTTCTGGACGGCATGGAGGGTGTTCCGGTCTTTGAGTTAGTTGAGGTGTGGCGTATGGAGTGGCTTGAAGATTTTTTCTCTAAGGTTGTCTCGTGGATTGACCAGTTGTCGGCGTCGATCCATAACAGCATCATTGAGTGGATTAATGGTCTGATTGACATCTGGAACGGGTGGATGGACTCGTTGCTCCATCCCGCTCAGGCGATGCCGTCGGTTCCGGCGCTGCGGTTTATAGTCGACTGGCTGAGCAATTTGGTCGACTACACGCGGCTCATGTACATGCTCGTCGACTACGTTGCGTACGCGTCGGTTGTTCAGCAGGCGCTTGCTGCGCAATTGACGATTGTCGCTGTCGGTCTGGGATTCCGCGCGTGGTTGGTTGTCAGACGGATCGTACTCGTGAGCTGATGATGCACTACGTCGTTGCGACACTCTATGTATTGCTCTGGCTCGCGCTCGCCGCTGGCGCGGCCCTCGTCCTGCCGATCTGGGCGTTGCCGGCGGCGCTTGTCCAGTTGGCGGTCGCATACGTCATGCTGCGCTCGTGGTTGACCGCCGCCGCCGGCGGCGATGATGGCGCGTAACCGCGCATGGGGCGCGCGTGGTGCGCAGGAGCTGTTGCGATGCAGGAGATCAGTGTTGCGCTGGCGCTGTGCGCCGCCGCCGCTGCGGTCTGGTACATGCGTCGGCGCGACGCTGGCGCTGGCCGCGTGCGCGGCTGGCTTCTGCTCCATGACGATCTGGGCGGCTGGCGCGTGTTGGCTGCGTCGTACGGCGACGCCGGCATCGTTGCCGACGGCGTGACCTATCCCGCGTCGTTGCCGGCTGTGCGCGCGGGTCGTGAGTTGGTCTGGATTGCGCGTTGCGAGAGCGCGGCTCTGATTGAGCACCAGGCGCTCGAGCGCGCCCGGGAATCGGCCGCGCTCGCCAGTCTCTGGCGCGGCGGCGGGCAGTGGATTGACCTGTTGCGTGTGCTGGGCGTCGTGCTGCCGGCGGTTTTCGCATATTTCACATGGGCTCAGGTGTCGTCGCTCCAGTCGTTGGTGGCGCAGATCCTGGCGCTCGTGAGTAAGTGAGTGAGTATGCGTGACTGGCGTGTGACTGTTGGTCCCTGGGCCGACCGCCGCCTGTGGTTCGTCCAGGCCCGACGCGGCCGGCGCGTCGTCTGGGGTATCGTCTATGACGCGGATGACCCCGACTCGGTCGCCCTCGCCCGTCGGGCGATTGCGACGTTGCGTGCCGCTGGCGCCGACTGCTCGGCGTTGCCTGCCGTTCTGCCTGGCTCCCCCGGCGCCCCCGGCGCGTAGGGGGTACGGGTATCGCACGAGCACGCCGGTCGTGGACGGTACAGGCGTCGATCCGGCACAGCCTGGGCAGGGTTCCTACGCGCCGCTCCCCTGCCTTGGTCGCCGGTACGGCAAACTGGGCGTCGGCACGGCCCTGCCCCGCCCGCCCGCGCATTGTTTGTCGGAAAACCGCAGCCGAACGCTCAGTGCGCGGCGG
>DAOTYS010000383.1:0-3277 GCA_034434575.1 Thermoflexales bacterium
CTTTGGCGTCATGGCGACCATCGGCTACAACCCTGACACGTTCGGACATAGCGCAGCCATTCCGCAGATTCTGCGCCTGTCCGGCATGAGCCGCTATGTCTTCATGCGCCCCGGCCCGCACGAGAAAGACCTGCCCGGCAACGTGTTCTGGTGGCAGGCGCCTGACGGCAGCCGCGTGTTGACCGCCCGCATCAGCCGCTCGTATGGCACATGGGCCGACGAACTGGACGAACACATCCGAGCCAACCACGCGGCGCGACCCGGCTATGTGTCGGACTACATCGTGTTCTATGGCGTCGGCAATCATGGCGGCGGCCCGACCAGGGCTAATATTGATTCGATCCACGCGATGTCCGAGCAGGCCGGCGCTCCGCGCATTGCGCTGAGCACGCTCGACGCATTCTTCAGGTCGGTCGAAGCTGAAGCGGCCGACGGCGCAGCCATACCTGTCGTCGCCGACGAGTTGCAGCACCATGCGCGGGGATGCTACGCCGCCGAGTCCGAGGTGAAACGGCAAAACCGGCGCGTCGAACACTTGCTGATGAATGCGGAGCGCTTCTCTGCGCTGGCAACGGCGCTGACAGGCCGGCCCTACCCACGCGCCGAATTGACCAGCGCCTGGCAGGCCCTGCTGTTCAACCAGTTCCACGACATCCTGTCCGGGTCGAGCCTGCCCCAGGCTTACGAGGATGCCCGCGACTGGTACGGTTACAGCGCAACTCTCGCCAGCCGCGCGCTGAACATGGCCATTCAGGCGGTGGCCGGCCGCATCGACACGCGCGGCGACGGCGCAGCGCTGGTGATCTTCAACCCACTGCCTTGGCCGGTGACGGCGCCGGTGGAGGTAGAACGCAGCGCGCCGCCGATCCACACCGCAGCGGGCGCGCCAATTCCGGCGCAAAGCATTCAGCCCACCACCGTCGTGGGGCAAACGCGCGTGTGCTTTGTCGCCGAACTGCCGGCGCTGGGCTACCGAATGTTCCGACAGGATACGTGGCCGAACACCATCATCCCGCCAGAGCGCCCGACAACAGCGATGACCCTGCCTTCACTCGTGACGCGCTCCGACACCACCGCCGGCCTGGAAAACAAGTTCTGGCGGCTGGAGGTGGACACCGCCACCGGCAGCATGGTCCGGCTGTTCGACAAGCGCAATCAGGTGGACGCGCTGGCCGGGCCGGCCAACATCGGCCTGGTCATCGAAGATCGCAGCGACACCTGGAGCCACGATGTGCGTTCGTTCCGCGAGGAAGTCGGGCGCTTCAGCCACGCCATCGTGACCGTGGAAGAAGACGGACCCGTGCGCGCCGCGTTGCGCATCGAGACGCACTGGGGGCGTTCGACCCTGCTGCAACGCCTGTATGTGTATCGCGAGCTTGACCTGGTCGAATGCCGGCTGGCGGTGAACTGGCAGGAACAGCACAAGCTGCTCAAGCTGGCGTTCCCGCTGGCGTTATCGGAGCCGCGCGCGACTTATGAGACAGCCTACGGCAGCATCGAGCGCGCCTGCAACGGCGAAGAAGAACCCGGCCAGCAATGGGTCGATGTGTCGGGCTGGGCGCAGGACACAGCCGGCGCGCGCATCCCCTACGGCGTCAGCCTGCTGAACGACAGCAAATACAGCTTCGATGTATTGAACGCCGAGCTGCGCATGACCGTGTTGCGCAGCCCCGTGTACGCCCATCACGATCCGTGGAAGCTCGACCCCGGCCGCGCCTACCTCTACCAGGATCAAGGCTGGCAGAGCGTCACCTATCGTCTTGTGCCGCATCGCGGGTCATGGGCAGAGGCCGGCGTGCCGCGCCGCGCCTGGGAACTGAACGCGCCGCCGGTGTCGGTCAACGAGGCCAGCCACGCCGGCGCGCTGCCGCCGTCCCTTTCGTATCTGAGCGCCGAGCCGGACCATATCCTGCTCAGCGTATGCAAGCTGGCCGAGGATTCCGACGACCTGATCGTGCGCGGGTATGAGACATCCGGCCGGCCGGCGCGGGCGACCGTGCGCCTCGGTCAGGCCGGCGCAAGCTGGGCAGCGGATTTCGGGGCGCATGAAATCAAAACCTGGCGGGTCAGCGGCGGCAAGGCCGAGGAAGTGGATTTGCTCGAACGCAAGCGCGGCTGAACACAAGAGCCGGCGCGCCGGGCGCGCATAAGAGGTCAGTGGATCGTGTTGGGAGCGCTCACACATTCGAAAGCGCAGGGCATTTTCAGCTTGCCAATCAGCCCCAAGTATGCTAATGTATGCGCTGTGAGATGGTGCCGTTGCTTGACCAACCCAGCCCAGTTCCCCTGGCCAAAACGGCATTCCATAATTTCCCTGTTCCAGGAGGTGCGTCTGTTAGCGCAAGTATCCCCCTGAATTTTCCCCGATAGTGAACAAGCCTGATCGCGTTTTGAGCGTCTGATTTCAGGAGTCAGACCCGCCAGTTTCAAATCAATCAAGGAGAAGCAAGGACCATGTCTAGCAAGCTCACACGTCGCCAGATGATTCAGTTGTCTGCCGTCGCCGGCACGGGCGCACTCGCGGCAGCCTGTGCGCCGGCCGCGCCGCCTGCTGCAGAAGCGCCAAAGTCAGAAGCGCCTGCGGCGCAAGCTCCCGCAGCGGAAGCGCCGGCAGCAGAAGCCCCCGCTGTTACCCTCAAGGATGTTCCCCGCAACCGCACCCTGGTGCTGAACCACGGCGGCGGCGGCGGCCAGTACACCAACCAGGGCATCACCAACCCCTGGACGACCACGGGCTACACACACCAGGAAGGCAACGCGCTGTTGTGGGAGCCGCTGTTCTACTACTCGGTGTTCGCAGACCAGGAAATCCCCTGGCTGGCCGAGAGCAGCAAATACAACGATGACTACACCGAGCTGACCATCACCATGCGGCGGGGCGCTGAGTGGAGCGACGGCACGCCGATCACCTCAGCCGACGTGAAATTCACTCTTGACACGCTGGCTACAAATGAAAAGCTGAGCTACCACGCCCAGGTCAACGAATTCGTGCAGGAGACCACCGCGCCGGATGACCAGACTGTGGTCATCAAGTTCAAGTCGCCCAATCCGCGCTTCAAGTTCGAGATCCTCAGCTTTAAGTTCGACACAGGCATCCCGATCGTGCCCAAGCACGTGTTCGAAAAAGTCGAGGACATCACCGCATTTGACGGCGGCGACAACATCGTGCACAGCGGCATGTTCAACACCGTGCAGACGGCCCAGCAGAAAGTCTTCGACATCCGCGATGACTGGTGGGGTTTCAAGACCGGCTTCCAGCAGAAGCCCGACATGCAGC
>DAOTYS010000384.1:0-3071 GCA_034434575.1 Thermoflexales bacterium
GAGCTGATGGTGATCGAGCACTACTCGCACGTGATGCACATCGTCAGCCTGGTGGAAGGCAGAGTGCGCGATGGCCTGGACGCTTTCGACGTGCTGCGCGCCACCTTCCCTGCCGGCACGTTGAGCGGCGCGCCCAAGGTGCGCGCCATGGAGATCATCGAGGAGCTGGAGGGTGAGCGACGCGGCATTTACGGCGGGTGCGTGGGCTACTTCTCGTTCAACGGTCAGATGGATACATGCATCGGCATCCGCACCATCGTGATGCGCGACGACACATGCTACATCCAGGCCGGCGCCGGCATCGTGGCCGATAGCGACCCCACTGCCGAGTTTCACGAAACGCACAACAAAGCTCGCGCGCTCATGGTGGCCATTGACGAAAGCGAACTGTGAGGAGGTTGACCCGTATGATCGTTGTGATTGACAACTACGACTCGTTTACCTACAACCTGGTGCAGTATCTGGGCGAGCTGGGCGCCGAGCTGCGCGTGTTCCGCAACGACCAGGTGACGATCCAGGCGCTGCGCACGCTCAAGCCCAGGGGATTCGTCATCTCGCCAGGGCCCGGCACGCCACAAAAGGACAGCGGCATCAGCAACGATGTGTTGCGCGAATTCAGCGGGCAGGCGCCCATTCTGGGCGTGTGCCTCGGTCAGCAGTGCATGGGCTACGTCTTCGGCGGCGAAGTGGTTCGCGCTCCGCGCCTGATGCACGGCAAAACATCACTGATTCATCACAACGGCCGCGACCTGTTCCGGGGGCTGCCCAACCCCTTTGAGGCCACCCGCTACCACTCGCTGATCGTCACCGAGCCGTTGCCGCCCGTGCTGGAGGTGACAGCCTTCACCAAAGAGGGCGAAGTGATGGGCCTGCGCCACCGGCAACATCCCACCTTCGGCGTGCAGTTCCACCCCGAGAGCATCCTGACCCAGGGCGGCAAGCAAATCATCGCTAACTTCCTGGCGATGGTGGGCTAGTTGGTAGCGGGCACTGCGGCAGCGGCCAGGCAGCGCTCGGCAGATTCGTGCCGGCGCAGGCGAGCCATCGTGCCGAACAGGGCCTGTCGGCGGTTGCGCCGGGCCAGGGCCATCGAGACGATGTTGCTGATGGCCTCGCCATAGGTGTAGCCAGCAGCGTAGCACGCGCCGGCAAACCCACCGTCCGGACAAATGTCGGGGTTGGGGTTCACATCCACAACGTAGGGCTGGTTGGCCTCGTCAATCCGCAGGTCAACACGCGCGTAGTCGCGGCAGTCGAAGGCGCGATAGGTAGCCAGGGCTACCTGCTTGATGCGCGCGCGCAAGTCCTCCGACACGCTCGGCTGCGTGATGACCGGCATGCTGTTCCATTCGAGGCTGTCGGGCACCCATTTGCTGTCCCACGTCACCATACGATGCAGCGGGTCTTCGATGCGCGAGAAGTCAATCTCGCGCAGCGGCAACACCCGCGGCCGCCCATTGCCCCAGATGCCGACGTTGATCTCGCGACCGGCGATGAATTTCTCGGCCAGGGCCGGCTCTTTCACCGTCTCAATCACATAGGCCACCCGGCGGCGCAACGATTCCATGTCGTGCACCACCGCCTCGCGGGTGATGGCCACCGAACAGTGCGCGCTGACCGGTTTTACGATGGCCGGGAAGTTGGCCTCGTCCCAGTTGGCCGGCTCGACCTCATCGGGATGCTTGAATTCGCAGCCGCCGGGTGTGGGGATCTTCCAGCGCTGGAGCACTCTCTTCGCCCGGCCTTTCTCCACCGAGAGCTTGAGGGTATAGGGGGCATTGCCGGTGTAGGTGAACCCCATGGCCTCCAGGTCGGCGCACACGCGCGCATCGCCGGCGATTTCATCCTCCACCCCTTCGCACCAGTTGAAGATGATCCATTCACTCGGATCGTATGGTTCTAAGACTGGCCGCACATCCTTCCAGAATTCGGCCACAGCGACTCTGTGGCCCAACTCGCGCAGGCTGTCCGCCATGACCTGGGTCAGCCGATCGGCCTCCAGCCTGTCCTGGGGAGACCAGCTTCGATAGATGTTATAGAGCACAATAACCGGCGCACGCACCTTGTCTTTTGCCATACCTTCCCTCACAGGCGCTTCCAGTAGATGTTTAAATCGTCGCCGTCGGCGTAGTAATCAGGCACGATGGCGACGCGCGTAAATCCGGCGCGTTCGTACAGCCGGCGCGCCGGCGCATATTGGGGCATGCAAGAGGTATAGATCACCATCACGCGGCCGCCGGCGCGACGCGCCCGCTCCTGGGCTGCAGTCAGCAACGCCCGTCCAGCTCCCTGGCCGCGCGCCTCGGGCAACACGCAAATCCAGAACAAATCCCAGGTGTGCTGCGTCAGCGACTCCGGGCCGTAGCAGGCAAAGCCGACCATCCGGCCATCGTGCCAGCACGATAGCCACTGATAATTGTCCTCGCGCGGCGCCGTCTGCCATGTTTCCACAAACATCTCGTCCACACACTCAGCATCGGCGCGGCCAAAGACCTCCGAGCGCATCAACACATCGTAGATGCTCCGGCGATCTTCAAAGGACGAGGGGCGAATTTCGATCGTCCCTGGGGCGCCTTTGGTCAGTGATGTTTGCGGCATCATCAGACAGCCTCCAGGCCGGGCACGGGAGCGAAAGCCGGCATGCGTTCCATCGCCAGCCGGACGATCTGCTCGAGCATGTCTGCATAGCTCATCCCGGCTGCGCGCGCTGCATTAGCAAATCCACCATCTGGACTCACGTCACAATTGGCGTTAATGTCGAGGACCATCGGCTGACCGCCCTGCAGCCGGAGATCCACCCGACCGTAATCGCGGCAACCGGTAGCCCGGTAGGCTTCAACAGCGGCTGTGGCGAGCTTCGCTCTCAGCGCGGGCGAAACCGGCGCGGGGCAAATGGCGGGAATGCGCTGATAGGCTTCAGATTCCGGCGTCCACTTGGCGTCGAATGTGCACAGGCGGTCGCGGATGTCATCGAAGGCATCGTAAATCATGGTGCTGATGCCGAACACGGTCACGCCGGCGCCGTTGCCCCACAACGACACGTTGTATTCCGGGCTGTCGAGGAACTCCTC
>DAOTYS010000385.1:0-5900 GCA_034434575.1 Thermoflexales bacterium
CGGCGATTATAAGACAGGCAGGCGGCGCAGGCTTCAGCGCGCCCTTTCCCAAAGAGTGGCTCATGTAGAATCGGAACGCTATGCCATTGTCGGGCCGGTCAAAGTGGCGGTCGTTGTTGCCTCAGGATACTCTGCGAAGGCTTCAATTGTCCATTCTGCTGTCATCGCTGGGGATCGTCGTTATCACCGCTGGCCTTCCGGTCTACCTCTCGGAGATCGGCGCGACCGGCTTTGAACTGGGTGGCGTGTTTGCTGTGGGCGCGCTGACAACGGCATTGCCCCGACCGCTCATCGGGCGCGCGCTCGACCTGCACGGCCGCAAACGTTTCCTTATTGCCGGCATCATCATTGTGGCGGTGTCCATGGTCTTGTATGGGCTGGCGCGCGATATCGGGATGCTGTTTGTGGCCAGCACGGCCCAGGGGTTTGGCACTGGCACCATGCTCTTGTCGGCCTACGCCATGACTGCCGACCTGACCCTGCGCAGCGGGCGGGGAGGCAGCTTTGGCAGCACAGAGCAGGCGCAGTATCGCGGAGGGCTGTATGGCGGCTTGCTCGCGGCGCCGGTGCTCCTATTCACCGGCTTCGACCAGGCCGGCAATCTGCGCATCACGCCCGACGCGTGGTCGATCCTGTTCATGCTCTTTGCGCTTGGCGCGCTGGCCGGCCTCGCCATTGCCGTGTTTGGCCTGGGCGAGACCTATGCGCGCGCGCCTGAAACCGGCGAGCCGGTCAGCCACGAAGCCAACAAGATAGACCGGCAGCTCTATGTGCTGATGGCGATCGTGGCGCTCACCAGCGCATCATCGGCCGGCATTGCGCCGTTTATCCTGAAGTTCATCCAGGACCACATTACTCAGAATCTGCTGTTGCTTGGGTTGGCTTACCTGCCGGCCTCGCTGGTCTGGGGGTTTATGCCGTCGCGCATGGGCCTGATCGCCGACCGATTTGGCCGCAAGCTGCCCATTGCCGTGGGTCTGACCATGAGCGGGCTTTTCTCGGCGGTCATTCCGCTGCTGACGACCATCGTGCCGCTGGCGTTGTTTGCCATGATCGAGGCGCTCTGCTATTCGGCGGCGGTGCCGGCAGAGCAGGCGTTCGTGGCCGATATGACCGGCGGCAAGCGCCGGGGCATCGGGTTTGGCCTGTACACGCTGGCGCAATCAGCCGGTCGCGTGATCGGCCCGCTGATCATGGGCGCGTTGTACGATCAATTTCGCGCCGGCCCGTTTGTCGCCAACGCGGTCATCCTGCTGCTGGGCAGCGGCCTGGTGCTATTCATGTTGCGCGACCCCTGGCGCAGGCGTGTGCCGTCCGTGTCCAGCGGCAAGTGACCCTGAGCGAGATCTGTATTCCCGAGGCGTCAATTGAGCAAAAGCTATCGCGTGGGCTATCTGTATGACCCTGTGTTCCTGGCGCACGCGTTGCCACGACACCCGGAGAGTCCTGCCCGGCTTGAAGCGGTGATGACGCTGTTGCGCGCAAGCGGAGAGCTGGATCGGTTGACCTGCCTGCCGTTTGGGGCGGCGACGACGCCGCAACTCTGCGCGGCGCATGTTGACGCCTATGTTGAACTGGTGAAGCAACTTTCTGCGCGCGGCGGCGCGATGCTCGGGCCGGACACGTACATCAATCGGGCCTCGTTCGAGGCTGCATCCTCGGCGGCAGGGGCGGCTCTGGCGGCGGCGCGGGCTGTCCTGGCCGGCGCTGTGGATCGCGCATTCGCGCTCGTCCGGCCGCCCGGCCACCACGCCTTCGCCGATCACGGCGAAGGGTTCTGCCTGTTCAACAACGTCGCCGTTGCAGCCAAATATGCGCTGGGCGATGCGCCCGCTGATGACACCGGCGGGCGCTCGACGCCCCTTGAGCGCGTGATGATCGTGGACTGGGATGTGCATCACGGCAACGGCACACAGTCAATCTTCTACGAAGACCCGCGTGTGTTGTTTGTGTCGATCCATCAATCGCCGCTGTATCCGTTGTCCGGCCGCATCGACGAGACCGGGGCCGGCGCAGGGCGGGGAACCACGGTTAATGTGCCGCTGCCTCCCGGCGTCGGTGATGATGGCTACGCGCGCGTGTTGGATGAGATCGTCGTTCCCCTGGCGCGCCGCTACCGGCCTCAACTGCTGATGATGTCGGCCGGCTTCGACGCGCACTGGGTCGATGAACTGGCCGGCATGAGTGTGTCGCTGCGCGGCTTTGCGCGCATTGTGGCCGCCCTGGCGCAGCTCAGCGAGGAATTGTGTGAAGGCCGGCTGGTGGCGACGCTGGAGGGCGGCTACGATCACGATGTGCTAAGCTACGGCGTGCTCAACACGTTGCGTGTGTTGCGCGGCGAAAGTCCCGATGCTGCGCTCGACCCGCTCGGCCCCTTCACCGGCCGGCCGGTGTCTGCAGAACCAGTTATCCGCCAGGTGAAGGCTGTGCATGGCCTGTTGTAACAGAGCACAGAGTACAGAGCACAGAGTACAGAGCACAGAGTGTAGATCACAGAGTATGGGGCGTGGGATTCAATCGTCAATCTTCAATCGTCAATCGTCAATCCAAAATCCAAAATCCAAAATCGAACATCGCCATGTCTATCACAGTTCTACTGGGCGCCCAATGGGGCGATGAAGGCAAAGGTCGCATCACCGACGCGCTGGCGGCGGACGCCGATGTGGTGGCGCGCTTCAACGGCGGCGACAACGCCGGCCACTCCATCACCATCGGCTCGCACGTTGTGCGGCTGCATCAGGTTCCGTCGGGCATTTTTCGCGCCGGCTGTCTCAACATCATTGGCAATGGCGTGGTGCTCAATCCGCGCAATTTGCTGAAGGAGATGGCCGAGATCGAGGCGGCCGGCGCGCCGGTGACGCCGGAGCGGCTGCGCATCAGTGAAAACGCGCACGTTATTTTGCCGGGGCATATCGCCCTGGACGCAGCCCGTGAGACGACCGGCGGCAGCGCAATCGGCACGACTCAGCGCGGCATCGGCTTTGCGTACATGGACAAGGCGTCGCGCACGGGCATTCGCGCCGGCGCGATGGCCGACCCGGATCGTTTCGCCGACAAGGTGCATCAACACATTGTCGCCGTCAATCAAACGCTCACGCGCGACTACGGCAGGCCGGCCCTCGATGCGGACGCGCTGGCGGCAGAGTACGCCGCCGCAGCGCGCCGGCTCAGCCCGTTTCTGGCCAACACCGTGCTGATCGTGAATGACGCGCTGGCGCAGGGCAAGCGTGTGCTGGCTGAGGGCGCGCAGGGCGTGTTGCTCGATATCGACCACGGCACGTATCCGTTTGTCACCTCGTCCAGCGCGACGGTGGGCGGCGTCTGCACCGGCCTCGGCGTGCCCCCTAAAGCTATCGGGCGCGTGGTGGGGGTGACCAAGGCGTTCAGCACGCGCGTCGGCGGCGGGCCGTTTGTGACCGAACTGCAAGGCGAGTTGGCCAGTCGGCTGCGCGGCACCGGCGCCAACCCGTGGGATGAGTACGGCTCGACCACCGGCCGGCCGCGCCGGGTGGGCTGGCTCGACGCCGTGGCGCTGCGCTATGTCGCGCGCATGAACGGCATGGACGAGCTGGCGCTGACCAAGCTCGACATCCTCAGCGGCCTGGAGACGTTGCGGATTGCAGTGGCCTATGCGCACAAAGGCGTGAAGATCGACGACTTGCCGCAGGACAGCGACATGCTGGCCGAGTGCGCGCCGGTGTACGAGGAGCTGGCCGGCTGGCATGAGCCGGTGAGCCACGCGCGGACATTTGCCGATTTGCCGCGCAATGCGCAGGCTTACATCGCGCGCATTGAGGAGCTGGTCGGCGCGCCGGTGTCGATTGTGAGCGTGGGGCCGGAGCGCGAGCAGATGGTGACGCGGTAAGGCATGGCATGAGGCATGATGTGGTCGGCGATCAGGCGTCGTATCTGCGTGTCATGATCCGCACCGGCCAACTGCTGGGAGAGATCGCGCAGGCGCTTGGATACGAACTGCTGCGGATTGATCTGTTTCGGACGCGATTTGCCACGGCGACGCGCGAGCAACTGCGCGAGGAAGTCGTTGTGCTGCGGTGGGTGTCTTGACTATTGCGAAATCCGCGTATAATAGCCGCTAGAACTTTTGTTCTATTCGGCCTGTTTGATGGCAACCAAACCCGAAAATCAGCGGAGGACCCCGATGGCTTCAACCGATGGCAAGAAGAAGGCGCTCGAAATCGCCATGGCATCCATTCTCAAGTCGCACGGCGATGGCGCGGTGATGCGCCTGGGCGAGGCGACGCACATGCAGGTGGACACCATCCCCACCGGCAGCCTGGCGCTCGACATCGCGCTTGGCGTGGGCGGCATCCCGCGCGGCCGCATCACCGAAATCTACGGCCCCGAATCATCGGGCAAGACCACCATTTGCCAGCACGTCGTGGCCGAGGCGCAGAAGCGCGGCGGCGTGGCGGCCTTCATCGACATGGAGCACGCCCTCGATCCTTCGTATGCCGCCCGCTGCGGCGTCAACGTCGAGGAGTTGATCGTGTCGCAGCCGGACACGGGCGAGCAGGCCTTCGACATTGCCGAGCAGCTTATCCGCTCCAGCGCGGTGGATGTCGTCGTCATCGACTCGGTGGCGGCGCTGGTGCCCAAGGCGGAGATCGAGGGCGAGATTACCGACCAGCAACCCGGCATTCAGGCGCGTTTGATGAGCCGGGCGTGCCGCCGGCTTTCGGGCGTTATCAAGCAGACGAACACAGCCGTCATCTTCACCAACCAGCTTCGCCAGAAGATCGGGGTCATGTTCGGCAATCCTGAAACGACCACGGGCGGCATGGCGCTGAAGTTCTACGCCTCGGTGCGCCTGGACGTGCGTCGCATTCAGGCCATCAAGGGTGGAGGCGAGGTGACCGGCAGCCGCACCCGTGTGCGCGTCACCAAGAACAAAGTGGCGCCGCCGTTCCGCGAGGCTGAGTTCGACATCATGTACAACGAGGGCATCAGCAAGCTCGGCGACATGCTCGACGTGGCGATTGCCATGAACCTTGTCGAGAAGCGCGGCACGTTCATCCTGTACGAGGGGACGCGCATCGGCCAGGGCCGTGAAAACGCCAAGACATACCTGAAAGAGCATCCTGAAGTGGCCGATCGGATCGAAACGGCGGTGCGCGGCAGCATCGCAGCCGGCGCGGCGGCCAAAGTTGCGCCGCTCACCAAGCCCGAGGCCGGCGAAGATGAGGGGGAAGAACCGCTCATTGAAGAGTGATTGGGTTGATCACCAGCGGGTTCCCGAAGGGGTTTGGCGCAGCTGCTCAGTCTGAACAAGCGCCTGCCTGTCAAAGCAGGCGCTTGCATGCGCCTGTGGGCCATCGACGCCGGGGCCTCAGCGCGAGACAAACGGACTGTCCGCGATCAGCCAGCGCCACTCGACAGTGCGGGCAGACTCATCCCCTGTGACGCCGATGCGCGGCGACACGCGCACCCGGTCGTCGGCCACCGGCCTGTCGTGTTCGATGAAGAGCCGGCTGCTGTCCTGCAGCATGTCATAGCCGGAGAAGGCGCGGTCGATCGCCAGCGCCCGGCACAATCGCGCCGGCCCGCGACACAGGTCTCGATCAGCCGGCGGGCGGCCTGAGGCGGCGCGGTTCCTGCGCATGATCTCCACCCCCTCGACCGGCTCCAGCGCGCGCACCAGCACTGCCGCCGGCGTGCCGGCAGCTTCGGTCACCACATTGAAGCAGTAGTGCATGCCGTAGATGAAGTACACGTAAGCCACGCCTGGCTGCATGAACATCGGGGCATTGCGCCGCGTCTGTCCGCGATAGGCGTGCGCGGCTGCGTCGCCGGGGCAATAGGCTTCTGTTTCGACGATGATGCCGCTCAGCCGCGCGCCGTTGTCCAGCACGCGCACCAGCCGCATGCCCAGCAGATCGCGC
>DAOTYS010000386.1:0-14289 GCA_034434575.1 Thermoflexales bacterium
GTATTGATCCGCGAACGGTTGACCGAGCTGGAACAATCGCCAAACCGGGCTGTGGCGGTGAGCGCCGGCCTGTTGCGCCACACCACCGCCATTTACATGGTGCGCGGCATGTTGCCGTCGGGGCGCTCGGTCACCTATGTTGCCGACGACAATGAGGAAACGCCGACGCTACCGGCCTCCGACACGCTCGAACCCGAATCGGCCATCACCGCCGCCAGCGACGCCATCGCCGAAGAAGGCGCGGGCGACACCGCCGGGCGCGGCGAGCTGCTCGTGCCCTATGTGCCTTACGCCCGCAAGTTCTATCTCCCGCGCTGGGTGGCCTTTGACGACCGGGATCGCCTGCTGGTCAACTCAGTCGGGGAAGCCGAAGCCCACGTCGCCTCGATGCAACGCTTCATCGGCGTGTTGCATGCCGCCGTGGCGCTCGCCCCCTACATGGTGGCGGACGAGGTGTACCAGTCCAAACACTACGGCATGTTGGGGCAACTGATCAACCAGGGGCGCGCGCTGGCGCGCTATCAGACGCGCGAAATCATTCGCGTCATCAAACAGCGCGCCGGCGCGAACGACCTCAATCGCGGCCTCAGCCTCAGCCTGCCCTACTTCGACGACCAGGACCTGGTGATGAAGACGCACAACTTCGAGGTCATCCCCGGCGGGCGCATCATGTTCGTGCCGGCCTTCGTCGTGCGCGCCTCGCTGCTCGAACAGGCCAAAGTTGCTCAGGACACCCGCCTCAGCCCCTCCACCCGCAAACACCTGCTGGCCGAGTTGCGCATGTTGGAGCAGGCGTTTGCGAATTGACGATTGAGTGATTGACGATTGAGTGATTGACGATTGACGATTGAGTCATTGCGCCAGCCGCTCGATGACTAAATCAGCAAAGCGACGATTCCGATGATTGTCCCTATTTTGATTTTGGCTGCCGTTGTGTTTGTCGCCTGGCGGATTGCCCCGCGTGAGAGCCAGGAGAGCGCCCACGTGCACGGCGCCGGGCAGATCGGCCTGCTGGCCGCCGTGGCCCTCTTCGGCGTGGACTACTTCACCTCGTTCTACTACGCCACCGGCGAGATGATGAGCGCCCTGCATCCCTACGGCCTGGAGCAATACGCTTTTGTGCCGGTGGCGGTCGTCATCATCGCCAACTTCGTGTTTGGCGCGCTGTACATGTATTCGCTGGGCGTGTTCCGCGAGGGCGGCGGCTCGTTCACCGCCGCTATGCGCTACCTGGGGCCGTCGCTCAGCCTGATTGTCGCCGTCGTGCTCATTCAGGACTATGTGTTCACGATTGTCGTGTCCACCCTGTCCGGGGCCGATCAATTGCTGTCGCTGTGGAACGCGCAGGGTCTGAACTGGGTTTTCAACTTTCTGATCGGCGCCACCCTGGTCGGCGTGACCTGGTTCGTCACCATTCGCGGGCGCGGCGAGTCGGCGCAAGTGGTGTTCACGCTGCTGGGCGTCTTTCTGATGTTGACTGTATTGATGTTTGTCGGCCTGCTGATCGCCAAAGCCAATGGCGCGCCGCCGGCCCCGCCCGAAGCGCCGGCCAGAGAAGTCGGCTCGGTGCTCGAAGCGCTGTATCACATGCTGACCGCTTCGATGAAGGGCCTGGTCGCGCTGACCGGCCTGGAGGCCATGTCCGACGGCATTCAGTTTCTGATCGACGACGACCCCGGCTTTGTCAAGTGGGGCCGCAAGCGCCTGCCTCGCTTGAGCTGGCTGTGGCGCTTCTACAGCGGCAAGCCGGGCATTGGCCGCGCCGTGCAAACCTCGTTCCTCTTCTACGGCGGCCTCACCACGCTGCTGTTGACCGTGTCTGCAATCACCTTCAATGTGTGGGACGGCACAATGGGCCGCAGCCTGGTCGCCAATCTGGCGGCCATCGGCTTCGACTTCATCCCCAACGGCAACATCCTGTTCTGGGCCTATCAAATTCTCGCCGTGCTGTTGTTGTCGGCGGCGTCGATGACGGCCTATCAGGACATGCAGGCCATCACCTGGCGCAACGTGGCCATCGGCGAGATCCCAGAGGTCGTGGTGTATCGCAACATGAAAGGCACGTTTACCCGGCCGGTCACCGCCGCCGCCATTACCGCCATCATCATTCAATTTCTGGTGCAGGGGCGCACCAGCCTGGCCGTGCCCTACTACGGGATCGGCGTGTTTCTGCCCATCACCGCGATGGGGCTGGCGATCCGGCGCCATGTTCTGCTGAATTACACGGGCCGCAAACGATTCTGGGGCGGCGCAGCGGCCACATTTTCCGTGGCGCTGTCCACCTTCATCTTCATCGGCCAGATCGTGGGCAAGTGGGAAGAAGGTGGATGGGTCGTGCTGATCGTGTTGATTGCCCTGATCGTGATGGCGCACATCATCCTCATCTCACCGGCCGGTTACCGCGACCCCAAACAGATTCACCGCATCATCCGCGAGAAGTCGCGCGTCTACGGGCCAATGGGCAACATCGTCGAGTGGCAATCGCTGAGCGTCCAGGAGTACCGCTATCGCATCCTGCACGCCGTCGCCCGCTTCTGGGAGCTGTTTGGCGTTCACAAACCACTGCGTTTCGAGCCGGATCTGCCGCCCGTGGCTGCCGGCAGCTATGAGGACGCACTGCGCGCGCAGGACACCGGCCGCAAAACCCTGCTCGACCAGTACCTGGAAAGCCAGCCCAAACCGGAGCCGCGCCTGGGCGGCAAGCCGAAAGAAACCGGCGACATTCAGTAGTCAGTAGTCAGTAGTCAGTAGCCAGAATCGATCTGTCTACTGACTACTCTGTACTGACTACTCTGTACTGACTACTCTGCACTGACTACTCTGTATTGCGGCCATGTCTTCGCAACCGATTTACGCGCTCCGCGTCGGCGAAGTATTTGCCGCGCTTGAGACCTCGGCCGGCGGGCTGAGCAGTCAAGAAGCAGCCGCGCGTCTGGCGCTGTATGGGCCGAACGTGGTGCGCGAACCGCCGCCACCGCCGGCCTGGCGGCGCTTCATCGGCTTCGTTACCTACCCCATGGCGCTGCTGTTGTGGGGCGCCGGCGCGCTGGCCCTGCTCACCGGCCGCCCAGCCATGGCAGCCATCATGTGGTTGGTGGTGCTGGTCAACGCCGGCTTCTCTTTTTGGCGCGAGTACCGCGCCGGGCAAGCCGTCTCGGCGCTCAAGCGCCTGCTGCCCGCCCACGCCCGCGTGCTGCGCGACGGCGTCGAAGTCGAGACACTGGCCAGCGACCTGGTCCCCGGCGATGTGCTGGTGCTGGGCGAAGGCGATCGCGTGCCCGCCGACGCGCGCGTGGTCGAAGAGTATGGCCTGCGCGCCGATGACTCCACCCTCACCGGCGAAGCCACCCCGGCCCGCAAATCCGCCGAGCCGTCGTTGCGCGACGGGCTGACCGAACTGGAACGCCCCAACCTGGTCTTCGCCGGCGCCTCCATCTATTCAGGCACCGCTCGCGCCGTCGTCTACGCCACCGGCGTGCAAACCCAATTCGGGCGCATCGCCAACCTGACCGAGCAAACGCCCGACGAAGAAAGCCAACTTCAGAAAAGATTCGCCCGGCTGACCCGCCGCATCACGTACATCGCCTTCCTGCTCGGCGGGCTTGTGATGCTGATCCAGATCATGGATCTGCATATGAGCATCACCGACGCAGCCATCTTTGGCATCGGCATCATCGTCGCCATGGTGCCGGAAGGATTGCCAGCCACCATCACCCTGACCCTGGCCATGGCCGTTCAGCGCCTGGCCCGCAAGGATGTGCTGGTCAAGAAACTGGCCGATGTCGAAACCCTGGGCGCGGTGTCGGTGATCTGCACCGACAAGAGCGGCACCCTGACACAAAACCAGATGACCGTGCGCGAGCTGTGGGTGGCTGGCCGCCGGCTGACCGTCGATGGCGTCGGCTACCAGCCGGAAGGACAAATCCTCGATCATGGCCGGCCTGCGCGCGCGCTCGACGACGCCGACGTGCGCGCGCTGTTGACCGCCGCCGCCCTCTGCAACAACGCCCGCATCATCGCCCCCTCCGCCGACCGGCCAAAATGGTCGTGCCTGGGCGACCAGACCGAAGCCGCTTTGCGCTGCGCCGCGCTCAAGGGCGGCCTCAGCGAACAGAGGCTGGCCCAGGCCTATCCTCGTGTGCATGAGCTGCCATTCGACGCGCGCCGCAAGCGCATGAGCACCATCCACCAGATTGCCGATTCAGGACTTGAGACTTTCGATATCGGGACGCTGCCACCCGCGCTCCAAACGCAGTCCCAAATCTCAAATCCAAAATCCAAAATCGCCCGCGAGGTGGTTTTCGTCAAAGGCGCGCCCAAAGAGGTGCTGCAACTGTGCACGCACATCCAGATCGACGGCCAAACGCGCCCGTTGGACGACGCCTGGCGCGCCCGGATTGTGGCGGCCAATGACGACTACGCGCGCAATGCCCTGCGCGTGCTGGCGCTGGCGCGCCGCGAACTGCCGGCCCGCCCCGCCGCCGGCGAAGCGCCCGTGGGGGCAGCCTACACTGTCGAACGCATCGAGCGCGGCCTGACCTTCCTGGGCCTGGCAGCCATGATGGACCCGCCGCGCCCCGAAGTCGCCCAGGCGATCCAGACCTGCCGCCGCGCCGGCATTCGCTGGGTGATGATCACCGGTGACTATGGCCTGACGGCTGAATCGGTGGCCCGTCGCATTGGCATGTTAGGCCCTGCTGCGCCCGCCCCCGGCCCGTCAAACGCCGAGTCCCCATCGGGCGCCGATGAACACCGGGAGCGCCCGGTGCGCATCCTCACCGGCGCCGATGTCGATGCGATGACCGACGCCGAACTGCAAGCTGCGCTGGGCGAAGAGGTGGTGTGCGCGCGCATGGCGCCCGATCACAAACTGCGCCTGGTCTCGGCTTTTCAGGCGCGCGGCGATGTGGTGGCCGTGATCGGCGACGGCGTCAACGATGCGCCGGCCCTGCGCCGCGCCGATGTCGGCATCGCCATGGGGGTGACCGGCACCGATGTGGCCAAAGAAGCCGCCGATGTCATCCTCACCCGCGACAACTTCGGCGCCATCGTCAACGCCATTGAAGAGGGGCGCGCCATCTACGACAATATCCGCAAAGTGATGACCTACATCTTTGCCAGCAACGTGCCCGAGGTGGCGCCATTCGTCATCAGCGCGCTGTTCAATATCCCGCTGGCCCTGACGGTGATGCAAGTGCTAGCCATCGACCTGGGCACCGACCTGCTGCCGGCCATGGCGCTGGGTGCCGAGAAGCCGGAGCCGGACATCATGCGCCGGGCCCCGCCGCAGCGCAAGGCGGCCCTGCTTAATCGCAAAATGCTGTTCCGCGCCACCGTGATGATTGGCATGGCGCAAACACTGCTGTGCTACGTCGGCTTCTTGCTTGTCTATCAGCAAGCCGGCTTCGCCGACCTGCTGCGTCTGCCCCGCGTGGAGATGTTGCCGCTCGAGGCGTCCCTGGCCGATCCGCTGGCGCAAACCGCCATTCTGGCCGCCACCGTGTTCCATGTCGGCGTGGTCACGGGGCAGATTGGCAACGCTTTGGCCTGCCGCACCGAGCGCGGATCGGTGCGACGCGCCGGGCTGTTCAGCAACCGCGCGCTGTTGGCGGCGATCGCATTCGAGATAGCCTTAATCTGCGCGCTCGTCTATCTGCCGCCACTGGCCGCGCTGTTCAACCATGCGCCGATGCCGTTGACGTACTGGCCGTTGTTGCTGGCGTATGCGCCGGCGGTTTACCTTCTGGACTGGGCGCGCAAAGCAATCTTGCGCCGCAAAGGAGCGGGGTTGAATGGCACAATATCACAATAACGCGGTGAGCCGCGCGAGGACTCATTTTCAAACGGGAGGCGCCAGGGCATGAAAGTGATTGTTATGGGCTGTGGACGCGTGGGCGAACAAGTGGCGCGCATCATGGCCGGCGAGGGCCACGATGTGGCGGTCATCGATTACAGCGCGCAGGCGCTGGATCGTCTCGGCGCAGATTTCAAGGGCCGCAGAGTGCTGGGCGTGGGCTTTGATCGCAAGACGCTGATCGAGGCCGGCATCGAAGAGGCGGACGCCTTCGCCGCCACCAGCTCGTCGGACAACGTCAACATCGTGGCGGCCCGTCTGGCGCGCATGGTGTTTCAGGTGCCGCGCGTGGTGGCGCGCCTGTTCGACCCGCGCCGCGCCGAAATCTACCAGCGGCTGGGCCTGGTCACCATCTCCTCCACCACCTGGGGCGCGCGCCGCATCTACGAGCTGTTGAGCCACGCCGAGGTGGATTGCGTGATGAGCTTTGGCGCCGGCGAGGTGAAGTTGATCCAGATCGAAGTGTCTGCGGCGCTGTCCGGCCGGCTGGTCAAACATATTACTGCGCCGGGCGAGGTCAGCGTCGTCTCCATCACGCGCCGCGGGCAGGCGTTTCTGCCTTCGCTCGGCAGCGAATTGCGCCAGGGCGACACTGTGCATCTGGCGGTGCTGGCGTCGGCGATGGATCGACTGCCGGCTATTCTTGGGGAGGGCCTGTAACTATGTTTGTGGTCATTGTGGGCGGAGGCAGAACCGGATCGCACCTGGCGCGCATGTTGCACAGCCAGGGCCATGAGGTGCGCGTGGTGGACGACCGGCCCGAAGTGGCCGCCAAACTGCGCCGCGAGTTGCGCGAAGACGCCGTGGTGCTGGGCGATGTCAGCTCGCCCAGCGTGCTCGAAGCCGCCAGCATCCATCGTGCGCAAGTGCTGGCTGCCGTCACCGCCGACGACGAAGCCAACCTGGTCGTCACCACGCTGGGCCGGTTCGAGTTTCGCGTGCCGCGCACGATCGCTCGCGTCAACAATCCCGAAAACGCCTGGATGTTCACCGCCGACATGGGCGTGGACGTGGCGCTGAACCAGGCCGACATCATGGGCCGCCTGATCGCGGAGGAGATGTCGCTGGGCGACATGATGACCCTGCTCAAACTGCGCAAGGGGCAGTTCTCGGTGGTGGAAGAAAAAGTTCACCCGCAGGCGCCGGCCTGCGGCAAACACATCGGCGAGCTGACGCTGCCCCCGGAATGCGTGCTGGTGGCCATCATCCGCAAAGGCAATCTCATCATTCCGCGCGGCGATGTGACGCTGCAACAGGCCGATGAAATACTGGCCGTGGTGCATTCATCGCAGGTGAATGAGCTGGCGGCGTTGCTGGGGCCGGCGCGCGTCTAGCGCGGGCCGGCCAGTTTTCGCCCCAGATCAAAGGCGCGCGCCATCACATCCGCCTGACGCTGAATATCGCCCGGCCTCGAGGCGCTGCCGCACACGATGCCGGCGATATCGGCCCGGATATAGCGGCACATGTCCTGGAACGCGCGAATAGCGTTGATCGCCCCCGACGCGAACGGATCAGAGTCGCCGTAAGTCAACACCAGCCCCAACTGTTTGCCAGCCAGCGCGCTGCCTTGCGGGCCGTCGAGCGCATACCAACGGTCGATGCACAGCTTGGCCTGCGCGCTGAGAGCGAACCAGTAGACCGGGCTGGCTATCAGGATCGCGTCGGCCCGGCGCAACTTTGGATACAACGCCTGCATGTCATCGTCGATGACGCACGGGTCGTCGGTCGCGCCCTGGCATCCGTCGCAGGCGTCGCACGGCTGGATGTTCATCCGGTGAAGCCCGACACTCTCCACTTGCGCGCCCGACGCCTGCGCGCCGGCAATCACCTGATCCGCCAACGCGTTGCTGTTGGATTGTGGACGGGGACTGCTTTTCAATGCGATCACATATGCGCTGCTCATGAAATGATCCTCCACTTGCATTTTCGGCAAAATCGTCGATCGCGCCAGACGCTGCGCGCCGCCGGGAGCGCCAGCCTCAATCTGGCGGTGTTTGGACGGCAAGATGCCGGCGCTCCATGTACAATTGCACCCCGCGCCACGAAATCGGCAATCGTCAATTCCCAATGAACTTTCAAGACATCATCCTGAAACTGCATCAGTTCTGGGCTTCAAGAGGCTGCCTGATCTGGCAACCTTACAACCAGGTCGTCGGGGCCGGCACCATGAACCCGGCCACTTTTCTGCGCGTGCTCGGCCCCGAGCCGTGGAACGTCGCTTACGTCGAGCCATCGGCTCGCCCCGACGACGGGCGCTTTGGCGAGAACCCCAACCGTCTGTACACCCACACGCAATACCAGGTCATCCTCAAGCCGTCGCCCGATCGTTCGCAGGAGATTTACCTGGAGAGCCTGGACGCCATCGGCATCGACCGCCGCCGGCACGATGTGCGCTTCGTCGAGGACAACTGGGCGCAGCCTACCATCGGCGCGTGGGGCCTGGGCTGGGAAGTCTGGCTCGACGGCCTGGAGATCACCCAGTACACCTATTTCCAGCAGGTTGGCGGCGTCACGCTCGACCCTGTGTGCCTCGAAATCACCTACGGCCTGGAGCGCATCGCCATGGCGCTGCAAGGGGCGCGGCGCGTGTTCGATCTGATGTGGGACGACACACGCACCTATGGCGACGTGAAGCTTCAGGACGAAATCGAGCGCAGCGCCTACGCCTTCAAATACGCGGATGTGGAAGAACTGCGCACCCTGTTTGAGATTTACGAGCGCGAGGGCCGGCGCGCGCTGGAACATGGCCTGGTGCTGCCGGCGCACGACTATGTGCTGCAATCCTCCAACGTGTTCAACCTGATGGACACGCGCGGGGCAATCGGCGTCACGGAACGCCAGCGTTACGTGGGCCGCATGCGGGCTGTGGCGGAGCAGGTGGCCAAAACCTATGTGGCGCAGCGCGAACAGGCCGGCTTCCCCTGGCTGCGCACAGCCGAGGCAGCCCCGGCCACTGTCGCACCGGCGCCATCCGCCGCCGCCTCGCCCATCACCCATCCTGCGACCCTGCTGATCGAGCTGGGCGTGGAAGAGCTGCCCGCCGATGACGTGCCGGCCTGCGAACAGCAGTTGCGCGAGCGCGTGATCGCGGCTTTGGAGGAAGCGCGCGTCTCACATGGCGAGGCTGTCACCATCGCCACGCCGCGCCGCGTCGCCGTTCTGGTGCGCGACGTGGCGCCGGCCCAGCGCCCGCTGGACGAACTGGTGCGCGGGCCGGCTGCCAAAGCCGCCTTCGACAAAGACGGCAATCCAACCCAGGCCGCCATCGGATTTGCCGCCCGCTTCGGAATCACCCCCAAAGACCTGATCGTGAAGGAAGACGGCAAGGCCAGCTATGTGTACGCGCGCAAGCAGGAGGCCGGCCAGCCGACAATCGCCGTGCTGCCCCAGGTGTTGCCGGGGGCGCTGGGCAAAATCAGCTTTGAAAAGACGATGCGCTGGAACGCCAGCAACGTCGCCTTTTCCCGGCCCATCAACTGGATTGTGGCGCTGTTGGGCGATCAGGTCGCCCCGTTCGAGTTCGCCGGCGTGCGCAGCGGCGCCGAGAGCACCGGCGCGCGCGGCATGGGGTCGCCGCGCTTCATCGTCGATCACGCCGATCATTACGAGACATTGCTGGCCGCGCATCAGATTGTGGGCAACCGCGCAGCCCGGCGCGCGGAAGTCAAACGTCAGATTGATGCAGCAGCGGCGAGTGTGGGCGGGCGCGTGGCGGAAAACGACGCGCTGCTCAACGAAGTCACCGACCTGGTTGAGCAGCCGGCGGCGCTGTTGTGCCGTTTCGACCCGGCGTTCCTGGAGCTGCCGGCCCCAATCCTCATCTCCGTGATGAGCAAGAAGCAGCGCTACTTCACCGTGTTGACTGCCGACAGCGCGGGCGAGCAGTCCAGTCTGTTGCCCTGCTTCGTCACCGTGCGCAACGGGCCGGCGGACGACATGGACGAAGTGCGCAAAGGCAACGAAGACGTGGTGCGCGCGCGCTTCGCCGACGCCGCCTATTTCTTCCGCGAGGATATGCAAAAACCGCTGGAGTCTTTCCTGCCCCGGCTCGACACCATCACCTTCCAGGCCAGACTCGGCTCGATGCTCGACAAAGCCAGACGCATCGAGGCGCTGGTCGAACCCATCGCCAATCTGCTCACTCTCGAAGATGACTGGTCCGCCACCGACCAATCCAAAATCCAAAATCCAAAATCCAAAATCGTTGAGGTTGCCCGCGCAGCCGCCCGTTTGTGCAAGGCTGACCTGGCCACGAGCATGGTGGTGGAGATCACCGCGCTGCAAGGGGTGATGGGCCGCGAGTATTACCTGCGCCAGCACCCTGACCGCGCGCCGGAAGATGTGGCCATCGCCGAGGCTATCTTCGAGCACTACCTGCCGCGCTATGCCGGCGACAAGAATCCGGCCACGCTGCCAGGGCTGATCGTGGGGCTGGCCGACAAACTGGACAGCATCGCCGGCCTGTTCGCGGTGGGGCTGGCGCCAAAGGGCAGCGCCGATCCGTTCGCCCTGCGCCGCGCCGCCATCGGCATCGTGCAAAACCTGGTCGCCGCCGGCCAGTCGTTCTCGCTGCGCGAGGGGCTGGAGCAGGCCGCGCGGCTGTTGCCGGTGAAGATCAGCCCCGACGCGTTGAATGCAGCGCACACGTTCATCGTCGAACGCGAACGCCAGCAACTGCTGGACGAGGGCTTGCGCTATGACGTGGTGGATGCGACACTGGCCGAACAAGGCGACGACCCGTGGCGCGCCCGGCGCAACGTGCTGCAACTGTCGGACTGGGTGCGGCGCGAAGCGTGGGACAAGATGCTGGCCGCCTACTCACGCTGCGCCCGCATCCTCAAGAGCGCCAAACCAGTGGGCGATGTCCGCCCGGCTGCGGAATATCAGGATGCAGAGCCGGCCTCACAGGCGCTGGCAGCCGCGCTGGATGCGGCGCTGGTTGCGCTGCCGCCCGCGCCACACCGCGACGTGGACGAAGTGATGCGTCGCTTGAGCCGGTTGGTCGAGCCGATCACTGCTTTCTTCGACAAGGTGCTGGTGATGGCCGAGGATGAGGCTGCGCGTCGGTCACGCCTGGCACTGGTTGCCCGCGTGGTCCGGCTAGCCGACGGCGTGGCCGACCTCAGCAAGCTGGAAGGATTCTGACGATTTTGGATTTTGGATTTTGGATTTTGGAGTGTCACTCGCCCCTGGGCAAATGAGCTTCCCGTAAGTTTGGAACCAGCGGAAGGGTCACCCCCTACTCCTTCCAACCCGGAAGCAGGGATAGCGGCCTGCTGGCTTTGGGCAAGCCCGGCGGCTTGCCCTACAGTTGGTCGTCGCGGGCGCGCACTTCGCGGCCCTTGCCGGCCTGCCGGCTTGCCCCACCCACGTAGCCCATCTCTTGCAACTCTTCCATCAGCCGCGCCGCGCGCGGATAACCGATGCGGAGTTTGCGCTGCAAGAGTGATGTGCTGGCATTGCCGGTGCTTTGAATGATCTCGATCGCGCGCTTGATCAGATCATCCTCGGCTGCGTCGTCATCCGAACCGCCCCCGCCCCCAGCGCGCCCGCTTTTGCCCATGCTGGCCATGGCGCGCTCCTGCGCCAGCTCAGCCACCTCAAGTTCCCAGGGCGTCTCGAGCTGGGGCCTGCGATTGGCGACATATTCGGCTTCGGCGTCGGGTTCTTCCGGCGCTTCTTCCGCCGCTTTGGCCTTTTCGCTCTCGACCTGGCGAGTCCACCACTTGATAAGTTCGCCGATTTCTTTGTCGCTCACCCAGCACCCCTGCATGCGCAAGGGATGGCCGGACTCGGGATTCAGGAACAACATGTCGCCCCGGCCCAGCAGCGATTCGGCCCCGACCTGGTCGAGGATGACGCGCGAGTCGGTGGCAGAGGCGACCGAGAATGCGATGCGCGCCGGGAAGTTGGCTTTGATCAGGCCGGTCACAACATCCACACTGGGGCGCTGCGTTGCAACGACGAGATGGATGCCGGTCGCGCGAGCCATCTGCGCCAGCCGGCACAAGGTCTTCTCCGTCTCGATGGGCGATTGCAGCATCAGATCAGCCAGCTCGTCGATCAACACCACAATGCGCGGCAGGGTCTCTTCGCCGCGCCGGCTCAACAGGGCGTTGTAGTCGGCCAGGTTGCGCGCGCCGGCCTCGGCGAACTTTTTGTAACGCCCGTCCATTTCGCGCGTCACCCAGCGCAGCACCGCCGGGATGCGATCGAGATCGCTCTCCGGCTTGCCCACAATGTGCGGCAAGCCCAGGAACCGGCTCAACTCGACCATCTTCGGGTCGATCATCACGAACTTCAGGTCTTCGGGGCGATTGGTGATCGCCAGGCAGGCCGTGATGGCGCTGATGCAGACGCTTTTGCCGGAGCCGGTTGTGCCGGCAATGAGCAGGTGCGGCATGCGCCCCAGGTCCGCTGCAATAGCAGCGCCGGCTACATCGCGGCCCAGCGCAACCGCCAGTGGCGAGGCGCGGGCGACCTTCTGGAACGCCTCGCTCTCCATCACCCCGCGCAGATCCACCACACCGACGCCGACATTCGGCACCTCGATGCCGACCAATCCCCGGCCTGGGATAGGCGCCTCGATGCGAATCGACGGCGCTTCGAGCGCCAGCGCAAAGTCGCTGTGCAGATTGGCGATCTGGCTGACCCGGATCTTTTGCATGCGCTTCTCGCCGTTGGGGCCGGGACGCTCCAGATAGCCAGGCTCGATGCCGAATTGTGTGACCGTTGGCCCCCGGCGGATCTCGACCACGCGACCGGCCAGACCGAATTGCGCCAGCGTCGTCTCAATGATATCGGCCTGGCGTTGCACGTCGGCATCGTTGCTCTTCGCGTCTTTGGACTGCTTGAGGAGCGTGATCGGGGGCAGCGCAGTGCCATGCGCAGCCGGCTTCCTGGGCTTCTTGTCGGCTTTGGGTGGCGCCGGCTTTTTCTCTTCAGCCCGGATGATGGTCGCGTTCGATTTGATCTTCAGGTTCGGGCCGGTCGGCTGCGCTGGCTGATCGGCTGGCGCAGCAGCCCCGGTCGCGGCAGGGACAGCCGGCCCAGGCAGGCCCTTTTTTCTGGCCGGCGGCTCAACGAGGCTGACAGATGACGATGACGCTGATGTAGCCGGCTGTCGAAGTGCGTCGCCCGTGGGGGTGGAGATCGGGCGTTGGCTGGTCACGTCTTCCGCTGCTGTCGCGTCCCGTGTCAAGATGGGCTGGAAGGCGATCACGGCGCTGACCGCCAACAAGGCAAACCAAAGGCCAATCGCAAGCAGGCGTGAGAGGCCCTCTTCGGCGCCGAACACGCCGAACACCAGTTTGGCCAGCACCCATCCCACTGCGCCGCCGCCCCCGCCGGCCTGGGCCAGGGCAAAACCATCGACGCCAAATGCCAGGGAGTGAATGAGCGCCAGCAGCGCCAGAAACGCCACCTCGCTGCCGATGATCTGAACCAGCCGGCGCGCGCCGAATTCGATGGGAGTGTTCAGCAACAACGGCGCGCCGACGCCGATCATGATCAGGCTGAAGAGCAAAGCGCCGATGCCAAAGACCTGGCGCAACAGGCTGCTCCATGCAGAGATGAGGCCGCCGGTGTTCCACCCCAGCACCGTCACCAGCGTGAGGAGGCCGGTGACGATCAGCGCAAGCCCGCCGCCATTGCGCCATAAAACGCGGCTGCTCAATATCCACCGGGCCGCCCGCAGCGGCAAGGGCAACCCGGTATATACGCGCTTAGCGTCGCGCGCGGCAGGCTTCGGCTTGGCCATGTGTCGGTGAAACGTGACGGGGAAACGACTGGAAAGCGCGTTTCGCCCATCACAGTGAAGGCTTCCCGCCCTGAGCGTCACGTCTTCACGCCGCGCAGGCTCAGCGCCAGGCGGCGCATTTCGCCATCGACGGCGATAACGCGCGCCGTGAGGCGCTGGCCTTCCCTGACGACATTGCGCGGATGCAGAAACGTGCCTTCGCCCAGTTCGCTCACGTGAACCAGCCCCTCCAGATCGTCTTCGACCTTCACAAATACGCCAAAATCAACCACGTTGGTGACGGTGCCGCTGACCGTCTGGCCGATGACATAGCGCTGCTCGATGCCATTCCAGGGATCGGGCTTGGTGCGCTTGAGGCTGAGCGCCACCCGGCCTTCAGCAGGGTCAACGCTCATCACAAATACATCGATCTCCTGGCCGATGGTTAGCACATCGCGCGGGTGTCCCACGCGGCTCCACGACATTTCACTGACGTGAATCAAGCCCTCGTAGCCGCCCAGGTCGACAAAGGCGCCAAACGCGGTCAGGTTGGTGACGCGCCCCCGGCGCACCTCGCCCGGCATGATTTCGTTGAGCAACGGCGGGATCTCCTGCTCATCGCTTTCCTCGGCGACGCGCTCGGAGAACACAATGCGGTCGCGCGAGGGATCGACTTCAATGACGCACACCTGGATGC
>DAOTYS010000387.1:0-3252 GCA_034434575.1 Thermoflexales bacterium
CCGCCGCCGCCACCGATGCACGGGAAGCTACCGGTTTCGTTACTGGGAGGGCCGCCGCCCTGGATGGTCAGGTTGCGCAGCGTCACCGGGCTGGGCTGTCCACCGACCTGGGGAATGTCGAAGATGCGGTCGGTCCAAGGCGAGATGCCCGGCTGGATCGTCACGCTGCCCGGCCCGCCGTCAATCACGAGCGCCCCCGGCGGATTGATGTCCCGGATGTCCAGGTCGAGGAACGAGTTGTCGTCGTTGTCCGTGCCTGGACCGACGATCGTCAGTTGCACCAGCGTGACCGCCGACGCAAAGACGATCACGTCGTTGCCGGTTCCACCGACACATCCGCCAAAGGGGTTGTCTGTGTTAGCGGCCTGGATGGCTTCGCGCAGGGAACAGGTGGCGTTGGGTATCGTGTTGAATTCGTCGAGTCCGGTGGTGACGGTGATGGTGGCGGCGCTGGCGACGCCGGCCGACACCACCAACGCGCCGGCTGCGGCAAGCAGGCCGGCGCACAGCTTATGAACATGAGGGGAAATGCCAGGGGGACGGTTCTTTACAAGGCTTCTCATCACACAATCTCCTGCTGTTTCAAAACGTAAACACTGGATACACGCACAAACCCAAACAAACACGCATACATGTGAATTGCCACAACCGGTCAGGCGATTCGAGCAGACATTCTACCGTGTTGCCGGGGGCGTGTCTGTTGCTCAGACTACGCCTGCATGACGCATTGCCGACGCGCCGATCTCCTCGTCTGGCTGCCGACGCATCGCTCAGGTTTGCTGCCCGTAGCCAGTCTGTCAGGGAGAAATCAGGTAAGTCCCGGATAATCTGGCTGTATATTGATTCTGAAAGTTGTGACAAATGTAGGAGATGACGAGATGCGTTTTTGGAGATTGCTTGCAGTTGTGAGTTTTGTAATGGTCAGCGTCTTCTCGGCCCGCCAGCCGGCGCAGGGTGAAATCGCCGAGCCGCCGGCCGCAGAAGGGATTCCCACCCGCCAGATTATTCTCAAATATCGGGACGACGCCGGAATGATCGGCGCTCAGGCGTCTGTCGAGACGCAGATGGCGCGGCTGAGCGCGCAGGCCGGCGTGGCCCTGACCTACTTTCGCCCGATGTCCGGAGACGCGCACGTTCTGCAATTGCCGGAGCGCCTGCCGGTTCGGGAAGTAGCGCGCATCGCCGCCCGGCTCAGCGCCCTGCCGGAGGTGGAATACGCCGAGCCGGACTACATCCTGCAGCCGATGCTCGTCCCGAACGACCTGCAATACACCAATCAATGGCACTACTATGAGACATACGGCATCAACCTGCCGCAGGCGTGGAACATCACGCGCGGCGTCACCGGCACGGTGGTGGCCGTGATCGACACCGGCCACCGCCCGCATGTCGATCTGGCCAGCCGCATTGTCGGCGGCTATGACTTCATCTCCGACGCCCAAGTGGCCAACGATGGCAATGGGCGCGATGCAGACCCCCAAGACCCCGGCGACTGGATCACAGCCGCCGAGAGCGCCAGCGGCTATTTTCAGGGCTGCCCGGTGAGCAACAGTTCGTGGCACGGCACGCACGTGGCCGGCACGATCGGCGCGGTTACCAACAACAGCCAGGGGGTGGCCGGCGTGAACTGGCACGCGCGCATTCTGTCGGTGCGCGTGCTGGGCAAGTGCGGCGGAACCACCTCGGATATTGTGGATGGCGTGCGCTGGGCGGCCGGGTTGGCGGTGACCGGCGTGCCGGCCAACGCCAACCCGGCCAAAGTGCTCAACCTCAGCCTGGGTGGGTCGGGTTCCTGCTCGGCGGCATGGCAATCGGCCATCAACGCGGTGAACGCGCTGGGGCGGATTGTGGTTGTGGCGGCGGGCAACAGCAACGCGAATGCCAGTGGATTTACGCCTGCGAGCTGCAACGGCGTGATCACGGTGGGCGCGACCAACCGCAGCGGCGTACGCTCTTCTTACAGCAATTTTGGCAGTGTGGTGGATGTGAGCGCGCCGGGCGGGGAGACCTTCCCGACGACGAGCAACGGCATTTTGTCCACACTCAACAGCGGAACGACAAATCCCGGGTTAGACAACTATGTGTACTATCAGGGCACCAGCATGGCCGCCCCGCACGTGGCCGGCGTGGCCTCCCTGATGGTGGGGCTGAATCCGACCCTGAACTTCACCCAGACCGAGACCATTCTGAGAAACACGACCAAACCCTTCGGGCCGGGTCACACCTGCATCGCGCCCACCAGCTGTGGCACAGGAATTGTGAACGCTCACGCCGCGCTGCGGGCCACGCCCCGGCTGGCGTTCCTGCCGGTCGTGCGGCGCGCGACGGGCGGCGGCGGGGGAAGCTGGGTCAACATCACGCAGCAATCCTTCGAGAGCAACACGTTTCCGCCATCCGGCTGGAGCGTCAACGACTCGGCGGGCTATCAATGGGGCCGGCGCAACTGCCTGGCCTTTGACGGCAGCTTCTCCGTCTGGGCGGTGGGCGGCGGTGCACTGGGCGCCGCGCTGTTGTGCGGCGCCAGCTATCCGCACAATGTGGACACCTGGCTGGTCTATGGGCCGTTCAACCTGTCCGACGCCACGGCCGCCCAGCTCACGTTCCGTTACTGGCTGAACAGCGAGCAAAATTACGACTTTCTGTTCTGGGGGTCGTCGCTGGACAACACGAGTTACACCGGCCAGCAGGTTTCGGGCAACTCCTCTGGCTGGGTGAATGTGACGTTCAGCCTGAACGCGCGCGTCGGCCAGTCGCAGGTCTGGGTGGCATTCAACTTTGACAGTGATTCCTCGATCGCCAATCCATACGGCGCGCTGATCGACAATGTGCTGGTGCGCAAGTGCGTCGGCGGCGTGTGCAGCAGCCTGATGGCCGCTCCAGAAGAGCAGCCGGCGGCGTGGGAAGACGCCGAGCGCGTGTACGGCCAGCTGGTTCAACGCCCGCCCAAGCCCTGAGCGCCGGGGGGACTGGCAGGGGCCGTGTCCGTGAGCGCACGGCCCCTGCGCCGGAACACGCTGATCCCACGGCGCCACGGTCAGACTGCTTACCCTCCTGGCGACATATCGCTCTATCTTGTCAATGGCTTCCAGAATGTCCAGCAGGAATAGAACCTGGTCCAGGGCTAACGCATCACATAAAACGTGGGGATAGACGGACTGCGGTCTAATGGCGACATGGACACAAGTATTCACGCCCACTTTAGCGTGTTGGTCGACCCGCGTGTTGATCGGACACGCCGACACAAGCTCATCG
>DAOTYS010000388.1:0-3732 GCA_034434575.1 Thermoflexales bacterium
TCCAGCCGGGCGCGCGGCGACGACAATCTCATCACCATCGTGGGCAATCTGGTTGGCGTCGCGCCAGGCGAGGCGCTGGAGCTGACCGGCCTGTGGCTGCACAACGCGCAGTACGGCTGGCAATTCAAGGTTGAGAACTATCGCTCTGTGTTGCCGGCCACGGCTCAGGGCATTCGCAAGTATCTGGGCAGCGGCTTGATCAAGGGGGTTGGCCCAAAAACCGCCGATAAGATTGTGGCGCACTTCGACGCTTCGACGCTCGATGTGCTCGACACTGCGCCAGAGCGCCTGCGCGAAGTGCCTGGGCTGGGAGCGCACAAGATCAAACTGATCCGGCAGGCGTGGGCCGAACAGAAAGCCATCAAGGAAGTGATGGTCTTTCTACAGGGGCACAACATCAGCACCAGCCTGGCCGTGCGCATCTACAAACATTATGGCGACGCGTCGATCAGCGTGGTCAGAAACGAGCCATACCGGCTGGCGCGGGATGTGTGGGGGATCGGGTTCAAGACGGCCGACAAAATCGCGCAGGCCATGGGCATCCCGCACGACCATCCCGACCGGCTGAAAACCGGCGCGTTATACGCGCTGTCGCAGGCCGGCGACAGCGAGGGGCATACCTATTTGCCGCGCCAGAAACTCATCGCAGAGGCTGCCGAACTGCTGGGTGTTGACCCGCCGCGCGTAGAAGCAGCCATCGACGCGCTGCTTACGGAAGAGGGCGCAAAAACGGACAGCGGACCGGCAGCGCAGAGTCTCGCCGGCGCTGCAAATGCAACAGACCGGATTGCCGAACCGCGCGTCCGCTATGACGCCGGCCATGACGCCGGCCATGACGCCGGCCATGACGCCGGCCCGGCTCACCATCCGCAACAACCCATCTACCTGCCGCCTTTCTACTACGCCGAGCAGGGTATCGCCAGTCACCTCTACCGGCTGGCCTCGTGCGAACCAGCGCGCAGCCGGCTGGCGCTCTTCCAATCCGTCAACACGCAGGCCATGTTCGACTACCTGGCGAAAACGAGCCGGCTGGATCTGACAGAGCAACAACGGGCCGGCGTTGTCATGGCGCTCCACAACCCGGTGAGCATTCTCACGGGCGGCCCCGGCACCGGCAAAACCACCAGCATACGCGGGTTGATTCACGCGGTGTGGGCCAAAAAGAAACGCATCATCCTGGCTGCGCCGACAGGCCGGGCTGCCAAACGTCTGACCGAAACGACCGGTCTGGAAGCGAAAACGCTGCACCGGCTGCTCGAGCTGAAGCCCGGCGGCGATGCAGCGTTCAATCAACGCAACCCCCTGCCGGCTGACCTGCTCATCGTGGACGAAGTGAGCATGATCGACACGCTGCTGATGAACACGCTGCTCAAAGCGGTGGCGACCGGGACGCACGTGTTGATGGTGGGCGACGCCGATCAGTTGCCGAGCGTGGGCGCGGGCAATGTGCTGGCCGATCTCATCGCCAGCGGCGCTGCTCCGGTCACGCAATTGAGCCAGATCTTCCGGCAGGGCGAGGGAAGCGCCATTATCACCAACGCGCATCGCATCAACCAGGGTGAGATGCCGATCAGCGGGCCGGGCGTGAGCGACTTCTTCATCTTCAAGGAAGACGACCCGGACAAAATCGCCGATCTGGTGGTCGATCTGGTCACGCGCCGCATCCCGGCCCGTTTCGGCCTTGCCCCAGGCGACATCCAGGCGCTGTCGCCTTCCCATCGCGGGGCGTGTGGCGTGGCGGCGCTGAACGAACGCTTGCAGTCGGTCCTGAATCCGGCGGCGGCAGGCCGGCCCGAGCGGGTGTTTGGCGGCCGGGCGTATCGCGTCGGCGATCGCGTGCTGCAACTCCGCAATAACTACGACCGCGAGGTGTTCAACGGCGACACGGGCGTGATCCGCGCGATCCGCCCCGAAGCGCAAACGGTGTCTGTGCGGCTGGATGAGGGCCGGGATGTCGAGTACGGCTTCATGGAGTTGGACGAGCTGGCGCTGGCATACGCCATCAGCGTTCACAAGTCGCAGGGGAGCGAGTATCCGGCCTGCGTCATCCCGCTAACCATGCAGCACTATCCGCTGCTCGAACGCAAGCTCATATACACGGCAGTGACACGGGCGCGCAGGCTGGTGGTGCTGGTGGGCAGCATGAAAGCATTGGCAATTGCAGTGCGCAATGGGCCGCCGGCGCAGGGCAGCGATGACGCGCCGCAAGGCGCGCTGCGAGAGGCCGGGCGTTTTGCGCGTTACACAGGACTGCGCGCGCGATTGGCGGCGCGCGCCTCGCCCCGCGATTCCGGTTCACTTTGAGCGCGCCGCGCCGCAAAAAGCGCGGGCGCGGCAGCTGTTGAAACTGCCGCGCCCGGTTCCTCGCCTGCACATCCCTGCCTGAGCGACCTGGCGCCTGTGCGCCGGGGAAGGTCTGCTCAGCCGGTCACGGCCACAGGCCGTGGCGTCGCTGCCTGGCTCATCACTAGTTCTGCATACTCATATCGCTGAGCGTCACTGTCAGACCGCCCAGATTGAGAGAGAAGCTCGGCATCCCAGCCGCCGGGGCGCCGTTGCCGGTGGCGTTGAAGGTCAGCCGCACGGGCCGCTGCTCATTCTCTGCGATCATCGTCGAGTCAATCGTGACCACCGGCCCAGCCTCGGTCAGGTTGACCGCCAGCTCGTTCTTGGTGAAGCCAAAGCCGGAGTTGATCATGATATCTGGCAACGACACACTGAGGTTGCCGGACCCAAACGAGAGACCATTCGCGCCGATGGACACATCGGACACAGAGGCAGAGAAGAGGAACGGCACGCGGATGCTTGCGCTCGCGGCAGTCAGGCCATCGGCGTTGAGCCTGGTTTCGCCCAGCGCCAGGGTGACGCCGCCCAGATTCAGCTTCAGCCCGGAGACCGAGCCTTGAATCTGGCCATCCGCGCCGATGGAGAACGCAACATCCGCCGTCTGGACCATATCGGGCAGGTTGGTCATCAGCGTGCCTTTGGCCGCGAAGCCGTAGGCGCCGTCAACGACAGCGATGTCAGCCGTGGCGTTGCTGATGGTGATCGCGCCGTCAGCCAGCACGATGTCGGGCAGCATCAGACTGCCGCCGCCAACGCTCAGGCCCTCACCGGTGATGCTGATGTCCTTGACGGCGGTCATGCCGCCGCCCAGTTCAGCCGGCAACGCCACTGTGGCCGCCTCCGCCGACAGACCGTCATTGGAGACAGACACATTGATCAGGCTGAGCACCACACCGCCGATATCAATGCCCAGGCCGCTCATGGACCCGGCAATGGACACACTGCCATCCGGCATGGCCGACATGGTGAACTTGATCGGTTCGCTGGTCTTGCCGAAGTTCAACGAAGAAGCGACATCGAGGGCGTAAGTCTGGCCGGCCGGGCCGTTGACGACCCTCAGTTTGGCCATGCCGTCGTTGAAAGCGACTTCCTCGCCCAGCGGCATTGCCGGCAGGGGCACGTTGATGCCGGCAGTCCCGAAGGACAGGCCGTTGGCGTCGATGAGCACCTCGTCAACCATCGCCGACAGACCGCCGAGGTCGGGCGGGAGGGTGATGGTGGCGTTTTCAGCCTTGAGGCCGTCGGCGGTGAGGGTGGCGGCGTCCAGCGCCAGCACGGGACCGCCGACATCCAGGCTGAGGCCGCTCACACGAGCAGTGAGCTGGCCATCGCCGCCCAACTGGAAGTCAACCACGGTGGCTTTGTCGTTGCCGGGCAGGGTGATGT
>DAOTYS010000389.1:0-4450 GCA_034434575.1 Thermoflexales bacterium
GGCTGTGATGTGATGGTTGCTCGCCGCCAGTCACGCACCGCCCACTTCAGGCTGGGCGGCGCCGATTCGGACAACTCAATGGAGATTGCCAGTGGCTCGCCGGACGCCCGCGCGCTGACATCGGCCAGCGCGTCGCGCAGGTCGCGCACGCCGGGCAGCGTCGCTTGCACGAGATAGGGTTCGGCGGGGTTGTCGGCGCGAGTCTGGGTCAATTGCACACCGGCGCTGAGCGCGTACAGCATCAGGCAGGCGCCGGCAGCGATACCCACGCCGGCCAGCGCCACTGTCGCGTTGAATGTCAGGGCCGCGATGATGGCAATCCCGGCCACCATGACCAGGGCGATCACAGCCGTCAACAGCCAGGTGACCTCGCCCTGGCCGGCGTAGAGCAGCACGCCCAGAAACCCATACACCAGCATGGTGGTGGATATGCCGGCCACAGCAGCAATCGGCATCCAGTGCCGGCGATCGGCCAGTTCCATGAGCGTGCGCGCGATCGTAGCCGAGGCCAGCCCTGCGCAGCCGATGACCACCGGCGCAAACCCATCCACTGTGCGTGATTGTGTGAGGATGTGCAAACCCAGACCTGCGCCGGCCCACGCCAGCCACGGCCGGATAGCGTGCATGGCTTTTTTGTCAGTTGCTAATGCTGGAGCGGCGCCTGTGGCTGTCCAGTTCAGCGCGAGCGCTCCCGCGCCCACGATGGCGCCAATCCAGACCAATGGCTCGTAGAGGATGAAGCCGGCAATGCCGCGCAACAGCGGCAGCGGCCACATGCCGGCGCTCCCCTCGAACAACCGGCCGCCGGTTAGTTCGGCGAACCACAGCGCGTAGCCGTTGAACATGTCGCCCAGCCCTGGCAGGCGCAGCCCGAAGCCTGTCGCCCCGATCACACACGCGCCGGCGGCGATCAGGCCGGCGCGCGCAGTCATGCGCAGCCGGCTCAACTGGTTGCCGGCAGCCAGAACGGCCACGACTGTCAGCGCTGGCGTCACGGCGTCTGCGCCGCAGGCCAGCAGCAGCCCGGCCAGCATCCATCCAACCGCCACGAGCCTCGTCGGGCCGGCTTCAGTCGGCGCGCTTGTGGCCGATATGCACCACACGCCGAACGCCAGCGTCCAGGCCAGTTGCGCCCCGTCGGACTGGCGGGCGATGAACCACAGCGTGGGCGAGAGCGCCAGCAGCCTGCCGAATGCCAGCGCGCGGGCCGGCCCGATCTCGCAGCGCAGCAAGGCCGGCAGCAGACACAACACCACGCCGGCCAGCGCAGGCAGCCAGCGCGCCGTGGCTTCTGTTGCGCCAAAGATCGCCATGCACAACGCTTGCAACGTGGTGAAGAGGGGATTGGCGATGGCCGACGTTGCGGTCAATGGGCTGTTGTCGCCGGTCAGCGTCAGCGCCTGCAAAGCCAGCGTTGCTTCTGCGTCGTTCAGCGGCGCATTGCCCAGCGCCCAGGCGCGGGCCAACAGACCCATCGCGCCGATGCTCAACCACAGCAACGTCTCGCGGGTGAAAGTGATTGAGTGATTGGGGGATTGGTTCATCGGGTCATTGGGTCATGGCGCGATTTTGGATCAATCGTCAATCGTGGCGTGGTTGCAAATGGTCGAGTGCCGGTCTGATCTGCTGCAATTTGGTAAATAACGGTGTTGCCTGATCGGAAGATCGGCGTGCCGAGTTGTTCAAATTTGGCCAGACCTTCGGCTGAATACCGGTTGCGTTCAGGCGGCCCAACGATAACATAGCGCACGTTGAACTCGTCGATCACGGCTCGCGCTGCGCCGATGTCGGGACTGTTGAAAAGCGTTTCGATCAACGGTTCACGGCGGCCCGGCTCGATGTAGTTGCCGCGCCACTGGTGCTGGTGTCCGCCCCAGCCCAGCAGCGTCGGCAGGCCGGTGAATGCAGAGATGCGCCCGTGATAGGAATAGGCGCCGTAGCGGTCGGCAGGCGCTTCGGCGATGACCGGCGCGCCGGCCACGTTGGCGTTCAGCCAGGCGATGGCCGCTGCGTCGTCAGGCCGGGTCGCCTTGAGGTATGCGGCCCCGTCGAGGGTGGGCAGGCGCGAGAAGCCATCGGTGCGGCTTTGCGCGGTGAAGAGGGGATACAACAGCCCGCCGGCGATCAACAGGACGGCCAGGCTGCCGGCCAGCCGGGGCCACATCCCGCGCGCCGAAAACAGCGTGATGATGGCGAAGCCACCGGCGATGGCCCACACCGTCCACGCCTGATAGTAGAACTTGAACACCGTGTTCATGCGCGTGCCAAACATATCGCGCACAAAAACGAATTCCACCGCCGCTGTCAGCAGCGCCCCGCCCAGCAAGAGCAACAGCGCGAACAGATCGGGCCGGCTGGCGCGCGACCCCTCGCCATCTGCGGGCTTGTCCGCGTGGCTGTGTGTGTCTGGCTTTGCCCACAACCCTGTCAGAATGAGCACGACGCACAACGCTGCGAAGGCCAGCAGAAGCAGGGGCACCCAGGGGTCTGTCAGGCGCAGGGCAAGGCGTTGAAGCGCGATGTCGCGGGTGACGCCGAACACGCTGCCGCCCTCCTGCATGACCTGGGTGAACATCTCGCGCAGTTGCGGCGAGATCACGCCGATGACAACGACGCCGGCCAGTGCGCCAACCAGTGCCAGCAGCGTCAGCCCGGCGGCGCGGCCCAGCAGCGCAAGCGGGCGCGCGCCGGTTGCCCGCGCCAGTCGCGCGGTGGTGAGCAGCGCGAAGCCGGCGCCGGCTGCGATGAACGGCGCAAACATCAACACAAACTGCGGCCAGTGCGTGCCGTTGAACAGGTTGATGCCGATGCCTGCCGCTTGTGAAGCAAATGTGACATGCCACGGCAGATACAGCGCATAGCCCAGCGCGAAGGTCAGCGCGACGAAGACAACCGCCGGCAGAAGCGGCTCGCGTCGCAG
This sequence comes from Thermoflexales bacterium, assembly GCA_034434575.1. Classification (GTDB taxonomy): domain Bacteria; phylum Chloroflexota; class Anaerolineae; order J036; family Brachytrichaceae; genus Roseilinea. Next base: position 2,921 of record DAOTYS010000389.1, read on the forward strand.
CAGCCGGCTCAGCAACAGCCCGCCGGCAACCAGCGCGCCGTACACAGGCAAGTCCCACGTGTTCATGAAGGCCAGCCCGCCGACGACAATCGCGGACAAGGCCAGGTCAGGCAGGGAAGCAACGGCGCTGGGGAGCGGGGGAGCGGGGGAGCGGCGGTTCGACTGGCTCACCGACCGGGGCGGGAGAGCAGGGGAGACATACAGGCTGAGCGCCAACGCGATGGCGACGAGCGCAAACGGCAAACCCATCACGTGCGGATGGTTGTCGCCCAGCAGAAAGCTGAAAACGGGCGACTCGGTGATGACTTCCTGATCGCGCCCATCCGGGGTGTAGTCATGCACCACGCGCGACCAGTCCCACCACCAGTAGTAGCGTGTTGGCGCCAGGCCGTTGCAGGTCACGGGTTGTGCGGCGATCTGGCGCACATCGAGCCACTGCCAGAAGCTGTCAGGCATTGCCCCCGCACAGCGAACCGACTCCATCAACCCGCCCATGTTGCCCATGACGGCCAGCATCAGGGCGGTGAGCAGGCCGGCGGCAAGGGTTTTAAGGTTCTTAAGGTTGAGTGCCGCGCCTTGTGTTCCGAGCGTCGAGTGCTGAGGGTTGAGTGCTGAGGGGTGAGTGCTGAGTGTGGCGCTCTGACTCCTGACCACTGACTCCTGACCACTGACTCCTGACTCCTGACTCCTGACCAGATTCCACCCCAGGCTGAACGCGCCGGCCAGTGTCAGAGCGAAGAAGGTGGCATTGCCGAGGTTGAATGCGATCGTGGGCGCAATGCCGCTGACCCGCGTGAGCACCGCCAGGATGATGTAGCCGAAGTAGTAGTAGCTGATGCTGAACCCGGCCAGCCAGGCGTCGTTGGGGGGGAAGGCCGGGCTGCGCAGGATGGCGTTCAGCATCATGATCTCCATGAACTTCTCGCCGCCGGCTTCCATGATTTCGGGGTTGTAGGCGCGGTAGACGGCCCAAGCCAGCAGGCCGGCTGCAAACAGCCCCTCGGTCACCAGGACGACCGGACGGGCCGGCCACAGCGCCAGCGGCAGCCCCGGACGATCTGGTGTGCTCCGGCTTTCGAGCTGCCACAACGCAATGCCGGCGCCGAACAAGATGGCGAGCGCCATGAGCACGGCACCGGTGTTGTTGGCCGACAGCCGGATGGTGACGACCCACCAATAAGCGAACCCGCCCAGCAGCAAACCGAGCGCCTTGCTGACGCCATACCCGCGATCCGGCAGCCCCCGCAGCCAGCGCGAGGCAATCAGCCAGCCGCCCAGGCTGAAGACCTGAAGCCACACATACCAGACAAGAAGATCGCGCATGAGTCAGAAGTCAGGAGACAGGAGACAGGAGACAGGAGTCAGAACGCTGCACTCAGCACTCAACCCTCAACCCTCAACCCTCAACCCTCAACCCGATAGATCGTCGTGCCCGGATTCTGGTAGGCAATGGTGAGATAACCCAGCCGAACCATCTCGTCGAACTTGTCGAAGCCGGCCTCGTCGTAGTACACGCGCTCCAGATCGCCC
>DAOTYS010000390.1:0-8959 GCA_034434575.1 Thermoflexales bacterium
AACGTAGGACAAGCCGCCAGGCTTGTCCCTTGTCCCTGAGCAAGCGGCCGTTGCCTTTGGCAAGCTCAGGCAACGGCGGCAACGGCGACAACGGCGGCTTCGACAAGCTCAGCCGCCGAAGCGCGGGTAACGATAACGTAGGACAAGCCGCCAGGCTTGTCCTATGCCGCTCACACGACCGGCTCGCGCCGGATGAGCGCCCGGCTGATCTGGTTGTGCCGCTCGATCACGCGCGGGAGATCCAGTGTGGTCAGCCGGCCCTGCTCGATGACGATGCGCCCGTCGATCATGCTGAAGTCGACGCCGCGCGCCGCGCAGAACACCACAGCCGCCAGTGGATCGTGGAGCGCGCCGGCATACTCCACCCGATTGAGGTCGATGGCGATCAGGTCTGCCGAGCAACCCGGTTCGATGCGCCCGATGTCATCCCGGCCGAGCACGGCGGCGCCGCCCCGGGTCGCAAGCCACAGCGCCTCGCAGGCGCCCAGCGCAGACTGGTGAGGGGCGCTGCCCGCGGCCGATGCCAGCCGCGACACGAGCATGGCCTGCCGGGCTTCTGCGAGCAGGTGCCCGCCGTCGTTGCTGGCGCTGCCATCCACGCCCAGGCCGACGTTCATGCCGGCGCCGAGCATGAGGCGCACCGGCGCGATGCCCGAAGCGAGCCGCATGTTGCTGGTCGGGCAGTGGGCGACGCCGCATCCGTGTTGCGCCATGCGTCCGATATCGCCGGCGTTGAAATGCACCCCGTGCGCGTACCACACATCGTTGCCCAGCCAATCGACAGACGCTGCGTAGTCGAGGGGGCGCATGCCGAACCGGCCCTGGCAGAATTCGTCCTCATCGCGAGTTTCGGCCAGATGCGTGTGCAGCATCACGCCGTAGCTGCGAGCCAATGCGGCGCACTCGCGCATCAGGCCGGTTGTGACAGAGAATGGCGAGCAGGGGGCGAGGGCGACGCGCAGCATGGCGTGCCGCGCAGGGTCGTGCCAGGTCTCGATGGCGCGCGCGCTGTCGCGCAGGATATCCGGCTCGCGCTCGGTTGCCTTGTCGGGGGGCAGGCCGCCCTGGGATTCGCCCAGCGACATCGCGCCGCGCGTGGCGTGAAATCGCACGCCGATCTCGCGCGCCGCGCGAATCTCGTCGTCGATCCGGCAATCGTTCGGATAGATGTACAGGTGGTCGCTCGATGTGGTGCAGCCGCTCAGCATCAGCTCGGCGAGGCCGGTCAGGGCGCTGACGTACACTGCTTCGGAAGTCAGTCCGAGCCAGATGGGATAGAGCGTCTTCAGCCAGTCGAACAGACCGCTGTCCTGGGCGATGGCGCGGGTGAGTGTCTGATAGAGGTGATGGTGCGTGTTGATCAGGCCCGGCAGTACGATGTGGTCGCGCAGGTTGATGGTGATGACGTCGCCGGCGATATCGGCGCCGGCGGGTGTGTTGGCGAGCGCCTGATCGCTTGCGCTCGACGGGCCGATCCATTCGATCACGCCGTGGCCGGCGCCATCCTGCCCGACCAGGACGGCCGCATCGTGCAGCACGCCCATGTCGCCGGTGTCGTGCGGCTTTGCTGGCCCGCTCATCGTGGCCAGCGTGTGGATGTGCGTGAGCAGGATGCGCGTCAGGGGTTATAGCTCCTCGCCAAAACGCGGGCTGTAGCGTCGGAAAACCAGATACCCGACCACCAGAATGATGACTGAGGTGGCTGCGGTTCTGATCCAGAAGTCGAGCGCGGTGATGCGCCCGTGATACATCAACTCCTGGAAGATGTTGACCATGGAGGCCATCGGGTTCAGACGCCGCACCCATACTGCCAGGTCCACGATCTGTTCGCCGATCATGACGGGCCGGGCCTGGCTGATGTCGTAGAAGATGGGCGTCATGAAGAACCAGGCCAGCATCACCAGATCCAGGATGAATTGAGTGTCGCGGTAGAACACGTTCACCGTGGAGAAGATGAAGGCCAGCCCGACGCTGAACGTGCCCTGAATGAGCAGGGCGACCGGGATCAACAGCAGGGTGCTGTGAAGCGGGTGACCCGACACGAGGCACACGATGACGAACATCGGCAGGGCAAAGATGAAGTTGGCGACAGCCGAGATGACCACCGAAACGGGGAGCAGGATTCTGGGGAAGTAGACTTTCTTGACCAGGCCGCTGTTGGCCAGGATGCTGCCCGTGCCGCCCACGACTGAGCCGGAGAAGAATGTCCAGGCCAGATAGCCGGACAAGATATAGATGTTGTAGTGCGGCTTGTCGGCGGGGCCTTTGTTGATGATGACGAAGGCAAACGTCAGAACGGCCATCATGCCCAGCGGTTGCAGGAACGACCAGAGCACGCCAAATGCGGAGTTCTTGTAGCGCGCTTTCAGGTCGCGCACGACCAGCATGCGCAGGAGATGACGGTAGCGCCAGATTTCGGCAAATTCAGATGTGATCGCGCTCATACGTCGTGTTGTGAACAGGGTCGTCGGGTCGGGGTGCGGCGCGCCGGGCGGAGCGGCTGAGCACTTGCTGATAGTAGCCGGCCAGCAACAGGCCGGTTTTGCGCCAGCTAAAGGATTGCTCGGCGCGTTCGCGCAGCCGGCGACCGATGTCGCGCCGGCGCTCCGGCTGCTCAATCATTTCAACGACTCTGGCGACCAGTTGTTCCTGGTTGCCCACGTCCGCGTACAACCCCAGGCTGCCCAGATACTGCGCTTGCCCCGGCGTGTTGTATGCGACCGTCGGCAGGCCCATGGCCATGTAGTTCAACACCTTGCCGCTGCCTTCGGTGAGTGAGAGCTTGGGGGCTATGGCAATGTCGCCCAGGGCCAGCATGCGCGGCGCGTTGGGGTAGGGCACGCGGCCCGTGAACACGACTTCCTGTGAGACGCCCTGGCCGGCTGCCAGGTGTCGCCAGTGTTCCACGCCGGGATAGCCCATCACCAGCCAGCGCGCCTGTCGTCCCTGTGACTTGAGGCGGGCGGCGGCGTCGATGATATGCGCGATGCCCTGATGCCGCGCCAGCAGGCCGAGGAACACGATGACCGTTTCCGATTCGCCGATGCCCCAGGCGGCGCGCAAGGCGGCGCGCTCAGCCGGCGATAGCGCATCCGGCCGGAAGGTGTCTGTGTTGACGGCGTCGACCAGCGGGTAGATCGGTTTGCGCGGGCCTAGCTCGGCGCGCAACACCTCAGCCGCGCGCAGTGTGCTGGTGAAAATGGCGTCGGGCAGCCGATTGGCCAGTCCCTCGACCCAGCGCCAGAAGCGCAGCGCCGCCCGATTATTGGCGCGCATGAATCCGTGCTGCGTCATCTCATCGGTCAGGCTGCCCTGGTAGTCGAAGCAGACGGGAACGCCCCATGGTTTGCCGAGCGCGCTGCCGATCAACGCGCCCTCGTGCAAATGCGCATGGATCAGGTCGAAGCGGTTGCGCGCCAGCACGCGCAACAGCCGCACCGACAGCAGCGCGTCGAATGCAAACTTGTGCCGCGATGAGCCGACCTCGTAGTTTGCGCGCCAGGGCGTGGGCGCGGTGCGAATGATGCGAAAGCCCGGAACGTCCTGGCCCTTGAAGTAGGTCAGGATGGTGACATCATGCCCGTGCGCTTTGAGCGCCTGAGCCTCCTCCAGGATGCGCACGTGACACCCGTAGTCTCCGAAGAAGGAGGTCGGGGCCAGGCTGAGGATGCGCAGTTGCCGCCCAGATCTGGCCGGCGTCTGGACAAGCGGGTTTGATTGCGGCGTTCGGGTGGAAACGTTCATGGATGCGGTTGCGCCCCGGCGCTGGCTAGGGGCGCCTGCCAGTCCTGGAGTCTGCGTCGGGCGCGGGGTTTTGCAGCCGGGATGCCAGCCGGGTTCCGATCAGCGAGCCGAGCAGACTGGGTTTCTCGACTGGCACTCTGGTGGCGCCGTCGTCGCGGCCGCGATGCCAGTCGGTCAGCCATTGCAGCCGGCGCTCGCGGGCCTGGGCGAGCATGGCTTTCACGGCGCCGGCGTCGCCGTTGCGCGCAGCGTCGCGCAGCGCCACCATCTGTATGATGAATTGGTTCAACCAGTGCTCAGCCGACTCTGGCTGGGACAGCAGGGCATTCGTCAGCTCAACGTCCTGAATCGACTCGATCTGGCTGGTCATGCGCTCGAACGCTGCGCCGGCCATCCATTTGCGCTCGCGCCAGGCTTCGTCGCCGGAGACGGCCAGCATGAGCGCGCTGCTCAACGCGAAGGGCAGCGCTTCAACCGCCAGCCTCAGCCCGTCGTGCTCCACTGCGTCCATGAAAATGGGCGTCGCGCCGAGGGTCTGGGCCAGGCCGGCCATCGTGTCGATGTCGCGTGGCTGCGTGCCAGAGCGCGGCGTCAGGGTCCAGACCGCGCCTTTGAACACGTCGGGCGTGAGGGTTTCCAGATTGGCCAGGGCAGGGGCGCGTTCTGGCGCGAACACGATATCGCTGCTGATGTACGCGGCGCGCGCCGGCATCGCGTGAGCGGCCTTGTCGATGATGGGCGTTTTCAGCGCGCTCGTGTCGGTCACAATGGCGCCCTCCATCAGATCGGGCGCGATCGCTTTCAGCGTTGGCTCGATGGCGTCCTGGGGGATGGCCAGAATGATCAGTTGGGCTTTCTCGCAGGCCGAGGGCAGATTCCAGTTGCTGCGGTCGATGGCTTTGAGCTTTTCGGCGCGACGGGCGGCTGATCCATCCTTGTCGTGTCCGATGATTTCGATGTCGCTGGCTGCGCCGTGAATGGCGATGCCGAGCGCGGTGCCGATGGCGCCGCAGCCGACGATGGTGATACGTGTCTTGCTCATGCAGAGATGCCCCTCCGGGCGTGTCGCCGGGCTAGTAGCCCAGCAGAAAGCCGGCGATGGTGTTGGCCGGCTGCGCGATGACGGGACCCACCAGTTGTGGCGAAAGCGCGAAGAGCGCCATCAGGATGAACACGCCATATCGCTCCAACTGGTCGAAGATCGGCGTCGCCGAGTCTGGCAGCACAGCCGCCAGGATGCGCGAACCGTCGAGTGGCGGCACAGGGATCAGGTTGAACAACGCCAGGTACAGGTTCAGAATGACCGCCAGATAAGCCGCAATGTCGATCAGACGCGCAATATCGAACGGCAGCCCCGGCAGCACAGTGGCGTTCAGGACGCGGTAGATCAGCCCAAGTGCAGCCGCCAGACCCAGATTCGAGACCGGCCCCGCCAGCGCCACCAGGCCATGGCTGACCTTGATGCTGCCCGTCAGTCGATACAGGCTGACCGGCACCGGCCTGGCCCAGCCGAATCCGAAAAGCAGAAACACGATTGAGCCGATCGGGTCGAGGTGGGCAAATGGGTTCAGGGTAATGCGTCCCAGTTTCTGCGCGGTGTCGTCGCCGAGCCGGTAGGCGACGACCGCGTGAGCCAGCTCGTGAATGGGAAAGCAGACCAGCAGCAGGATCAGGGCAACCAGAAGCGCCGCGATGAAAACAATCGGTTCGCCGCTGGAGACCGCCTGGAGCATTTGAAGCAAAGGACCGTTCATGTCGCGCGTGCATTATAGCCGCTTGATCGCGCCGACCCTGGCGGCTGAGCTTGTCGAAGCTGTCCAGGCCACCGTCGCCGTTGCCTGAGCCTGTCGAAGGCAACGGCGGCAACAGCGCGTGAATCACGGTCGCGCCTGAGCCTCCAGCCGGTCCACGATGCCTGACAACACCTGGAATGCCGCTTCGACCGGCTCGGGCGTGGTCAGATCGACGCCGGCCTGTCGCAGCGCGTCGAGCGGATACAACGAGCTGCCGGCCTTGAGGAAGCCGAGGTAGTCGTTCACGGCGTTGGGCGCGCCGGACAAAATGCGCCGGGCCAGCGCGTTGGCCCCTGAAATGCCGGTGGCGTATTGATACACGTAGTAGTCGGTGTACAGGTGGCCGAAGGTGGCCCAGGTGATGCCTACCCGCTCGCGGTCAACGCTCATTTCGCCGCCGTAGGCCTCGCTGAACAGATCGGCCATCAAGCTGTTCAAGTCATCGGCCGTGAGCGACTGGCCGCGCTCGGCGCGCTGATGCGTCTCCAGTTCAAAGCGCGCCAGTGTGGGCATGATGAAGAAGTAACGGTGGAAGTTGGACATGGCTTCTTCCACCAGATTGATCTGAAAGGCCGGATCGGCGTGGCGCTCGAAGAGGTAGGACCGCACCATGGCCTGATGAAAGTTGGACGCGACTTCGGCGGCGAACAACGAGTAGCCGGCGTACACGGGCGGCTGATGCTCGCTGGCCAGCAGCGTGTGCATCGAGTGGCCCAGCTCGTGCGCCAGCGTGCTCATGCTGAACAGGTCATCGTTGTAGCTCATCAGGATGAAGGGCGGCGCGCCCAGGCCGCCGCACGAGAACGCGCCGGCTGTCTTGCCGGCATTGGGATACACATCCACCCAGCGTTCTGCCAGGCATCCATTCCGCAGCCGGCGCGTGTAGTCCTCGCCCAGTGGCGCCAATCCTTCGCAAATCCAGTCCACTGCCTGCGAGTAAGGCACGACCGGCTTGCTCGCGGTCAGCGGCGCCCAGATATCGTAGGGTTGCAACGCATCGACGCCCAGCATCTTGCGCCGGACGCGCCAGTAGCGATGCCAGGTTGGCAGGTTTTTGCGAAACGTCTCGATGAGGTTGTGGAAAACGGATTCTGGAATATTGAATTCGAACAGCGACGCCGCCAGCGTCGAGGCATGTCTGCGCGCGCGCATGTTGAAAACGCTTTGTTTCAGCGACGTGTTGAGCGTGCTGGCCAGGGTGTGTTTGTGGGCCAGGTATTCATCGGTGTAGTGCTGCCACGCGGAGCGGCGGGCTGCTCGATCGGGCGAGGCCAGAATCTTGCTGAGCGTGCCTTGCGTGACCGGCAGCTTTTCTCCGCTGGCAGAGACGGCTGGCTCGAACTGAAAGTCGGCGCTGGTCAGCATCTCCTCGGTGCGCGCAGCGCCGGAGAAGGGGTCGGCCAGCAGGCCCAGCAGTTCTTCCACCTCCGCTGAACGGACATGCTCCTGTTTGCGAAACAAGTCCGCCAGGTAGTGCCGATAGATGCGCAGACGCGGTTTTTCGTCGCTCCACTGGTTCAGCGTACCCTGGCCAATGGCGAGCAACTCCGGTTCGACGAATGCGCCGGCGGCCATGACCTGGCCCATCAGGCTTTGCGCCTCGCCGAATAACGCGGCGGCAGTTGAGTCGGTTGTATCGACGCTGTGCGCCATGAGCGCGTAAGTGAACAGGCGAGTCAGCCGCGCGCGGAATCCATCGAGGGCTTCCAGCGCTTCAGCCACGCTGTCCGGGCTGTCGCTCAGCCGGCCCCGGAATCGGCTCAGCGTGGAGATGTCGTTTGCGATGCCGGCGCGCTCGGCTTTCCAGGCCTCCGTAGATGGAAAGAGGCTGTTGGCATCCCAGGTGAATTCGGGCGGAATATCCTTCCGCTGTGGGACAGTCGGTTGCGGCATGTTGCTCCTTGTTGCGGAACGGCGTCGCGCGGCGCGGTTAGCGCCGGCCCGTCGTCGTGAGATAGTAATATCCGAAACCCAGCGCAAATAAAAGCGACAGTGTGATCGTGGGCCATCCCAGCCCGGTCAACAAGCCCTGCCCCTGCGCGGTCAGCAGCACCACGAACACCAGACCATTGGCGGTCATGTTGCCCATGGCAATCGCGCGATGGGCGGCGGTGTCCGTGACGGAAACAGCAGCCCAGTTCAGCACTGCCGCGCCGAGGAGAACCGCTCCCAGCAACCGTGAAACCAGAACGCCGGCGCGGCCTGGGCCGAGGCCATAGAACGGGAGCACCTGGTCGGGCACAAACATTAACCCAATGCCGAACAGGCCGGTGAATACAGTGCTTAGCAGTAACAGATGGCTCAGCTTCATCCATGTGTCTCCACACCCCCCTGGCTGATGCGCGCTCATTGCGCGCCATATCGGCTGTTGACGTGGTCGGGCATATGGAAGCGGCGTGGCGGCGCGCAACGGCGCAGGCTGCTGCGCGCCGGCTTCTGTTAAGCGCGCGCCTTCTTGCGCTTGCCGGGCAGCGAAGCCCGCTGTGGCAGTTGCGCAGCAGCGCCATCGACGGCGCGCGCGGGGCGGCCAAAATCCACCACCAGCGCGCTGTGGATGTACAGCGTGTCGATCGTTGCCGTCAGCAGCCCGCGCGACCATTTCCACGCCAGCCCTTCACGATCGGGTTCGAGCGCGACCGCGGCCGGTCGCGTGTCGCACTGCATGCGCACAGTGATCGGGCCGACGGCCGGCACATCCTCCACGCACGGATTCACCGGTGACAGCGGGTTCGAGGAGCCGGTGTTGATGAGATGGATGATGGTCTGGCCCGGCTTCTCGCGCACAGTCAGTTGCACCCAGGGCGGCGCCTCGATCTCCACGGGCATGGGGCCGGTGAGCGCCCGCAACACGTCGCCGGCGAACGAACGAATGCGCGGGTAGCGATAGTCGGCATAGACGGCGGCAATGGGGCCATAGACGGCTGCGATCCAGCCTTTGCCCACTTTGCGTAGGGTGGCTGCCGGGTTGCGCGTCGCGCCGCGCTTCGGCTCCTGATTCTTCAGCAAGGGGGCCAGGGTTGTGGCGCCGGCGGTCTTCACACGCAGCCACGAGCCACCCACATTCACCGCGCCGCCATCTGCCGGCACAAACACCACTTCGTCCCTGGGGTCGCCCTCGGCGCGCACGCCCAGCGTCTGCTCGCCGAAGTCGGCCGCGATGTGGCTGCCGGTCAGCAGCAGCCGGCCGCCCTGCTTCACCCAATCAAGCAATTGCCGTTTGAGTTCTGCCGGCAGATGCGTCTGCTCGGCCACGACGATGACTTTGTATCCTGCGCCGGCCTGGGCGCGGGTATCGCTCAGTCTCGCTTGTAGAGTCGTTTCGTTCACCACGTCGGCGGGATAGTGATTGTCGAGCAACAGCGCCCGCGCGCCGGTCAGGGTGCGGGCCGGCTGTCCCACGGTGTAGATAGACACCGTGCCGT
>DAOTYS010000391.1:0-5425 GCA_034434575.1 Thermoflexales bacterium
CGTCTCTTTGCGGGCCGATTGCGCCAGCCAGTCCAGCGCGCGGTGGGCGACGCCCGAAGTCTCGACTTTCACCGCCAGGCCGCCGGCCCGCAGCAGCGCGTCGGCAAAGTCCATCATCTCGCGCCCGGCCTCCAGGGAGCCGCCCGCGCCGATCAGATAGACCGCGCTGCGATGCGCCGCAATGGCGGCCAGATCGGTCTCACTGAAGAGCCGGCCTGTCTGCGCAAAGGCGTCGCGCAAGTCCGGCTCGTGTTCGACGAACTCGGCGCGCGCGCTTCGATCATGTCGGCGCAGGATGCCGCCAGACAGGGCCGTGTCGGTGTTGCTTGCCGCAATGGCCTGCGCCAGCGCCTCGCGCGATTCCCACGGGCCGGGGATGCGCAGGACGATGCGCGGAGCGTGAACAGGACTGGTCATCGCTTCGAGCGCAATATGACGCCGCTGGCGTGCGACACTTCGCCCACTTCTCCATTGCGGGTTGTGTCGGTCAGGTTCTGAGCGATGCGGCCGCGGTATTCCTCCGGCACATTGATGAGCTGCAGGCCGAATTCCTTCTCCGCGATCTCAATCAGCAGCCTGGATGGCGAGTCGCCGAAGGGGATGTGGTAGACCTTCTGCTTGAAAGAGGCGGCAATGGCTTTTGCAGTCGCTTCATCTATGCCGAAGCCGCAGATCTCTTTCAGGAAATAGTGGATGACATTCCATCCACTGAGCGGCCCAAGCAGGATTTCCGATTCGGTCACGCCAAACTGGTCGAGCGGATTGGCCTCGTAGGCGCTGGTTGAGTTGATGACTGCCTTGCCATGCACGCCGGCGGCATGGGTGCGATTGGTCAGGCTGACCGGCTCTTTGGAGGGCACCAGTTTGCGCAGCTTGTCGGCCATCAGCACGTTGATCGGATACGAGCCGCGCAGGTGAAAGCCGTCCAGTTTGTCGTAGTGTCTGTCCACGAACAGGTTGAACAACAGCGCCGTCATCGACGTGATGCCAGACCGTTCACCAATGCCAAGCAGCGTGGTCTGGATGTAGCGCATGCCGGCTTTGACCGCCTCCAGCGCGTTGACGAGGCTGAAACCCCGGTCGTCGTGGAAGTGGCCTTCCAGATCGACGTGCGGATAGCGGGCGCGCAGCAGTTCGACCCGCCGGCGCACCGCGCCGGGGGTGGCCACGCCGACGGTGTCGGGTGTGCCGAAGCGGTGCACCAGCGGCGCCAGTTCGTCATAGACGCGAAAAAGATCTTCTTCGCGCGTGCGGAAAGCGTCTTCGCCGCTGAAGCGCACGATGAGGTCGGGATGGTTGCGCCGCACGTCTTCGATCAGCGCACGCGCCCGGCGGATGATCTCGTCCAGCCCATGACCGTGGCTGTGGCTGCGCGCGGCGTCTGAAGTGCCGATGTACATGTTCAGGCCGTCGACCCCGGCGTTGATGGCGGCCTCGATGTCGGCCGGGTGGCATCGCACGTGGGCCAGCAGGAAGGTGTACCCCCGTTGCAGCACCATCTCGTCGCGCGCAGCCTTGACTGCCGCAAAGTCCTCGGCTTCGTGCTGGCTGACATTTGGCGCGAAGGTCTCAATGAATTTGACGCCATAGGTGATCAACGCGCGCGTGATCTCCACCTTGTCTGAGGTGGTGAAGAAGTATTTGTAGTGATCGTGCAGCAGCGAGCTTTGCGAGCCTTCGCGCAGGGTCGTGTCGATGATCTCCAGCGCGCGCGGCTGATAGTCCTGAAAACGCAGTTTCATCGTCTCGTCTTATCCACCTTGCCAGCTTTATGAACCTTACGAACCTCAGTTCCCTTGTCCTCCGACCAGGGATCTGAGCGTCCGCTCCAAAATGCGAACACTCTGCTCAAACTCAGCGATGGACACATGCTCGTCCGGCGTGTGATCGAGCGCAGAGTCGCCGGGGCCATAGGCGACAATCGGCGCGTTCCAGGCCGGCCCGACCACGTTGAAATCCGCCGTGCCCGTCTTGTGCTTGAAGGCCGGCCTCAGCCCTTCGGCGCGGATGGCGTCTACGAAAGCGCGCGCCAGCGGTGTGTCCCTGGAGGCGCGCCAGGCGCGTTCGGCGCCGCGATACATGATCTCGGCAGAGTCATCGCCGTTTCCGATGGGAGAAGAACTCAGCCAGCGATCGACCTCGTCGGTCATCGCATCCGGCCCGAACTCGACCGGCAGGCGAAATCCGATCAACACATCGCACCAATCGCGCAGGCCGTCTGTGTCCGAGCGGATGGCGCGCAGCGAGGGAATGATCTGGTCGAAGGCTTTGGGCTTGTCGGCGTTGTAGGCGTTGGCGCGCGCCTCGACCCAGTTCCACAACTGCACGGCGTATTCGATGACGCCAGGCCCGGGCACAGCGGTGTGGCGCGCCGGCATCTCGAAGTGCGCCTCAACCAGCAGCCGGCCTTTGTAACCCAGCGTGATGCCGTTGACGCCGCTCGGCTCGCCGATGATGCACATCTCCGGCGCGTACTGGCGCGCAGCGTGGCGCGCGCCTCTGGACGTGGTCGCCTCTTCTTCTGTCGCGCCGATGACGACGATCTGCCACTGGCCGGCCTGTGGCGGCGCGCCGGCGCGCAGCCATTGCCCCACGCGCTCGGCAGCCAGAACAAACGCGCACAGCGGCCCCTTCGCGTCAACTGCGCCGCGCCCGTAGAGCGCGCCATTCTCATAGCGCACCGGCACATCGCCGCCCACGGTGTCCATGTGGCCCAGCATCACCAGTTGGCGCGGTCCGTTGCCCATGACGCCGACGGCGTTGCCGGCCTCGTCGATGAAGGCGCGGTCGAACCCGCGCGCAGTCATCTGATCGCGCAGAAACATGGCCATCGCGCGCTCCTCGCCGCTGAGCGACGGGATGCGCACACACTGTTCGAGGAGTTCAATCATGCTCAGGCCGCCAGCACTTTCGCCGTTTTCTCCACCACGGTGTCGATTTGCTCGCGGGTGATGACAGCCGGCGGCAGGAAGCGCAGCACGTTCAGGCCGGCCGGCAGGGCAATCACACCTTCCGCCTGCAGCGCGCGCAAATACGGCGCCACTTTGGTTTTCAACTCGACGCCGATCAACAGGCCCAGCCCGCGCGTCTCACGAATGACCGGCGCATTGACTTCCTCCAGCCGCTCGATGAAGTACGCGCCTTTCTCGGCGGCCAGGCGCGGGATATCGAGTCGCTTCATTTCGCTCAGCGAGGCGAGGCCGGCGGCGCAGGCCAGCGGGTTGCCGCCGAAGGTGCTGCCGTGCGCGCCGGGGGCCAGATTCTTCACGGTGTCGCGGATGCCCACCGCGCCCATTGGCACGCCGCCGCCGATGGCTTTGCCCATCGCCAGCAGGTCGGGGATCACGCCGCTGTGCTCGCAGGCGAACCATTTGCCGGTGCGTCCGAAGCCGGTTTGCACTTCATCGAGGATGAGCAGCGCGCCGCGCGCGTCGCAGATCTCGCGCGCGCCGCGCAGATATTCGGCTGCGCCGGGATGGACGCCGCCCTCGCCCTGCACCGGCTCGATCAGCACGGCGGCCGTCTGATCGTTCACCGCCTCTGCCAGCGCGTCGAGCCGGTTATAGGGCGCGTGGCTGAAGCCGGGCACCAGCGGCTGAAAAGGCTCGCGGTACTTTGGCTCGTAGGTGGCCGACAGCGCGCCCATCGTGCGCCCGTGAAAGCCGCGCACCGCGGCGACGATGTTGGGCCGGCCGGTGCTCAGCCGGGCGAACTTGATCGACGCCTCGACAGCTTCTGCGCCGGAGTTGCACAGAAACACCCGCTGCAGCGGCGCCGGCAGAATGTCGCACAGGGCGTCCATGAAGCGCGCGCGCTGGTCGTTGTAGAAAATCTCGCTGCAATTGAGCAGGGTCAGGGCCTGCTCGTAGATCGCGCGCGCCACGGCTTCGTTGGCGTGGCCGAGTGTGCTGACGCCCTGGTTGCTGGCGCAGTCAATGTACTCGCGCCCCTGGTCGTCCCACAGCGTGGCGTCTTTGCCGCGCACCAGCGTCAGATCGCGCTTGGGGTACACGCCGGAAGTGTGATGTTGTTCGAGGGTTTGGTGGTTCATGGTGTGGTGCGTGTGTTGCGTATTGCGTATCGCGTATTGCGTATCAGGCTTCATATTCGGCGGACTCGTCGCGCAGGTCTGGCCCGATCCTTCCCGGAGCAGCGGCTGTAGCCCTCAGCAAGATTGGCGCTGATGGAACCCAGCGCGCGGTTGAGTTGATCGCTCACAGAGAGGGTACGTCTGTCCGTGGAAAGCTTTGTCACGTCATGCCATCCGATGTCGCCAACAAACAATGCCAGCCTATAGGCCTTCATCTTCCACAAACTATCGTTGGTAATCGCGGGTGGCACAATCTTCTCCCATTCGTCATAATTCATGCAGCAGCCTCCGCTCAATACGAAATACGAAATACGAAATACAAAATACGAAATACAAAATACGAAGTCCCCTCCTTACCGTGCAACGACAGTGCCTTTGCCCGCCATCGCCGCCTGCACACAGCCGGCGATGCGCCCATCGGCGAACACAACCTGCGCCACGCCGCCGGCGATGGCTTCGCTGGCGCCGAGCACTTTCTTCTTCATGCGCCCCTCGGCAAACGACAGCGCCTGCTCCAGTTCGCCATAGTGGATATGCGGGATGAGCGTATTTTCGTCCGGGAATTGGCGCAGCAACCCCGGCACGTTCGATAGAATGATGAGTTGCCTGGCGCCCAGGGCCGAGGCGATCATAGCCGCCGCGCGGTCGCCATCGACGTTAATGGCCTCGCCCTCGGTGCTGGCGGCTGGCGGGCAAATCACCGGCGTGTAGCCGGCGTCCATCAGCAGGCGCAGCAGCGGCGCGTTCACTTTTTCCACCTTACCGGTGTAGTCGTCGCGCACCAGCACCTGCCGGCCATCGATCACGGCGCGCACGCTGGCTTTGCGCGGCCCCTCCAGCAGCCGGCCATCGATGCCGCTCAACCCGATCGCGTTCACGCCGCGCCGCAACAGCCGCTCGACCATGCGCGTGTTCATCTTGCCGGCGATGGCCATGGCAAAGATATCCATCGTCTCGGCGTCGGTGTAGCGCGAGGTGAAGCCCTGCGGCGAGGTCAGGATGCGCGGCGGTTTGCCCAGCTTTTCGGACAGCGCGTTGGTCTCGCCCGATCCGCCGTGGACGAGCGCCACACGCCGGCCGGCTTTGACTAGCGCGGCGATGTCGTCGCACACGAGGTCATAGTTCACGCCGGCTGATCCGCCGACTTTGACGACGATGATATCCTGCATCATGCTTCTCCAACTACCAAATGACTTTGATGGCGCAGAAATCAGTCACCGCTCGAACGCTGTCGCCAACTCTGACGGCAGAGGAGCGTCGAAATCGGGCGCGATGTATATCTTGCCTGCTGCGCTGCCGAGTTTGCGCTGCCTGGGTTTTGGATGAATGGCCACC
>DAOTYS010000392.1:0-2051 GCA_034434575.1 Thermoflexales bacterium
CGCCCGGCGCTATGCTGAAGCCGGCATTCACCTGTACGCATTCGACGTGGGCACGCAGGGATCTCCGCCGGAATGGCGCGACGGCCATGATTTCAGCAGTGTCGCGGCGCGCTTTGGGCAGGTCATTGCAGCCGACCCGCAGGCCCGCTTTCATCTGCGTGTGCATCTCGAAATGCCGGAGTGGTGGCAGAAACTGCACCCCGAAGAGTGCGAGCTGGTCTCGAATGGCGAGCGGCGGATGCAGTCGTTTGCCTCGCGCGTGTGGCGCGAGCAGGCGAAGTCGTTCCTGCGCGCGTACATCGCGCACATCGAATCGATCGGCCTGGGCGACCGTGTGATTGCCTATCAGACCGGCGCGGGCGCGACCGGCGAGTGGGTCAAGGAGTCGGCCATGAGCCGGCCGGCCGGCGACTACAGCCAGCCCATGCGCGAGCATTTTCAGCAGTGGCTTGCCGGGCGTTACCAGAATGATGTGTCTGCATTGCGCGCCGCCTGGAACGACAGCGGGGTGACATTCGCAACCGCTGAAGTGCCCACGTTCGTCGAGCAATCGACCACACGACACCTCAGCTTCCGCGACCCGGCGCGCGAGCAAAAGGTCATCGACTATTACCGCTGCCTGGCAGAGTTGTGCGGCGATCTGATCGTCGACTTCAATCGCACGGTCAAGGAAGCCACGAGCCATCGGGCGCTGGCCGGCGCGTTCTTTGGCTACCTGATGGAACTGGCGTGGAACTCCAGCTTTTTCGGCGGCGGCATTGAAAGCGAGACAGGCGCCACGCAGCGCAGCGGACATCTGGGCTTGCGGCGTGTTCTCGAATCGCCCTATGTCGATTTCATTGTCAGCCCGTATAGCTATGGCTTTCGCGGCATCGGCGGCGATGGCGCTCCGATGCCGCCCACCGAGTCCGTCCGGCTGCATGGCAAGCTCTACGTGTTCGAAGAGGACTCACGCACGCACCTCAGCGCCCACGAGCAGGATTACGGGCGCGTGCGCGCGTTGGCCGATAGTGAGGCGGTGCTCAAGCGCAACTTCGCCAGTGTCCTCACGCGCGGGCTTGGCATCTGGTGGTTGGGTGGCTCGCCAGACTATCCACATATCGACCCCGAACGCGAGCCGGCGTTTCGACCGCTGCTCCGGCAATTCCACGACATCGGCGCGTTTGCGTTGAACCTGGACAGAAGCCCGCGCGCCGACATCGCCGTGCTGCTGGACGACGAGAGCTTTCTCTACGAGGGGACGCAGAACGATCTGGACCTGCCGCTGATTTTTCAGCAACGCCTGTGGGGGCTGGCGCGTCTGGGCGCGCCGTATGATCTATATCTCCTTCAGGATCTCATCGAAGGCCAGTTGCCGCCCTACAAGCTCTACATTTTCCTCAACGCCTTTGCGCTCGACCAGGCCCGGCGCGACGCGCTGGCCAGGCAGGCGCGCGGCGCCGGCAAAACCGCATTGTGGTTGTATGCGCCGGGTTACATTCGTCCGTCGCTGCCGGGTCAGAATGACGGGGCGCCGCTGAGTCTCGACGCGATGGCTGAACTCACCGGCTTTCGCTTTGGCAAGGGCGACCATCCGTGGGGGCCGTTGATGCACATCACGGAGTTCGAGCATCCTATAACGCGCGGCCTGCCCCAGGACTTGCAGTGGGGCGCGAACAGCCGCATTGGGCCGCTGTTCCATCTCGACGACGATGAAGCGACGATTCTGGGTCAGGTCGTTTATTCGCAAGGGCGTTGCAAGCCGGGGTTCGGGGCAAAGACGTTTTCGGATGGCTGGACTTCGGTCTACATTGCAGCGCCGAATGTTCCGGCGGCGGTGTTGCGGGGCATTGCGCGCCATGCCGGCGCGCACCTGTACAGCGAGGCCGGCGATGTGCTGTATGCCGCGCGCGATCTGCTGGCCGTGCACACTGTGGCCGGCGGGCCGCGCGTCCTGCGCCTGCCGCGGCCGGTGGAGGTTGTCTATGATCTCTTTGCGCGCCGAGTCGTCGCCCGCGAGGTCGATCGATTTGCAGGGCAAACGCATCTAAAGTTTAAGGTTGCTGGCGACC
>DAOTYS010000393.1:0-3849 GCA_034434575.1 Thermoflexales bacterium
GTGTATAGCGCAACGCAAACTGTCGGCGACTGGCCGGCCAACTGTTCGGCGACCTTCGAGGATGGCAAGTGGGCTTGTGAGCATCGCCGGCCGGCCACAGCAGGGATGGCCGGCTTTCGCCTTGCGACGCATGGCGAGCCGATTACAGCCTGGGTGAACGTCTCGGCCAACCACATCGCCTTCGGGCGCGGGGACAAGGGCTACGTGGCGATCAACAACACAGACGCGCCCGACACGCGCACGTATACGACGACGCTGCCGGCCGGCTACTACTGCGACGTGACGCGCCACGTGCTGAGCGGCGGGATCTGCCGCGACGATTACACCAATGCGCCGGTCCCCGCCAGCCAGTGGATCAGGGTCGAGGCGGGCGGCGCGATCGTCAATCAGACCGTGGGCGCCAGAGGCGCCTTTGCCATCCACATCAACGCGCGCGTGCGTCAGGTCTACGTGCCGGTTGTCCGGCGGTGAATCGCCGGCGCGCCGGCTTCCAGCTGACAGGGCGCTGGCGCGCCAGGCGATATACTGTTCTGCGTCACTCAACCCAACACAATGGCGAGAATGAAACGATTCGAGGCATCTAAGCCCATTGTCATGATCGGTGTTCAGACGTTCATCCAGAGACCTGAGTCATGCACAGCGCTGAACCGGGGGCGATCAGCCGTGATGATCTGCGCCACATTTTGCGGCAGTGGTTGAAGCCGGCCGGACTGGCCGGCCATCCGCTGGAGCATTTGACGCTGGTCGAAATCCAGCGGCGTCACATGCAGTGCGATGCCGAGAAAGCACTGCGCCAGGTCATTGTGCATGCGATCGACCGGTTTCGCCCGGAAAACTGGCGTCCAGATCAAGCCCCTCAAAACGGCGCGGCCCGCCGCTACACCATTCTGGTGCGGCACTTCCTGAAGGGCGCAACCCTGCGCCAACTGGCAGATGAACTGGATATTGATGAGCGCACCTGCCGGCGCGACCTGGCTCAGGCGCTCAATGATCTGGCCAGGTTGCTCACTGCGCTGGAGCAGAGCGCCCAGCAGGACGAACGCGCGCGCGCCGCGCCGCCGCTGGAAGTTGTTCCGCCGCTGGCGCCAGACGCCGCTCTGGTGGGCCGTGATGCGCTCTTTCAACAGATCAGCGCCGCGCTCGAACCGGATGGGCGCACGGTGGTGGTGCATGGTCTGCCGGGGGCCGGCAAGACATCGCTGCTGGCGCGCCTGGCCCACGATGCTGTGTTGCGGCAGCGTTTTGTCGATGGCGTGCTGTGGGCCAACCTGGGCGAGCACCCCGAAATCGCTTCGATTCTGCGCGTTTGGGCGCTTGCGCTCGGACTCAGCCCGGCCGACGTGCAACAGTTGAGCGCGCTGGGCGTTCTGGATCAGGCCGTGCGCGCGCGGTTGTTCAATCGCCGCGCGCTGATCGTGCTGAACGACGTATGGCAGACTGAACACGCGCGGGCGCTGCAACTGGCCGGCCCGTCGGTCTGTTATCTGCTTTCCGCCTATACGCCGGCGCTGGCAATTGAGGCAGCCAGCCCCGGCCTGGCCTTCGAGGTCACCGGCCTCTCTGTCGAGGAGGGTGTGCAACTCTTAAGCGCCTTCGCCCCGCAGGCGGCGCGCGCTTTTCCAGAGCAAATGACAGTCCTGGTCGAGCGCTGTGACGGCTTGCCGCTGGCGTTAACGCTGGCCGGTCGGTATCTGGCGCGCGCTTTCCATAGCGGCGGTTGGCCGCGCCTGCGACGCGAGT
The DNA here is from genome assembly GCA_034434575.1 of Thermoflexales bacterium. Taxonomy (GTDB): domain Bacteria; phylum Chloroflexota; class Anaerolineae; order J036; family Brachytrichaceae; genus Roseilinea. The sequence goes on from DAOTYS010000393.1 coordinate 1,741, forward strand.
TGTCGCGCCTTTTGGACCCCCAGCCGGACGCCGGCGTTGCCTCGCTGGTTCAAACCGCCTTTGCCCGGCTGTTGAAAGCCAGTTTGACCAGGCTGACCGATGAGCAACGCGCGGCGCTGTATGCGCTGACGGCGCTTCCTCCCAGGCCGGCTCTGTTCGATGAGAGCGCCTTTCGTGTTGTCACCGGCCAGTCTGAGCAGACGCTCGACGCCCTGCTGGACGCCGGCCTGGTCGCCGGCGCTCAGGCCGGGTACTGCCTGCACGCGCTGACGCATGCCGCGCTGCTGCAACAGGATGACCCAGAAGCTGTCATGGCGCGTCGGGCCGGTCAGATGCGCCTGTTGTCCTGCGCGCTGGCGCAGCCGGCGGCGCTGTTTGCAGAAAGCCCGCAGCAGGAATCGCCTGTCCCGGCCAGCGCCGCTCTGCTGGCGGCAGCCAGCGCGCGCGCCGCTATCGCGCTGAAAGACACCGCGCGCAGCCGGCAGTTGGCCGCGCTGGCGCTGCCTTACCTGCGGCGGCACGGGCTGCTGAATCTGGCCGATCTGCTGCTCGAAGCGGCCACGCGCGAGGGTGCGCCGGATGTGTCGTGGGCCAGGCTGGTTGCCGAACGCTGTATGGCGCTGACAGAACTGGGGCGCGCGCAGGCCGCGCGGGAACTGCTCGCCGGCCTGCGCCGCTGGGCGGCCGGGCAGCCGACGCAGTGCCATGCCTTTGTCTTCGCCGCCAGGGCCAGGCTGGCCTTACACATGAGCCGGCTGCCGCTGGCGTATGCTCTGGCGCGCCGGGGATGGCGCTGCCTGCGCGACCATCCCGAAGCCGATATTGATCTGGCGCTTGAGCTGTTGCAGTTGCAGGGCCGGGCGTTGGGCAACATGAGCCGCTATGCGGATGCCGTCCGCATCAACCGCCGGCTGCTCAAACTGGCCAGGCAGCATCGTCTCATGGACAAGACCGTGGCCGCCCTGTACACCCTGACCGTGCTCACGCGCCAGCAGGGCCGGCATGAGTCAGCCATGCGCTATGCCCGGCGCGCGCTCGCCCTGGCCAGGAAATACAACCATCGCTACTACGCCGCGCTGTCCTTGACCCTGCTCGGCATGTTGGCGAACGATCAGGGAGATCATGACGCGGCGATGATTGCCTTTGCTGAAGCAGAACCGCTGGCCAAATCGCTGGGGCTGCCGATGCCGCTGTATCAGCTCCGTCACGCGCAGGGGGTGCTGGCGATGCGCCGCGCGCGGTGGCAGGAGGCCGAAGCCTGTTTGAATGAAGCGTTTGCGCACGCTCAAAGCGCCGACCAGAAGTTGCTGATGGCGAATGTGCAGATCGAGATCGGCGAATGTTTGCTGGCCCAGGGCCGGCTTGCCGAGAGTGGGCGCCACCTCCGCTCTGGTCTGGCGATGGCAGAAGCCGTGGTCGCGCTGGATATCGCCGCCTTGCTGCGCTACAACCTGGCCCGCCTGGCCCAGGCATACGGACAGGAAGAACAGGCCCTTGAGTTGGGCCGACAGGCTTACGCCCAGTTGCGCGCTTCCAGTCACTATCGCGCGGATGAGGTGGAGCGCTGGCTGCGCACGCTGCCGCGCACACTCCCGGCACACTCCCGGAATCTTTAAGATTCCGGGAGTGTGACATGTCCGACACCTCGAAGGTGTCGGACACCTTCAGCAGTTACGGCCGCCGGACAATCGGCGCGAACACGCGCCATGGCTCGACCGTCACCGATGGCGCGCTGCGCGTGATCTGCCCGTCCGCCGCGCCGATCACCGCGCTGTTGTTCAGCGTGTACCCGCCCGGCAGAGGCCCACTCGTCGCGCGCACCGTCACCGTCAGCACGACCGTCCCGCCCGCCGGCACGTTCACCCCGCTCCACACCAGCGTCTGACCCGCCTGGCTGTAGCCCGGCGTCGCGCTCACCAGCGTCGCACTCACGGCCAGCGTGTCCGTCACCCGCGTCGTCACCGCCGCGCTCCCGGCGTTGCTGAGGACGATGGTGTACGTCACCAGCTCGCCCATCCGCACAACCGTCGGCGTCGCCTCCTTGCGCGTGCCCGCGTTGTCCAGGTTGCCGATGGCTTGCTCCACACCGAACGGCCACCACTGCCCGCC
>DAOTYS010000394.1:0-12230 GCA_034434575.1 Thermoflexales bacterium
AAAAAGCATTTCTACCGTCCGCCCATTGTGGCGCGCTCAGATGATGCCTGCATCGAGAAGTGGGTCACCTATGCCAACGACTACGTGGGCGCGAAAGAATTGACAGTGCTGCCGGGGCAGACAGTTGTCGTGAAGGATGGCGCGGCGTATGGCTGCATTCTCGTGCAGGGGCACGGCGCGTTTGGCGTGTATGAGGCCGAGGCGGCGATCATGCTGCGCTACGGGCAGCTCAGCGCCGACGAGTATTTCGTCAGCGAGCCAGCGGCCAAAGCAGGGGTGCGCATCACCAATCGCAGCCGGTGGGAGCCGATGGTCATTCTGAAGCACTTCGGCCCGAACCACCCGGAGATGCCAAAGGCGCCGCCGGCCCATGCCTGAGCGCGTTTAGTGCGGCAGAGGCTGCCAGGCCAGCGACAGGGTGATGCTCAGCAATGCCAGCAGCGCGCCCAATCCTGCAAAAACGACACTGATTTCGGTCGTCTCGTGTTTGGTGATCAGGTGCGTCGGCAGCGACTCGAAGACCTGCTGCAATTCGCCGGCGCTCTCGGCGGAGTAGTACTGCGCGTCGGTGAGAGCGGCCACTTGCTTCAGCGTCTCTTCATCGATGCCCCGGCGAAACCGGCCCCCGCCACCACCCATGCCGCCGCCAAAGAACTGCCCGCCGCCGGGAAACGGTTCTCGCCCGGTCACCTGCGCGCCGCACAACCGCAGGGAAGATGAACCGCGCTCGGTGCCGAACCCGATCGTGTAGACGCGCAGACCGCGCTCCACCGCCTGTTGCGCTGCGTCCAGCGGGGCCGGGCCGGCGTTGCTTGCGCCGTCGGTCAGCAGCACGATGATGGCCGGCGCGTATGCGCCGCGCGGCACGGGCATTGGGCGGGGCGCGCCACGCGCCAGATCCCGCTCCGACAGGCTGGGGGCTACGTTCGGGTCGATCTCAGCGATCGCGTCGATGGATTTCAGAATGCCGCTGCCGATGGCAGTGCGATAGCCGACCAGCAACCCCTCGACGGCTGCGCGCAGGGCGTCGCGGTCATCGGTGGGCGGCTGGATCACTTCAGCAAAGCCGGCAAACGCCACGAGGCCGATTTGCGTCCCGCGCGGCTGGCGCTCGATGAACGACAGCGCCGCTGCCTGCGCCGCTTCCAGCCGGTTTGGTTCAATATCGGTCGAGCACATGCTGAGCGACACGTCGATGGCCAGCACGATCGTCGCCTGACCATAGGGCACGCTGGCGATGGCGACCGGGCGTGAAAGGGCCATGACCAGACTCGTCAGCGCCACGGCAAACAACGCAAATGGGAGATGACGCCGCAGCCACGACCGGCGCGGCACAGCCGCGCGCACCAGAGACAGGCTGGAATAGCGCACCGCATAGCGCCGCCGGCGCCTCAACATCCAGATGTACATGCCAATTGCCAGGGGAATCAGGCCCAGCAAGACCAGAAACCCCGGCCACAAAACGTCCATCAACAACCTCCGTTTCCGCCCCGTGCGCACTATCCCGTATTGCGTATTGTGTGTTCCGTGCCTGCAGGGTGTCGTCTGACTACTGACGACTGACGACTGACGACTGACTGCTGGCTACTGACGACTCGCTACGGCAGCCGGCCCAGCCATACCATCGACAGCGCGCCGCCGATCAGCAGCATGAGCAGGCCGGCCCCGGCGACAAGCGATGTGACCTCCATCGCCTGCGGCCGGATCACGAATTGCGGGTTGATGCTCTGATAAATCGCGCGCAATTCCGCCGCGTCAGTCGCATTGAAGTATGCGCCGCCGGTGAGTTGCGCGATCTGTCGCAGCGTCGCCTCATCAAGCCGCGAGCGGATCGAGAATCCGTCTATGTTGAGGATCGCGCCCTCTGCGCTGCCGATGCCCACTGCATAGACGCGCACGCCGCGATCGGCGGCTGCCTGAGCGGCTTCCAGCGGATCCGGCGGCGCGGTGTTTTCGCCATCGGTCAACAGCACGATGACCGCAGACCTGTGCGCGCCTTTGGCGACCGGGGTGGAGGGCGGGGTTGGCGTCAGGTCTTTATTGCTGTAGTAGCTGGTGGCCGGCGCTTCGCTGGCCGCAATGGTGTTCAACGCCGCAAGGATGCCGCTGCCGAGCGATGTGCCGCGTTGTGGCGCCAGGCGATTGATCGCCGCCAGTATTTTGACCTGATCGTCCGACGGCGCTTGCACGGACAGGCCGCCATCGCTGAATGCGACGACCCCGACCAGGACGCCGGGCGGTTGGCGCTCCACGAAGTCGCGCGCCGCAACTTTGGCCGCCTCCATCCGCGTCGGCTCAAGATCGTTGGCCGCCATGCTGCCCGACACGTCAAAGGCCAGGATGACGGTCCCTTCGACACGCGGGAGGCTGACTATGGCCTCTGGCCGGGACATGGCCACAATCAGCAAAGCCAGCGCCGCCAGAAACAGCGCAGGTGGCAAGTGGCGACGCAGGCCGGGCTGCTGGCTCACGGCTCCGGCCAGCCCGAAGCTGCCATAGCGCGCCAGCATCCGTTGCCGCCGGCGCAGCCACCACACATAGAGCGCGGCCAGCAACGGAATCACGATCAGCAGCGCCAGAAAGGCCGGCCAGATGAACGACATGCCCTTCCCTTACCCTTGCCTCCGGCGTTGCCGGCGCGCCGCCGCAAACTGCGCGACAGCGCGCACCAGGTCGTCCTCGGTGGAAAGGGACAACACATCCACACCGGCGCGCTTGAACGCCCCGGCCAGCATCCCTTCGCGCTGGCGGGCCGCTTCGGCAAACCGCGCGCGAAAAGCGCGATCGCGCGTGTCCACCCACACCTGTTCGCCCGTTTCCGCGTCTTCCAGGATGATCGGGCCAATGTCGGGCAACTCGGCTTCGCTGCGATCCCATAGACGCACGGCAATCACCTCATGACGCCGGTTGAGCTGATGGAGTGCGCGCTCCCAGCCCGGCGCGCTGATGAAATCCGAGACAACGAAGATTAACGCGCGCCGGTGAATGCTGTTCAACGCCGCCTGAAAGAGCGGCGCAAGATCGGTCGGCGGCGCTCTGCGCAATTGAGGCTGCTTCAGCAGATCATGGACCAGGCGCAGCGCCTGCATACGCCCGCCTCGCGCGGGGATCGTGCGTTCGATGCGGCTGGCGTAGAACATCGCCCCGACGCGGTTGCCATGCCGCGTCAACAGCCGGGCCAGTGTGGCGACAAAATCTATCAGCGCCGTTCGCTTCAGACGGCGGTTCGGCGCAGCGCCAAAGTCCACCGACGGGCTGAGGTCGAGCAGAAACCAGGCCGTGATCTCGCGGTCTTCGACGTATTGCCGGACGTAGGGCGCATCCATGCGCGCCGTCACGTTCCAGTCGATGTGGCGGATGTCATCCTCTGCCTGGTACTCGCGCAGGTCTGCGAAGTCCACGCCGTAGCCGTAAAACAGCGTGCGATAGTCGCCTTGCAGCAGGCCGTCGAGCCGGCGGATCACCTGCCAGTCGAGCCGTTGCAGGATGCGCTCCGCTGCGCGGCGGTCTATTGCCGGCGTGTCAGGCGCTAACGCGGACATTGGCGTGTTCATGCAGGGGCGTGGCCGGGATCGGAATCCGGCCAATAATTTTGTTCAGCACATCATCGCTGGACACGTTATCGGACAGCGCTTCATAGGACAGCACGACCCGGTGCCGCATCACGTCGAGCGCCACGTCGAGCACATCCTGGGGCAGCGCATACGCGCGGCCGCGCACGAATGCCAGCGCTTTGGCAGCCAGAATCAGGTTGATCGAAGCGCGCGGGCTGGCGCCGAACATGATGTAGTGCTGCAAGTCTGGCAAGCCGACGCTTTTTGGATCGCGCGTCGCCGTCACCATGCGGATGGCGTATTCGATCAGCGCAGGGTCGACGTACACCTGGGCGGCTTGTTTTTGCAAGCCCAGCAACTGGTCTGTGGTGAGCACCTTTTGCACTGCGTCTATGGCGCCGGTCATGCGCTCGACGATGACGAACTCCTCGGTGGGGCTGGGGTAGCTGACCAGCACCTTGAGCATGAAGCGATCGACCTGCGCCTCCGGCAGGGCGTATGTGCCTTCCGTCTCGATCGGGTTCTGTGTGGCCAGCACCAGAAACGGGTTGGGCACGGCGAATGTCTCGCGCCCAATCGTCACCTGACGCTCCTGCATCACCTCGAGCAGCGCGCTCTGCACTTTGGCCGGCGCGCGGTTGATCTCATCGGCCAGCAGCAGATTGGTGAAGACCGGGCCGAGCGAGGTGTTGAACTCGCCTGTCTTCTGGTTGTAGATGCGTGTGCCGACAAGATCAGCAGGGACAAGATCGGGCGTGAACTGGATGCGTTTGAACTCGCCGCCGATCGCCTCGGCCAGCGTTTTGATGGCCATTGTCTTGGCCAGCCCCGGCACCCCTTCAACCAGAATGTGGCCGCGCGCCAGCAACGCCACAATCAGCCGTTCCAGCAAATGATCCTGGCCGACGATGATCTTCTTGACTTCGTAGAGCAGCCGCTCCAGGGGCAGCCCACTGGCAGAATTTCCGTTGTTGTTCATTGACCTGCGCCTCGTCAATATGGCGGGGCGCCGGCGGCGCCGCCTGCCACGTTAATCGGCACAGCAAAGCCAATGCCGATAAAAACTTCCTGTTCGGTGGGGTTCACCAACCCGGCCACAATGCCGATCACTTCGCCCCGCCGATTGAGCAACGGGCCGCCAGAGTTGCCCGGGTTCACCGCCGCATCGAACTGGATCAGCCCCTTCAGTCGCGGCCCGTCGTCTGACGGCTGGAAGGTGCGGTCGAAGCCTGAGATCACCCCGGCGCTCATCGAGCCATACAGGCCGAGTGGATGACCGACGGCGAAAGCCTCGTCGCCAATTCGCATGGCGTCGGGGCTGCCAAGCACTGCCGGCGCGAACACCTCTGGCAGCCGGCCTGGGATCAGCACAGCGATGTCGTTCTCCGGTTGCTGCACGGCCACTTCGGCGGTTGTTTCAGTGCCGTCGGCGAAGGTCAGCGCAATCTCCGTGGCGTTGGTCACGACATGCAGACTGGTGAGAATGGCCCCTTGGGCATTGACGATCACGCCCGCGCCGAGTCCACTGCCGGGCTTGCCATCCCTGCCTGTTGTTTTGACCTGGATCAGCACCAGCGAAGGCTGGATGATCTGATACACGCGCGCCGAAAACGCCGCCGGCGGTGTGGCCGACGCCATGGCCTGGGCCACAGCCTCGTTGATGTCGCGCGCCGTCAGCGGCGCAGGGGCAGGAGCGAGGGCGCTGTAGAGCAGAAGCGCAATCATGGCAGCCAGCACGCCAGACGCAAACAACAGCGCGTTGCGCGCCCGCGCCCGCCAGCGCCGGATGCGATGTCGCCATGCCGCTGATCGCGATTGAATCTGTTCGTTCATACACGCCTACAGGCGCAGAACCTGGCGGTGTCGCCGGTGCAGTTGTTGCAAGCTATACCATTGTTCTCTGAGACGCCGCCAAGACAGGCATGAAGGCGGCCGCGCGGCAGGTCGCATGCGGATAAAAGCAAGAGCAGATGCGCTGCTCCTGCCCAGGGCGCGGTTTCATTCAGGGCATCCGCCTGCCGGACTCACCCCGTGAGACCTGGACGGCGCATCTGAAAGCGATTGATCCGGCGGCCCGTTACGTGTTCATGAATGCAGAGACCGGCGAGCGCCGCGAGATTGGCGGCGAGGCGTTGGCGCGCGAAGGCTTCACGCTGGCGCTGCCCCCGCGCAATGGCGTGATCTGGTTCTACCGCCAGATGTCCGGGTAGCGCGTCTAATAGTGCTCGAACCGCTCGACGTCCATGACGAAGACGATGCCGCGACCGGTCGTGGCGGCATTCTCCGAAGTGTTGCTTGCGGCTGACTGCGCCGCGCCCACGCCCAGGCGGCGCAGCGCAGCCAGCATCTCTTCCACGCGCTCATCTTCAACACCAGACAGGAGCGTCGTGTTTTCGCGTCGCAACCAGCCGCCGGTTGTGGCGATGCGGGTGACTCGGAACCCTGCCTCGATCAGGGCTTCAGCGGTTTTGGCGGCTTCGTCGGCCTGCACGACGGCCATCACCAGTTTCAAGATTCACCTCCGGAAGCGCAGCATTGACACTGCAAAGATCAGGCTCTAAAGGATAACAGAAACGCCGGATATGCATCGCCTGGGATGGCGTGTCGCTGGCTTTCGGGCTGTGTGAGAATCTTGTGGGGCCGAATGCGCCGCGTGGCGTCATCTGGCAGGCGGTTAGAATTGTCCATGGAGTGACAGGGATCCGTCCCTCTTTCGATCCTCATTCGTGGATCGCGCGTGACGTGCGCAGTGATTCACCACACGCGAGGTGCGTATGAAGACCGTCGTTGCGGGGGCGCTGGGCGAGTGTGTGCATGTGGCCGGCGTCTCCAATTTCCTCCGGCTGGCTGAGGCGGCCGGGTGGCGCGCGATATTTCTCGGCCCCGCCGTGCCCATCGAGAAAATGCTGTCTGTAGCGCGCGAGACCGGCGCCGATCTGGTCGGCGTTTCGTATCGCCTGACGCCGGAAACCGGCGAGCGGCTGCTGGGCGAGTTTGCTGAGGCAGCCGATGACCTGCGCGCCGCCGGCGTGCGCTTTGCCTTTGCCGGCACACCGCCGGTCGCGGCGCGCGCCGAGGCGCTAGGGTTTTTCGAGCGCGTCTTTGCCGGCGGCGAGCCAGATGACGCTGTGCTGGCCTGGCTCAAAGGTCAGGCGACGGGCGGGGTCAGCGAAACTGATTTTCCACAGACTACCGTCGAGCGTATCCGTTGGAAGGCCCCTTTCCCGCTGCTCCGGCATCACTTCGGGCTGCCCACGATGCAGGCCACGCTTGACGGCATCGCGCAGATTGCCGATGCGCGCGCGCTGGATGTGATCTCGCTGGGCACAGATCAGGACGCGCAGGAGAATTTTTTCCACCCGGAGCGGCAGGAAGCGCGGCGCAAGGGGGCCGGCGGTGTGCCGGTGCGTAGCGCCGACGACTATCGCGCGCTCTACGCAGCCAGCCGGCGCGGCAACTATCCCCTGCTGCGCACATACTCCGGCACCGATGATTTCATCCGCCTGGCCGAGCTGTACCTCGACACGATCAACATCGCCTGGTGCGCTATCCCCCTCTTCTGGTTCAACCAGATGGACGGGCGCGGGCCGTGGAACCTGGAGGGGGCGATTCGTGAGCATCAGCAGGTGATGAGATGGTACGGCGCGCACCACATTCCGGTGGAGCTGAACGAGCCGCATCACTGGGGCATGCGCGACGCGCCCGATGTCGTGTGCGTGGTGTCGGCGTACCTGTCCGCCTACAACGCGCGCGCCTTTGGTGTGCGCGACTATATCGCCCAACTCATGTTCAACAGCCCGCCCGGCCTGAGCGACCAGATGGACCTGGCCAAGATGCTGACCATGCTTGATCTGATTGAGCCGCTGGCCGGCGAGGACTTTCGCATCTGGCGGCAGACGCGCACGGGTCTGCTGAGCTATCCCCTTGACATCGACGCGGCGCGCGCGCACCTGGCTGCCAGCGTTTATGTGCAGATGGCTGTCAGGCCGCACATCGTGCACGTGGTGGGCTACACCGAGGCCGATCACGCCGCGACTGCGGACGATGTGATCGAGTCATGCAAGCTGGCGCGCCGGGTGATCGAAACGGCGGTGCGCGGCGCGCCGGATATGACGGCCGATCCGGCCATCCAGGAGCGTCGCGCATTCCTGGCCGCTGAGGCGGCGCTTACGCTGGACGCCATCCGCGCGCTGGCCGAGCCGGGCGTGAGCGATCCGCTGATTGACCCGGCCACCCTGGCGCGCGCTGTTGCCGTCGGCATTCTCGACGCGCCACAATTGAAGAACAATCGCTTCGCTCGCGGCCAGATCCTTACGCGCGTCACTTCGCGCGGCGGATGCGACGCTGTGGACGCCGACGGCAAGCCGGTCTCGGAGCAGTCGCGCATCGCCGCGCTTTTTAAGGAACACACCCCATGAACACACACACGAACGGATACACGGATTACACCGTGATCGGCGCCGGCAATGGTGGCAAGGCGATGGCAGCGCACCTGGCGCTGATGGGCTGCCGGGTCACGCTGTATAACCGCACCTTTGACCGCATCAGCGCCATTCACAAGCGCGGCGGCATCGATCTGGAAAGCTACGACGGCGGGCCGCGCGGCTTCGGGCGATTAACGTGCGCCACGTCAAACATTGGCGAAGCGATTCAGCAGTCACCCTTGCTGATGGTCGTGACCCCGTCTTCCGCTCACGCTGAGATTGCCGCCCATGCAGCGCCGCACTTGCGCGATGGCCAGGTGGTGGTGTTGCATCCGGGCCGCACCTGCGGGGCGATTGAGTTTGCGAAAGTGCTGCGCGACAAAGGTTGCCGCGCCGACGTCACCATCGCCGAAGCAGAGACGTTCATCTATGCCAGCCGGTCCGACGGGCCGGCGCAGGCGCGCATTTTCCGCATCAAGGAAGCGGTGCCGCTGGCGGCTCTGCCGGCCAATCGCACTGAGGCCGTATTGGAAGCCCTGCGGCCGGCCTACCCTCAGTTCATCGACGGTGTGAACGTGTTAAACACCGGGCTGAACAACATGGGCGCCATCTTCCACCCCGCATTGACGTTGCTGAACGCCGGCCGGATCGAGTCAACCAATGGCGATTTTCAGTTTTACATCGACGGTGTCACCCCGTCGGTGGCGCGTGTGCTGGAGGTGCTGGACCGTGAGCGCGTGACAGTTGCGGCGGCGCTGGGCATCCGCGCGCGCAACGCGCTGGAGTGGCTGCAAATGGCCTACAACGCCACTGGCGCCGATCTGAATGAAGCCATCCATAATCAGCCCGGCTACTATGGCATTAAGGCGCCGGCGACGCTGAATCATCGCTACCTGTTCGAAGATGTGCCGATGAGCCTGGTGCCCATTGCGGCGCTCGGCCAGCGTTATGGCGTGTCTGTGCGGGCGATGGACAGCATCGTGCAACTGGCGTGCATTGTGCATCGCACAGACTACTGGCGCCGGGGGCGCACGTTGGACAAGCTGGGGATCGAGCAGTTGAGCGTGAGCGAGATCACTCAGTATGTCAACGAGGGGCTGCGGGATTAGCCGGCCGCGCGCCAGATTGCCTCATTCCAATCTGCTCATAATCTGCTCTTAACACGCCGATAACGTGTTCTTGAAGCGCGTCCAGTAGCGTTGCACGGAAGGAACGAAATCACTCTGCTACAAGAAGAGGAGAAACAAGAACATGAGCACTTTGCATCGCAGGGTCGTGGCCAGCCTGGTGATGGTTGGCATGCTGGGCGTCACTTTGTCGGTTGCCTCTGCGCCTGTCCAGGCGCAAACAGGCGGCACTATCACCGGCGTTGCGTTCGAGGATCGCAACGGCAACGGCAGGCGCGAATCTGATGAGCCAACACTGCGCGTCGCGCGCTACAAGGTGACCGACGGGGGCCGGTTCTGGGTCTGCGGGCCGGTGTTTGGCAACAGGCCTTACTCGGTCGGCGTTGCGCCGGGAACATACTTTGTGATGCCGATTGCCGGCCCTGCCGAGTATCCAACCATGCCGGTGATCCGTGTGGAGGTGAAGGCCGGCCAGAGAGTGGCCGTCGATTTGCCGTTTGGCAGCAACCCGCTGGCGGTCGCCGATAACTGCGGCGCGTACGCGCCCAAGCGCACGGCCCGCGTGCCGATGGGCGTGCCAGAGGTGATTTTGAGCGCCGGCGCGGTGACTTTGTTGAGCGCCATTGACACCGCCGGCCTGTACAACACCTTGAGCGGCCCCGGACCCTTCACCGTGTTTGCGCCCAGCGATCTTGCCTTTGCCAAGTTCACGGAGGAGGAACTGAAGGCCATCCTGGCGGACAAGTCGCTCTTGACTTCTGTGTTGACCTATCACGTGGTGCCCGGCCGCCTGACTGCCAACGATGTCGTCAACTCGGACTCGTTGACCACGGTGAACGGCAAGTCTCTGCCGGTGCGCATCGATGAAGAGTCGGGCGATGTGTTTGTGGGCGACGCGCGAATCAAGGTCACCGACTTGCAGGCCGCCAACGGCGTGGTGCACATCATCGACACTGTGCTCGTGCCCTGAAAGCCTGAGTGCGTCAGACTAAACACAGGCGCCGCTTCAATGCGGCGCCTGTGTTGTTTTTCGGGAAAGAAGAAGCCCAATCTGGTCTGCGGACTCTGGCTATCCAAATCGGCCGCTCACGTAATCTTGCGTGCGCGGGTCTTTCGGGCGGACAAAGATCGTTTGTGTTTGATCGAACTCGATCAGTTCGCCGGCGCGGTCGGGGCGCATCATCATCATCGCGGTGTAGTCGCTGACGCGGGCGGCCTGCTGCATGTTGTGCGTCACGATGATGATGGTGTAGTCGCGCGACAGGTCTTTCATCAGCTCTTCGATCTTCAGCGTGGCGACCGGATCGAGGGCGGAGCATGGCTCGTCCATCAGCAGCACCTCCGGCTCGACGGCCACGGCGCGCGCAATGCACAGGCGCTGTTGTTGCCCGCCGGACAGTTCGGTGCCCAGCTGTTTGAGTTTGTCGTGCACTTCATCCCACAGCGCCGACCGCCGCAGCGCCCATTCCACGCGATGATCCAACTCGCTCTTCGGCATGCGCGGGTTGAGCAGGCGAATGCCGAATGCGATGTTCTCGTAGATGCTTTTGACGAATGGGTTGGGCTTTTGGAACACCATGCCGACGCGCTGGCGCAGGATGACTGGGTCCACGTCGGGCGCGTAGATGTCCTCGTCGTCCAGGAGGATGCGCCCCTCGACGCGCGCGCCCTTCACCCGCTCGTTCATGCGGTTGAAGGCGCGGATCAGGGTGCTTTTGCCGCATCCCGAAGGGCCAATGATGGCGGTGATCTTCTTCTCATGGGCCGGCAGCGTCACATCGGCCAGGGCGCGAAAGTTGTTGTAGAAGACAGACAGGTTTTCCGCCAGCATCTTGATGGACGACGGATTTTTGACAGGCATCTCTGCCGCAGAGGACGCGGCCGCGGCGACAGACGAAACATTGATTCTGGTCATGGATTGTCAGAGATGAACGCTACAAGGACTTGCGCAGTCGGTTGCGCAGGATGATGGCCGTCAGGTTGAATGTGAGCACCACTGCCAGCAGCACGATAATGGCGGCTGCCGCCACGTTGCGAAAGGTCTGCTCGGGCAGCGCCGTCCAGGCCCAGATTTGAATAGGCAGGCCGGTGAAGCTGGAGAACGGCCCGGAGGGATCAACGGAAATGTAAGCTGCGGCCCCGACGACCACCAGCGGAGCTGTTTCACCTACGGCGCGGGAAATGGCCAGGATGATGCCGGTGAGGATGCCGGGTATGGCCATCGGCAACACATGGTGCCACACCGTTTGCCAGTAGGTTGCGCCCACAGCCAGCGCGCCGTCGCGGATCGACTGCGGAACAGCGCGAATGGCTTCCTGGGTGTTGATGATGATGAGCGGCATGACCAGCAGGCCCATGGTCAGGCCGGCGGAGATAATGGTGCGACCGTTGGGCGGGGGATTGGGCGCGCCAAACATTGAACCGTTGGTCAGATCGCCCAACGCGCGCACAAAAATGGCCAGCCCCATCAATCCGTAGATGATCGTGGGCACGCCCGACAGATTGTAGATGTTGGCCTGCAAGAACTGGTTGATGCGATTGGGGGCGGCAAACTCTTCGAGATACACTCCGGCGGCGATGCCAATGGGCATGGAGAACAGGATGGTGATGACGACGATCAGCGTCGAGCCGAGGATGGCCGTGCGCAGGCCGGTGGTTTCGGCGCGCGTGGTTTGCGGGCTGGTCACAAACTGGGGCGTCAGCCACCAGCGCAGTTCGTATTGCTGGCCGGGGTACTCGCGCTCGATGGTTTCGATAATCGCCGGCCCATTCAAGAGCGAATCGAACAACCGCCAGCTATACACCACGCGCTCTTCCAACACTTCTTTCTCGAACAGGTCGAGCAATTCCGCGCGGCTGCGCTGCGCCAATGGCTGCTCTTCGTTGAGCTGGTCGAAGCGAGATGTGGTGACATTTTGCTGAATGACCGCGATCAACTCTTCGGTGGGAAGCTCGGTGAAGGGGCGAGTTCCCAGCAGCGGGTCGAGATCCGGGATCTCGGCATACACGACTTCCACCAGCAAATCCTTATCCATCTCAGCGAGCGGAACGCCGTAATCGTCGGGAATGGCCTCCAGACGATAGGCCGGCGTGTTGTTGAGAATCATGTCGCGCAGTTCCTGCTC
>DAOTYS010000395.1:0-2901 GCA_034434575.1 Thermoflexales bacterium
GGGCGATCAGATCGGCCAGCCAGCCCGGCTCGCTGACATTGAGGGCGTAGATGTAGGCTTCCTCCGGCAGGTTCTGATTCAGCCGGACGACCTTCTCGAACAGCGCCAGCACGGCTCGCATGAGCGCCTCGATAGCCGGCGTGCGGGCATTGCGATCATCCACGACCTGCACGCGCGCCACCATGAACGGCGTGGCTTGCAGCCATTCCAGGATGCGCACGCGCGCCCGCCCGCGCACCAACAGGCTGGTGACGCCATCCGGCATGCGCAACGCCCGGCCCATGTCGACCACTGTGCCGACGGTGTGCATGTCAGACGGCTTTGGCTCAAGCGCGTTCGTGTTCCGCTGGGCCACCGTTACCACCGTATTGGTGGCGGTCGCAACTTCCATGGCGCGCAGCGACCGATCGCGCCCGACTGTGAGGGGCGCCACCGCGCGCGGGAAAACGACCGTGTCTCGCAACGGCAGGACCGGCGATTCAAATATCTCTGGCAGGTCCCTGCCCTGTGTGTCGGTCTCGAGACCCAGGCCGGGCAGGCCGTCTCCGAAGCTGGCCGCCATCAGCCAGTTGCGCATGTCGGGCGTCATGAAATCGTGGTTTGCAGCCATAGTTTGTGTGCAATCTGCGGTCAACGATCAGGCGATCAATGGGTCGACGTCGACGCCGACGCCGCTGCCGCCGATGCCCCACGCAGCGCGCGCCTCGCCGACCAGCGCGACGCTGCCAGTGACGCACACGGCTTCGGTTGATTTGGCGACCGAGGCGATGGCGTCCTTAACGTGTGGAAAGGCCGCTGCTCTCAGATTGCGCGCCTTCGCGACATCAATCAGTTGATCGACGCTCATTGCCCGCGCGTTGCCGGGCTGCGTCATGATCCAGCGCGCGGCGCGGCCGGCCAGCGCCTTCAGCATCCCCTCAGCATCCTTGTCTTTATAGCACCCGAAAATAAACGTCCACCGCCGGCCGGGGAAGACTTCCGCCAGCGTCATGGCCAGCTTGTTGACACTGTCCACGTTGTGAGCGCCGTCCAGGATCAGGGGCGGGTCGGCGCGCAGAATCTCGAAGCGGCCCGGCCAGAAAATCAACCGCAAGCCGTCACGGATGGCGCGCGCCGAGATGTCGATGCTGCCGGCATTGCGCAAGACATCCAGCGCGGCGATGGCGGCGGCGGCGTTTTCACACTGGTGCTTGCCAAGCAAAGTTGTTTCGTACCAGCCTTCCAGGTCATTGACGAACGGACGTTCGTTGCTGCGCACACGCGCCACCTGCTTCACCTCGAACGTCTGTTTTTCCAGCGTGGTCAGGCCGGGCGTCCAACGCCAGTGCCGGCCCAGCATGGTCAGCGGCGCGTTGCGTTCATGCGCGATCCGCTCGATCACGGCGGCCGCCTCCAGCGTTTGTTGCTGGCTGACGACCGGCACGCCGGGCTTGATGATGCCGGCTTTCTCTGTTGCGATCTCGGCCAGCGTGTTGCCCAGCCATTTTGTGTGGTCGAGGCTCAGCGAGGTGATGACGCTGATCTGAGGCGTGATGACGTTGGTGGCGTCGAGACGGCCGCCCAGCCCGACCTCGATCACGGCCCAGTCCACGTCTTGCCGGGCGAAGTGCAGAAACCCCATGGCGGTCACCGCCTCGAATGTCGTGACGCCGGGGATATGTTCAGCGGCCGACTTCACGCGCTGCGCCAGGTCCGCCACGTCTTCGCGGCTGATCAACTCGCCGTTGACGCGCATACGCTCGCGGAAGGTGGTCAGGTGCGGCGATGTGAACAGGCCCACGCGCAAATCCAACTGGCGCAGGCACGAGTCGATCATGGCTGCGGTGGAGCCTTTGCCTTTGGTGCCGGCCACATGGATGGTCTTGTGTCGCTCGTGCGGATTGCCGAGCGCGGCAAGCAGCGAGCGCATCCGCTCCAGGTCAAGCGCGCGCGCGACATCGCGCGCCGTATCGCCGGCTGGAGCGACATGCTCGTAGTTCGTCAGTGCGTACAGATAGGCGAGGGCTTCCGGGTAGGTCATTGCAGCCATTTGTTTGATTTCGAGAACTCAAGTATAGCGAACGTCTCTGTCAGTGCGGAGTGAAGAGTGCTGAGCGATGGGTGAAGCGTTCTGTTGTCACCCCCGCTCGCTTGCTCCCTTGCTCCTCTGCTCCCCTGCTCGCCCGCCCCTCTGCTTCTCTGCTCCGCTGCCCCCTTATAATCGGTGCCACTATGAAAGCGCTTCTCTCGGTGTCCGACAAGACCAACCTCATCGAATTCGCCGCTGGCCTGGTTGCTCACAACATTGAGCTGGTGGCCAGCGGCGGCACCGCCCGCGCCCTCAAACTTGCCGGCTTGCCGGTGAAGACGGTCGAAGAACTGACGCAATCCCCTGAAGTGTTGGACGGGCGGGTGAAGACGCTGCATCCCGTGATTCACGCCGGCATTCTGGCGCGCGACACGGACCGCGATCGGGCCGATCTGGACAAGATCGGCGCCGGCATGATCGACCTGGTTGTCGTCAACCTGTACCCTTTTCAGAAAACAGTGGCTCAGAAGTACGTGACGCTGGCCGACGCCATTGAAAACATCGACATCGGCGGCGTGGCGCTGATTCGAGCCGCCGCCAAGAATTACCAGCGGGTGGCTGTGGTGTGCGACCCGTGCGATTACGACCTCGTGTTGCGCGATATTGCCCAGCACGGTTTTGTCTCGCTCCAGACGCGCGAGGTGCTGGCGCTCAAGGCGTTCTCGCACACGGCTTCCTATGACGCCGCCATCCGCGACTATCTGCTCGGCATCCAGTCCCCCGGCTCGCCGTTGATCGCGTTGACCCTGCATCAGGTTCAGGAACTGCGGTATGGCGAGAACCCTCACCAACAGGCTGCCCTCTACAGCTACAACAACGCCTGTGAAGGGCCG
>DAOTYS010000396.1:0-3583 GCA_034434575.1 Thermoflexales bacterium
ATCGACCTGGTGGGCCAGCTCGCCGTGGTGCTGTTTTTGCCCGGCGATGTGGAGCTGGTGTCCGGCGCGCCGGCGTTGCGGCGCGGCTATCTCGACGCAGCGTTGTCGCAGGTGGACGCCGACTACGTGCGCGCGCTAGATCAATACGAGCGCGCATTGACTCAGCGCAACGCGCTGCTGCGTCAGGCCCAGGAGCGCCCGGTGGATCCCGATGAGTTCAGCGTGTGGGACGATCAGCTTGTGCCGGCCGGTGTGGAAGTGGCCTTGCGCCGGCGGCGCGCTGTGGCCGAGCTGACGCAACTGGCCATGCCGGCGCATCGCCAGCTCTCAAATGGTCTGGAGTATCTTGAGATCGTCTATCAGCCCAACTTTGACGTTGCGGCCCCTGCGTCGTCGGCGCGCGCCTATCAGATCGGCCTCGATCTGGCCCGACCACCGGCCGGCCTCGACCGCGCCGATCTCGAGGCTGCCTTTCGCCGGGCGCTGGCCGACCGCCGCCGCGAAGAGATTGCGCGCGGGGCGACCCTGACCGGCCCGCACCGCGACGATTTGCGCTTTCTGGCCAACGCGGTGGATCTGGGCGACTACGGCTCGCGCGGACAACAGCGCACGGCGGTGTTGTCACTCAAGCTTGCTGAGGCCGACTGGATGCGCCAGTGCATCGGCGAGGAGCCGGTGTTGTTGCTGGACGAGGTTCTGGCTGAACTGGACCCCAACCGTCGGCGCTGCCTGCTCGACCACATCAGCGATTCCCATCAGACCATCGTCACCACCACCGACGTGGCGCGCTTCGACGCGGCGTTTGTGAAACAGGCGACGCTGCTCAGGGTCGCGCACGGCGTGGTGATGCGCATGGCCGCCGGCGGGTAAGCCCCAAAACATGCAGCCAGCGCAGCGCGTCAGCGCCGGCCTGGCGGCGCGCTCAGGATCGCCGCTCCGATTGTGTCGGCCAGCAGCCTTGATCCGCCAGGGGTCAGGTGCACGGCGCTGTTGGTGAACTCGCTCATCGGAACCAGGTCCCACAGGTCGAGGTAGCGCCAGCCCTGGCGCTGCGCCTGCCCGGCCATGATGACGCGATACTGATCGTAGGCCCAGCGCGGATAGAAGAAGTTGTAGCGGATGTCGCTGTTCCGGCCAGTGCTGATGAGGATCGGTTCGTTCACGATCAGTATGGGGATGTCGCCGGCGAGTTGATGGCCGGCGCGCAACACATCCAGCGCCAGATCCTCCGCGCGCAAGACCGGCGGCTTCAGATCATGGAACGAGTCGTCGGCTTCTAGATCGATGGCCGCCGGCTCGTAGTCCGGGTAATCCTGATCGATGCCGGTGGCAGCCCACAGCGCGCCATACACCTGCAAGCGAATCACATCGGCCAGATTGCGCCGCTGGCCGATCAGCGTGCGCTCGATAAAAGAGGGATTGACCAGGCGCGGGTCCGACGGATCGAGCGACAGGCGATAGTCCGCGATCAATGCGCGCACGGCGCCGGCGTTGTTCTGCACGATGGGGTGAAGGAGTTGCCGGCTGGCCGGCAGCGATTCGAGCGTCACCAGCCACACGATCAGGTCAGGCGCGTAGCGCATGGCATGTTGCAGCAACAGCAGATCCTTCGTCACCGACATGATGGGATAACCGAGGTTGTAGGCGCGCAAGCGACGGCCATCGGGCAGGATGCGCTGCGTGGCATTGAGCTGCGCCGCGAGCGTGTCTTCCGGCTTGAGCAGAAAGCCCCACACTGACGAGTCGCCAATCAGCAGGACGCGATATTCGCCGGCGGGTTTTGGGCCGGCGGCGATCTCGTGCGCGGCGAACATGGCGTTCAGGTTGTGCAGACTGAGGTTATAGGCGTGGTCGGGAAAGTCGCTGTAGGGCAGGCGAGGCCGACCGGGAAACACGGCGTTATAGGCCGACAGCGAGCCGATGGTTGGCAGCGGGTCGGTCAGCGCGAACATCACGTTGACAACAACAAACAGCAGCACTGCCTTGATCGCAATCCGCCAGGTTGAAACGCCTGTCATGCTTGTATCCTCGATCGCGCCTTCAGCCGCCGAACAATCGGGCGAACAGCGCCAGCGCCTGTCCCACATCGGGCAGCACAAACCACACCCAGCCCAGCGCCACGAAGTGGAACGTTAGCGCGATGTTGAAGGCGTTGAGCGCCAGGGCGCGCCACTTCGACGCCGGCGCGCCCCATTGCCGGCTGCGCGCCAGCGCCGTCCAGCGGTTGTGCGCAAACAGGCCGGCCGCGTGCCAGACGCCCCACAGCGCGTAATTCCATGTCACGCCATGCCACACGCCGATGAGCGCCATTGTGGTTGTCTGGCCGATGAAGATGATGGCCGATGGGCTGAGCGACGCGCCGCCGGCTGTCCTGAGCCAGCGCGTCAGCGGATTGAACCAGTATGCCCTGAACCAGTTGGCCAGCGTCATGTGCCAGCTATTCCAAAACATGGTCAGGTTCGGGCGCAGGTAGGGCCGGTCGAAATTCTCCGGCAGGCGCACGCCAAACAGCCGGCCCAGGCCGATGGCAATATCGGTGTACCCGCTGAAGTCGAGGTACAGCCGGAAGGCATAGGCGTAGAGCAGGACCCAGGCCCAGCCGGCCCACTGAACCTGCGCCGCGTTGACGGGGTTGAGCGCAATCAACGCCAGTGTGTCGGCCACGGCGAATTTCTTGAACACGCCGATCAGGATGCGGCGCAGGCCCTCGGCCACATCCTCGGCGCGCGCGGCGTCTGAGCCGGCGTCCCACCCGCGCAGGTCTTTTACGAATCGCTCGGCGCGGTCGATGGGTCCGGCTGTTAACGCAGGAAAGAAGACGACATACGTGACGAACTCGCGCAGCGACAGCGCTGGCAGCCGGCCGGTGGCGTGGTCGCGCAACACATGAATCAGCCGGAACGCAATGTACGAGAACCCCAGCCAGCGCATATCCAGCGCCGACGCCTGGCCGACTGACTGGCCGGCGAAGGAGCGCAGGAGGGCGCTCAGGCCGGCGGTCAACGGTTCGGTCTTGAGCGCCGCAAACAACGCGATCAGCAGTGTCACCAGCGCGGCATCCAGCCAGGCCCGCCTGGTTGCGACCTGTGCCGCAAGCCGCGCGACTGTCACACACAGGCCGGCGCCGGTCAGCAACGCCACGCCCACGGCGCCAATGTCCGGCGGACGCGAGGGCGTCAGGCAGCACAACGCATCGACATAGCGCGTGGCAGCGATCAGCGCCACCACGCCGGCGATGACCAGAGCGGTGATGGCTGTTGCGCGGGGATCGGGTGTCGCCGGCCTGGCGGCCTGATCTGCTCCTCGCCCGCTGGTTGCCGGGCGAGGCTTGAGTGTTGCCGCCCACACCAGCGCCGTCAGTCCCAGGGTGGCCGTCGGCAGCCAAAAGTCCAGATGACGGATGGGCGTCGAGGATTGCAGCCAGTACAGCGCCGCGACGCTGGCCGACAGCATCAGCCAGGGGCGCAAACGGCGCGCGAGGCTGCGCAGCCGGCCTGTGGTCTCGCGCGCGGCCAGCGCAGCCAGCGCGCCAAAAAGCAGCGCGCCTGCGGCAATGATCACGATCTGGGCCAGGCTCATCGGG
>DAOTYS010000397.1:0-2098 GCA_034434575.1 Thermoflexales bacterium
TGCGCACTTCGAAGCGCACCTTGCCGGTTGCGGCAAACGCCTCGACGATGCCAGGGTCGTACTCGCTGGAGTGCTTGCCGCAGGTGAGGCACTGATAGTCTATGAACTTCAACACCTGGATCGGCGCATCAGCCGGCCCCCATGCGCGCCCATTGGTCTCGGCGTTGGGCGGCAGCGGGCCAGGGGTGGCTACCGCCATACGCGACACCGGCGGTGTCGCCAGCGCGGCACAACCCGGTGCGATCAACACAGCGAACAAAACAAACCAGCCCAGGGCCTGTCTCAGCAACATGGCCCAATTGTACGGACGGCCAAATCAGTCACCCCTGCGATAATGGGAGGACTACCATGCCACTCACCCAATCACCTGACGGCTTCGCTATGCAGCTGGAGGGCCAGACACTGGCCCGTCTCACCATCCCCACCCTTGCCGGCGCCGCGCCGCAAATCGCGGTCACCGATGCCGGCGACGGCTGGCAGCGCGTCCGCCTGACCTGGCAGCTCGACCAGCCGGTTCAACAAGATGAGCTGTCCGTCGCATTCGACCTGGACTTCGCGCCCGACTTTTGGTGGGCGCCGCACCTCGCGCCAGAGCCGGACGACTGCATCGCGCAGCACGTGTTTCGCTCGCCGGCATTGATTGCCCGGCAGGGCGCGCGCCAACTGACGCTTGTGCCCGACCTGGACGTGTGCGGGCGGCGCAAAGACGCGCTGTGGTTCATGGATGTGGACGCGCCGGCGCGCAAGTGGTGGATCGGCATGACTGAGGCTGCGGTCAAGCGCCACGTCGAATACCAGAAGACGCCGGGGATGACGCTTGCGCCCGGCGCCGTGGAACTGGGCTTCTTCATCATCGCGCATCACGACAACGCTCAGCCGGCCAATCCCTGGGCGCGCGTCACCCGCTTCCTGTGGGAGCGCTATCGCCAGCCGCTCTTCGCGCAGGGCAAACCGCTGACCGTGCCCATGGATCGCTACGTCGAGCACGTCTACCGCTGGGCCTTCGACACCTGGGAGAAGGCAGTTTGGCAGGAGTTCGACCTCGCCGGCCAGCGAGTCGGCGCGCCGGCGTTCATTGTCAATGTCACTGAATCGCCCAACTACCCCGGCGAAGTCAACCTGCGCGAGTTCCTGTCGATCTGGAACCAGGCGTGGTTCTCCTCGCTGCGCAGCGCATCCGGCGTGTATCGCTACGCCCGGCGCACCCGCAACGCCGATCTGCTGCGACGCGCGAATTTGACCAAAGAGTTCGCTCTGGCCGCGCCGATGCGCGAGGGCATCTTCCCCGCCGTCTATCGCACGAAGATGACCAGGGTCAACATCGCCGGCAAGGACTACAACCGCAGCGAAGGCTGGAACACCGGCTACTGGACCAACTCGAACCGCAGCCCGCGCGAGCGCGGCATCACCGACGCCTGGTTCCACGTGCTCGACGCAAGCTGGACGGCGCTGTTGATGTTGCGCTGGTATGAGGAGCTGGAAGCCGACCCGAGGCTGCTCGATTACGCCAGAACCTATGCCGACAAGCTGCTCGCTTTGCAGCACGCGCAGGGCTTCTTCCCCGGCTGGCTGCACCCCGACACGCTGGAGCCGACGCCGGTCATGAGCCAGTCGCCCGAAACCAGCATGAGCGTCACCTTCCTGCTCGAACTGGCCGACATCACCGGCGACGAGCGTTACCGCGCGGCGGCGTTGCGCGCGATGGATGCCGTGCTGGACGAGGCCGTGCCGAATGGCCGGTGGGAGGATTTCGAAACCTACTGGTCGTGCTGCTCATTTGGCAAAGAGGAATACCTGGGCAAGCGCATCCCGCGCAGCGGCATGCACAAGCAGTGCAACTTCTCCATGTTCTGGACAGCCGAAGCGCTGCTGGCGTGTTACCGGTTGACCGGCAAGGACGAGTATCTGAAGTGGGGCCGGCGCACGCTGGATGAAATGTCGATGACGCAGCAAGTGTGGCAGCCGCCATTCATCTACATCCCCGCCCTGGGCGGCTTCGGGGTGATGAACTTCGATGGCGAGTGGAACGACTCGCGCCAGTGCCTGTTTGCCGAGTTGTTCATGGATTACTACCGCGAGACAGGCGACCCACATCTGT
>DAOTYS010000398.1:0-1932 GCA_034434575.1 Thermoflexales bacterium
GGCTCCCAGCGCGTTGTCATCGAACGTGGCCGTCAGCGTGACTGGCGCTCCGGCGACAACGCGCGTCACATTCAAGCTCGCTGTCACGACGACCGGCCCCTGCGCGAGCGCGTAGGGTTGGCGGGCGATGCGGGCCGCGTACATCAGCGCGTTGCGATTTGGCGCCCAGAACGTCGAGTCGACGCACGAATAGGCCGGCAGGAACGCCCCGCACGTCCCACTGCCCGATCCGATCTCGATGGTGAAACCGGGTATGCCCAGCACGCCATAGGCCCAGTCGTCATGGTTGCCGGACATGGGATATAGCACCTGGGCGCCCGTGCCGGCGGTGTAGCCGGTGTAGTGACCCATGCGAAAGGCAATGGCGCGCAGGCCGGCGTCGTTGGCGGTCGGCTGCGTGGTCCACGACCAGGGCAGGATGACGAGGTTGCCGTAGCTGTGCAGTGTGACCATCAGGCCGGAAGTGGTGATGGGCGCGGCATCCGTCAGCGCCGGGCCGCGCTGGTCGCGGAACAGCGCGCGCATCAGCGCTTCAATCGCCTGCTGCTCCGGCTCCGATGCTGGCGCCGCGCCGCGATACATCTGGCTGCACGGATCGCTGCTCGACCCGGCTGCGCCCCATTGCCAGCTCGCGTTGCGATTGAGGTCAACGCCGATGTATGGAATGGAGCAACCGCCGGCAGAATCATTGGCGTTCTTGCGCTGCAAGAGAGGCGAGTTGCCGCCCTGTTCGACAATGGCGCGCCCATCGGGATTGGCGATCGGGACCACCCAGACCTCGGATGTGTCGAGCAACAGGGTCACGTCGGGGTCAACGTCATAGCCGTTCACGAGATGATCGATCCAGCGCCAGGCGATTTCGGCGGTGGAGAGTTCGCGGGCGTGGACGGCGGCCAGCACGAAGAAACGCGGCTTGTCGGATTCGGGATCGAGCGCGCAGTCGCCGGGGCGCAGGCGCGTGACGCACAGCACTGTGAGATCGCGCCCGTCGGCCAGGTCGCGCGTCTTGCGATAGGACTGGCCGAAGCGATGCAGGACGGCGAGATGTGGATGGGCGACCGCCACGGCGTCGAGGTGCGCCTCGTGTTCGTCGACGGTGCGATAGCCGCCGTAGTAGGTGAAGGGCGCAAAGGGCGCGAGCAGGGTTTCGTGGTCGGCAACATCGAAGCCGGCGGCGCGCAACGCTTCGGCCACGGCAGCATCGCCGAGCACAAAGAAGTCATCGCCGTCGCGCGCTTCGAGCATGTCCCAGGGGCCGGCAGTCAGCCGGGGGATGTCTTCGGGCGAGCGGATGGTGACGCGCAGAACGCGCCAGTCGTCAGCCTGCTGGCCGGGCGTGGGCGCAGGCAATAACAGACGCGCGACAACCACGACCAGCATCGTTGCGCCGATCAAGCATATGTGTCTGAGCAGAACTGCCAAGCCAGGCCTCAAGTCAGCGCGATTGAGACAGAGCGCGCTCGATCAACCTCTTCACGAATGCGGGGACGGGTTGGCGCGCCTCTCGAGCATCTGCTTCAAGCCGGTCATAGCTCTTGACCTCATCACCCTGCCAGATGAGATCAACACGGCGAACCTGCCGCATGGCAACATGCTCGTATTTCTCCGGGTAGGCCCAGTAACAAGACAGGCATATCTCGCGCTGATGAAGCGCCTGCCAGTTCTCGCAATGTTCACATGACCATGACTTGGCCCTGTTCGCCGAAGCACTGAGCAACATGAAGTCGTCCGGATTATTCGTGTCCCCGCCTACTTCATATGGGACCCGATGATCAATCTGAAGGTCATGTTCGTCCATGTCCTCAAGGTAGATGAAACACCGGCAGCCGTGCTTCTTTATCAATGCATCCTTGATCTGCTTCGAAAGGCCGGTGCGGCCTCTTACTGAGTCTTGACAAGACAATGTCGTGTGTGTCAAAATAGGCCGCATGA
>DAOTYS010000399.1:0-2477 GCA_034434575.1 Thermoflexales bacterium
CAACAGACACTTGCGCAGGTGATCCGGCTCGCGGCACGCGCTGGTCATCCATAGGTGTGTGATGCGGCCGGCGCCGCCGGCCTGCATCAGCGTGACCGTCTCCCCGGGCGCGACGCACAGACGGTCGCGGTTGCCGCCGGTGCGATCCCAGCTCGACGCGCGGCGGGTGCGGAACGGCTGCACGAGTGGCAGGCCAGACAACAGAACTGTGTTTGCATTCTCGATGGCCGCTCGCCATTGTTCTGTCGCTTGCCGAAGTGGCAGGCCAGACAACAGAACTGTGTTTGCATTCATGTTCACTTCCCTCAATCTCACAACAGAAAACGCCGTGATGCCGTCAAGGCCACGGCGCCGCATGTCACAGGCCCAGCGCGCGCCGGGCATTCAGCCCCAGGATTTTTGTCTTGTCCTCGGGCGAAATCTGCGCGAAGAGCACGCGCCCAATCTGTTGCGTTGCGCTCATGAAGATGCAGTCGCTGCCGAAGATCAGCTTGCCGGACAACCCTCGATCGACCAGTTCCTCCACCAGACCGCGCGGGCAGGGCGAGAAGCACAATTCCAGAAACACGTTGGGGTACTCCAGCCCGAAGCGGACATACTTGTCCTTCTGGCTGCTGGCCGTATGCGCCATCAGCCAGGTGATGTTGGGGTAGGCGCGGATGGCCGGCTCGAGCTGGTCCAGTTCCGCGCCCCACGTGTGCGCCAGCACCGGCAGCCGGTGGGCATTGGCGAACTCGAACACGGGGGTGTAGTTGGGATGGTCATACGGCAGGCCGGGCTTTGCGCCATACGACCAGATTTTGACGCCGCGAAAGCCGGCCGCCAAACATCGCTCCATCTCTGGCGCGATCAATTCTGGATAACCCACATCGGCCACCATGTAGCCGAAGATGCGCCCCGGGTGTTCGCGCATCGCCTGCGCCACGATCTGATTGCCGCGCCGCGCATCGCCGAAGATGGCCGGCGTCGAACTCACGCACGTCATCTGGATGCCCAGCCGGTCCATCGCCCGGATCAGTGACGCTGCGGCGCTGTCGGGATAGGGAAAGTTCGGCGCCTCGCCCAGATGTCCATGCGCGTCAATCACCAGACAGCGATCGATGGGCCGGCCATGCCGGGCGTCATCGGCAAACACATCCTGGCCGCGCCATTGCTCGTTCTCGCGCGCCGCATCGCGCGCCGCATCGTTGCTCACAACCCACCTCCAGATTCGCTCAACAGCCGCTCGATGTTCTCGTGCGCGATGGCCCGGCAGTCTGCCTCAGACAAGCCGGCATACAGCAGGCCGGTCACCCCGGCCCCGCCCTCAGCACTCGGGTAGCCCATGCCGAACACCCAGCGCCGCGCGCCGTAGCGCCGGCACAGATCGACGATGCCCTCGTGCACCGAATACAGCGGGCCAAAACACATATGCAGATTGGGGTGCAGATCGAGCAGGGGGTACAGCAACCGGTTGCGCCCCAGGCGCGGCGCATTCAACAGCACCAATCGCAACTCCGGATACGCCGCGCAGATCTCGTGCAGGTCATCGGCGCTGACCTGATCGTACTCGACCAGCAGCGGCACACGGGCTGCCTGCAACGCCGCGTACATCGGCCCGGCGCACCACGGCCTGGGCGAGTAGTAGTGCTCTTTGGGATACATCCAGGCCGCCCGCACGCCGCGCGACAGCATCTCCGCGAGCAGCCGGCGCGGGTCGAAGTCCGGCTCGCAACCATCCGGCGTGAACACCCAGGCCGGGATCAGGCCGGGGTGGCCGGCGATCTCCTCCAGCAACACCTGGTTGCCGAAATAGGGGCCGTTATCGAAACAAGCCCGATGGCGGACGACAGCGGCGCCGATGTTCAGTCGCGCCATCTCCAAAAGCAAGTCGTCGACAGTGGGGCGCGCGCCGTTCTCCATCGGCACACGCGGCAACCCGACGACAGGATCGCAGGCAATCAATCGAAGCGCAAGAGTTTCAGACATGTGCGTTCACCACCTTGACAATTGCAGAGCCGATATCGTCGATGTCGGCCCGGCGGTAACGGGGGCCGATCGGAATGGCAACCATGCTGCTGAGGATGTCGTCTGTGCGATTCGCAATCTCAGAATCGGCGTCATTGCGTGGCGCAGCCTCGACCGCGCCAAACGGCGGCAGCGCCGGGTGCGGCATGTTGCGGTCAACAATCATCGGATGGCGCAGCAGGTTGGTCATGCCCGACGATGGGCCAAGCGGGATGCCCTCGGCCGCCAGCGCTTCGCCAAACCGGCCGGCCCGCGCCGGCGACTCCAGATCGAGATACAGTGTGATGCCGGCGTCGCCCTCCTCGTCGTAGCTGTGGCGCAGCTTGAGCTGTGGCGCTTCGGCAGCCAGCCGGCGGCGCAGATCTTGCCAGTGGCCCCGGCATCGCTCGACGATCCAATCCAGCCGGTCCAGTTGCGCCAGCGCCACCGCCGCTGTGGTCTCGTTCATGCGGAACTGCGAACCGGCGAAG
>DAOTYS010000400.1:0-1536 GCA_034434575.1 Thermoflexales bacterium
CCCCGCGCGCGGGGGAAGCCCCCTTCTTAGTCCCCCGCGCGCGGGGGAAAGAAGGCGGAGCATCTAAACTCGCGGCCAACCAAAACGCTGCGGAGCCACTCAGGCCGCCCCTGCACCCTGTCATGCTGAGCGCCAGCGAAGCATCTGAGCGGCTGCATTGACCAGAGCCGCGCCGACTTCACCGACCCCGCGCCCTACTGTCGTGCTGAGCGCGCCCTCTGGCTGCTACAATCCCCTGTCGCTAATCCAGCAAGGCACACAGCTATGAAACTCCAGGAATACCAATCCAAGCAGATCTTCAGTCGGTTCGGCATCCCGGCGCCACAGGGCATCGTGGCAGAGAACGCCACCGAAGCGCGCAACGCGGCGCGCGAAATCGGCCTGCCGGTGGTGATCAAAGCGCAGGTGCTGGTGGGTGGGCGCGGCAAGGCCGGCGGCGTGAAGGTGGCCCGCTCGCTCGAAGAGGTGGAGGAGAAAGCCGAGCAAATTCTGGCCCTGAACATCAAGGGCTTGCCGGTGCGCAAGGTGTTGATAGATCCGGCCGCCGACATCCAAAGCGAAATTTACCTGGGCGTGGTGATAGACCGCGCGCAGCGCCGGGCCGTGCTGATGGCCAGCGCGGCCGGCGGCGTGGACATCGAAGAGGTGGCCGCGACCATGCCGGAGAAGATCATCCGCGCCCCGATTGACCCATTCATCGGCCTGCCCGACTACCTGGCCCGCGACGTGGCAGCCGCCATCCATCTGCCCCGCGAGCACTGGAACGACTTCGTCAAAATTGCCAAGGGGCTGGCTTCGGCCTTCGTCGCCAACGATGCCTCGCTGGCCGAGATTAACCCGCTGGCGATCGTCGGGGCCGACGGCGGCGCCCGGCTGATGGCATTGGACGGCAAGATGGTGATTGACGACAACGCCATCTTCCGCCATCCTGAGCTGGCTGCCATGCGCGACCCGGACGAAGAGAGCGAGGCAGAACGCAAAGCGCGCAACGCCGACCTCAGCTTCGTCTCGCTCGATGGCGACATCGGCTGCCTAGTCAACGGCGCCGGGCTGGCAATGGCCACGCTCGACATCATTCAACGCTTTGGCGGCAAGCCGGCCAATTTCCTCGATGTGGCCGGCGGCGCGCGGGCCGACAAAGTCGCCGCCGCGCTGCGCATCGTCCTGGCCGATCCCAGGGTCAAAGTGGTGATGTTCAACATCTTCGGCGGCATCACCCGCTGCGACGAAGTGGCGCGTGGCATCGTGCAGGCGATGAAGGAAGTGAAGCCCAAAGTGCCGATGGTAGCGCGCATCACCGGCACGAACAAAGAAGAGGGCGACCGCATCCTGGCCAGCGCCAACCTGATCACTGCCAACAGCGCAGCCGAAGCCGCGCAGAAAGCCGTCGAACTGGCCCGCGCCAACCCCTGATCTGCAACCCATGGCCCCGATGCGCACCGACATCCGCCTGGCCTTGCCCTCCAAAGGACGCCTGCAACAACCCACGTTAGAATTTCTGGCGCATTGCGGCTTCGAGGTCAAACCATCGGCCAC
>DAOTYS010000401.1:0-1630 GCA_034434575.1 Thermoflexales bacterium
CGGAGTCGCCATACGGATGCGCTAGAGCGAAGACGTTGGCCAGGACATGCGCCGGCCCGTCACGGTGATCCACAATGCACGGCCCGCCGGCGCCGTGGCCGCGCTGGTTGTCGTGGTTGTCGGTGAACACCACGGCAAAGCGTCCCGGCAGCCAGCCCGCCGGCGGCAGGCTCTGGAGCTGGCTCAGCGTCCCACCGCTGCAGCCGTTGAACTTCTCGCCCACCAGGATCGAGTAATAGAACTCGGTCACGTCGCCGTAGGGGGTGTATTCAAAGGCGCGCACCCGCTCGCTGGTGTTGGCGTCAATCACCTCGCTGAAGACGTAGAAGTTGCCGCTCACCGCGCCCAGGATCGCGCCCAGCTCATGCGCCGGCATGTGCTTGGCCGCGTCAACCCGACAGCCCTTCACGCCCATGTTCACCAGCGCCTGCAGATAACCGGCGATGCGCGCGCGCACGCCGGGGTCGCTGGTCTTCAGGTCGGCCAGGTTGAGCAGCTCGCAGGTCTGCACTTGTCGGCGGTCGTTGTAGTCAACAATGTCATGCTGGCTGCCGTCGGTGGCTGTCCCGTTCGTGCCGCAATAGTTGAAGTCCGCCGGCGCATACAGCCCCGGATAGTTGTAGTGCGAGAAGGCTGTGCCAGCCGTGCCGGTGGCGGTGATCGTGTCGGGGTGCAGGCCGGTCATGTGGTTAATCACCACGTCGGCGATCACGTCCACCCCCAGGCTGTTGCAGGTGTTCACCATGCTCTGGAACTCGGCCAGCGTCCCGCTGCGGCTGCTGCTCAGCGTATAGCTCACCGGTTGATAGCGCACCCACCACGGGTAGTCATTCGCCGGGTCGCCGAACATATCCGCCGTCGGGACGACGTGCTCCTGCGGCGGGGAGATCTGCACGCCGCGATAACCTTTCTGGGCCAGGAAGTGGCACTCTTTCTCGATGTCGGCCCAGCGCCACTCGAACAGGTGGACGAAGACGCCGCCGACCGGCGCCGGTTTGGGATCGCCAGCCGGCACGACGGTGAACAGGCCGTCGCCCTGGTCATCGTCCAGCGGGTCGCCGTTGATGTTATAGGCATCCACCTTCCACTTCTTGTCCTCGCCGGCTTTCTGGCAGTAGGCGGTAAAGCCATAGCTCCCCGGCGGCAGCGCCTCGATCACCGCTTTGGGGATGGCGGCTTTGTACTCATCGTTGGCCGGCGGCACGTCTATCCCCGGCATGGGGTTATAAGTCATTGGCAGGTCTTGCCAGGGATCGCCATAGCGCCCCCAGTGCAGCGTGCAGCTGATGCCTGGCCCCTGGCCTGGCCCGTCGGTCACGCCGGCCTCATAGACCTGGACGTACACGTCGAAGCCGGCCGGCGCGAAGTTCCCTTCGTTGATCCCGGCGACTGTGCCGCCGCGCGGCGACATGCGGCCCACCCAGTCCAGCGTGCTGGGCGGCAGGGATGGGCCGGCCGGCGCCTGCGTCGAGACGAACACCGCCGTTGTGCGCGGCGGGATGGTGAACGTCCCGCTGGCGCTATTAAAAGTCGCGCCCTGAACCACCGGGTCGGCGTCCACGCCATCGGCCAGCACAGGGTGAAGCTGCAGCGGGTTGCCGATCAGCGCGCTGATGGTGTAGGTCTGGGT
>DAOTYS010000402.1:0-18055 GCA_034434575.1 Thermoflexales bacterium
ATCGACCGCGCCCGGCAACGTGCGCGCAACCTCGCGGGTCGAATCTCGATAAAGAGTGCGCAATTCCCGGTCAAGCACGCCGGGCGGCCTGTCAAAATGAATCTGACGCCCCTGGGCAGCAATGCGCCCGATCACCGTCAGCGCCTCGCTTTCCTCAAGCTGAACAGAGGCGCACAGCATCGCGTTGATCAGCGCCCTCTGCAGGAGCGGAGCGTAAAGAGAGGCCGCAAAAGCGGGAGGAACCCCGGCGTTGCGCGCGCCCAGCACAAACTCCTGCCAGCCGGACGCGCTGGCGTAGTGAGCGAAGCGATCCAGCCATTCCTGCCAGCTTCGGCAGGGGGGCAACTCCGTGAAGCTGTCTTTCATGCTTCAGATTTTATCCCATGCGCCGAACCTGCCCTCCCTATTCGCCGAGAATTTGTTTGATATCCTCGGTCACCAGTTCCGCGCCGGCGCGGAATGGAAACACCATGCGCCAACGCAAAGAGGCGTCCACCAGATAACTATACGCAGTGTGCGTCACCAGGTAGGCAGCCTCAGTTCCCTGCGGTTTTTCTTTCTGGAAATGCACGCCGTAACGCAAACCGATCTGACGCACTTCCTGCTCCGGGCCGGTCAGCCCGATAAACTCCGGGTCGAACGCGGTCACGTATCGCCTCATGGTTTCCGGGTCATCGCGTTCGCCGTCCACGCTGACCATGACAAATCTGACCCTGTCGGCGGCGTCTCCGAGCGCCCGCTTGTAAGCCTTGAAGTCGCCCATGCTGAGCGGGCACACGTCAGGGCAGCGTGTGTAGCCAAAGAAGATCATCACGGCTTTGCCGTCACGGGTCAGGTCGCTCAAACGGGTGGGCTGTCCGTTGTGGTCGATCAGGGTGAAATCGGGCATCTGCTGCGGCGGATCAACGCGGATGCCGCGCGGGACGGCAGTGGGCGTGGGCGGGCCAATCAGGGCCTGGATTTCCGAACAGGCGGTCGTCAGACATACAGACGCCAACAGCGCGACAGCCACAATGACTTGTTTCATGATCACTCCCGCCCGGCGCCGCGCCCCACACCGGCTGCGCGACGCCAGGCAACACGGAAAGGCTCGGCGGGGCGCTACTGAGGCGGCGCCTTCACCGGCACATCCAGCGCAATCTCTTTGCCCGACTGGAACTTGAGAGTCAGCCGGATCGCCTGGCCGGGCGCCAGCTCCTGCTTGAGCTTCATCAGCATGATGTGATAGCCGCCCGGCTTGAGCGTGACACTGCCATTGGCCGGGATCTCCAACCCGCCCTGCACCGGCTGCATCCCCATCATGCCGTTGCCCATGTCCTTCGTCTCATGGATCTCAGTCACCTCGGCCACATCCGCGCTGGCGCTGATCAGCCTGTCAGCGCCGCCGGAATTCTCGATCACCATGTAAGCGGCGCTGACCGGCCCGTCCATGGCCATGTCAGTCGATTTGCTCTCGCCATGGCCATGGCTCTGATCCATTGCCTTCATCGCAGTCGGGCGCGCCCAGGCATCGACCACACGAAGGTTGCTCGCAGCGGCCGGCGCGCGGCAAGCCGTCATCCCAAGCGCGGCAACGACAATAGCCGCCGCGCCAATCATTCGCATCACTGCTTTCATTTCAGACTCTCCTATTCACGAATCAACACAAACCTTAAAAGACAGTCGCCAGGGTCAAAAGCGCAGAGCGCCCTCTGGCGCCCTGCGCAAAAAGCGCGTCCATGATGGTCAGCAAATCTGACGGCGGGCAGCCGGCCTGGGTGGAGGACAGTCCGGCGCCAATCGCGGCGACAAATCAATCACACTTGCCTGGTGTGCCAGGCTCATACAGCGACAAAGAGGGGGATCGCCAATGGCGTGAAAGACCGGCGCAGCTGCCATCGCGCGGGCAGACACGCCCAGGGCGTCATAGCCGCACCCCGGCAGAGACGTGATGCGCGGCTGATGTGGAGAGACAGGCGCGCCCGACACCCCGACAGACAGGTAATGGCTGCCAGACTGTTGGAGATGGAACTGAACGTGCGCGCGCCACTGCTCAGCCGTGACTGAGCCGATCACCACATGGTCGTGATTGGCCAGAAACACGACCGGCGGCGGGCCAACCGCCAGCAGCGCAGCATGAGCCAGCAATACCCATGCGCCGGCAACGCGACGACATGCGCCCGGCAGCGCAAAGAGAACTTTCATCGCGTTGGGCAACGCCCTCATGTCGGCTCAGTATACGTTCGATGAATGCGGAGCCAGGCAGCAGTCTATCGGCGCGCGCGCCCGATGACGAGCGCAATCGCGCCGGCCAACACAGCGCACAGACCCGCCGCCAGCAACACGGGCAGGGTCAAATCGCTTTGCACCGGCTGGCCGCACAACGCCGACCACAGAAGCGCCGGCGCGTCCTGAAGCGATTGCAGGTCACGGGCAAAGGCAAGCGCCATCAGAAGCAGCATGCCGCCAAAACTGAGCAGAGCAACGCCGGCAATCAGCCAGCCCAGGCTGCGCCCCGGTGTGGGGGACGCAGCCGAAGAGGATGGAACCTGGGCAGGCGACATGGCTCACAATCTCCAGGCCGGGCCTCAGCGCAAGGGGGCGCCGCTGGGCGTATACGGAATGGCATTGAAGCCGTTGGTCAGGTCGAGCGCCTCCACAATCACCGGCCCCCAGGCAATGGCGCACAGCACGACCACAATGGCAATCCACAATCGCCAGCGTTCGAGGATGGCCGGCGAGGCGGCTTCGACCTTCGTCTGGATCGGCGCATCGCCCTCGACCGGCCGGGTCGAGAAGAACAACGTGCCGATGATGTTGACAAACAGCAGCACCACGCTGATGAACAAAATCATGCCGCCGATTGCGGCGCCGTTCAGCCACAGACTGGCTTCGGGCGTCATGTAGGGCGAGTTAGCCAGGTCGGCCCGGCGCGGCGCGCCATTCAGGCCGGCCTCGCCCATCGTGAATCCAAAGAGAGCCATGCCGACCAGCCAGGTGAAGGCCTGGCCGAGCGCAGCCTTTTTGCTGAACAAGGCCCGTCCGCGCAGAAGTGGGAGCAGCCAATACAGAATGCCGAAGAACGTCATGGTCACACCGCCGCCCAGCGTGGTGTGGAAGTGGCCGGGCACCCACGAGGTGTTGTGCAACGTGATATTGATCTGCGCCGAGGCGTTCATCAGGCCGGTGACGCCGCCGGCCAAAAACAGCAGCATGCCCACCAGTTGCGCCGCCACGACGGGATCGCTCCAGCGCTGCTTGAAGATAAAGCCCCAAAAACCGCGCCCGCCGTTGTTGCGGCTGGCAATCTCCAGCGAAGCGCCGATGTTGAACGCCGTCATGAAGCTGGGCACCGCCACGGTGAATGTGAGGAAGGCATGGACGAACTTGGCGACCTGGCTCACGCCGGGGTCCGCGTAGAGGTGATGGACGCCGACCGGGATGGAAAACAAGAGCAGCATGACGAACGCCACGCGCGCCAGCGGGTCGCTGAACAGACGCCCGCCGGCCTGTTTGGGCA
The DNA here is from genome assembly GCA_034434575.1 of Thermoflexales bacterium. Lineage (GTDB taxonomy): Bacteria > Chloroflexota > Anaerolineae > J036 > Brachytrichaceae > Roseilinea. Next base: position 3,500 of record DAOTYS010000402.1, read on the forward strand.
GCATGGTGTACCAGGACACGTAGGCCGGGATCAACCAGAAGTAGACCAGTGGATGGCCGAAGAACCAGAACAGCACGCGCGCCAACTGCGGGTCGGTCGTCTGAATCCAGCCGAGCGAGGCCGGCAACAGCATGAACAACACTTCGATCGCCACGGCCAGCGAGGAAATGAACCACATCAGGTAGTTCACAAGGATGGCAAACACCGCCAGCGGCACACGCTCGCCAGGATGCTCTTTGCGCCAGGCGTTGTAGGTCCAGAACACCAGGAAGGCCGCAATCCACGACCCGACAACCAGCAGCACGAGGCCGAGATAGAAAATGGCCGGCGCAATCAGCGGCGGATAGAACGTGTACAACACCGCCGAGCGTGTCACGTCATTGGCCAGCGTGAACACCAGCATGGCAAGGCCGATCAGCATCAACGCATAAGCCACCCAGGCAAATTGAATGCCTTTGATCTGACGCTGCAGCGACCGCTGCGTCACGTAGTAGCTGAAGCCCACGATGAACAGGGTGGTGAAGAACAGCGCCAGCATCACCCCATGCACTGTGACGGCCTGATAGTAGTAGCTGAAAACCGGTATCTGGCCCAGAAATGTGTTGACGAATGCTGGGGCGCGATGGAACGCCTGAAACGGCCCCATGAAAATGCCGACTGTGAGCGCAATCAACGCCGACGCGATGTGAACCCCCACCAGATTGCGCTCGCTGCGCAACATGTCCAGCCGGGGGAAGCTCACCGGCGCAACATTCGGTTGTGCTTGAGTTGCTTGCATGGTACTCCTCAGTATTTCTTCCGTGCAGACGCATTCAGAAGCGCCGGGCGCTACTCGACGATGATCTCGCCATACATGACCGCGTGCCCCGTGCCGCAGTAGTGGTTGCACACAATCTGGTAGACGCCGGGCCGGTTGAACTTGACGGTGGCCTGAGACACCTGGCCGGGGATCACTTCCAGGTTGATCGTGTGGTTCTGGATATAGAAGCCGTGAATAATGTCTTTGCTGGTCGCGAAGAAATTCACCTCGCTGCCGGCAGGCACACGAATCTTGGGCGGGGCGCCGGCCTCTGGGCCTGCGTCGAATTGCCACATCCTGGCCACAATGTGCGCCTGGTAGCGATTGCCGCCGATATAACGCACCCCCGGCTCGGCAAACTCACTGGCCTCCAGGTTCTGCGGATTCACCCGCCCGACTGGACTGGGCAACGAAACACCAAACACCACCAGGGTTGCAACCAGCGCCGCGAAGAAGGCGCCCAGCGTAGCAGCCACTGCAATCAGCCAATAGCGTTCGTATCGATCAATGTGCATGACGCTAACCTCCCGCCCGCTGAAGGGTGACCAGCCAGACATAGGCCCAGTACAGGATGTAGCCTGCCAGCATGATTGCAAGGAAAATCAGAACGGCCTGGGGCTTATACGATTCCGGGGACTCCCTGGATGGTTCAACTTCATTTGGTTCGCTCATAGATCATGACCCTCACACACACAGATTGACAGCGCCGGCGCCAGTCGCGGCTGCCGGGGAGATGTTAGCCGGTTCGCCCTGTTTGTCATGTGACATTTGGCGCGTCTTCGACAGGAGGATAATCTGCCTGCCGGATTGGTGAAAGCGGCGGAGTGTGGATAATTGATCCCTATGGCAAAGCAGAAATGGCAACGCATTGACGGCCCTTCTTCGATCTTCTCGATTGCGCCGGCGGGCGCAGACGGGTGGCTGATTGGCACCGAACAGGGGGTGTGGTCTGTTGGCGAAGCGTGCGCAATCCTGTCCGAGTCGCTTCGCCCTGCCGCAATCACCGCAGTCGCGGCATCTCCGGGTTTCCCGGCGCAGCCCTACATCATCGTTGGCGCAGCCGACGGGCTGGCGCGCTCAACCGACCGCGGCCAGACCTGGTTCACGCCGAATATGCCGCAACGCTCGCATGTGTCGCAGATTGCCCTGTCGCCCGGCTTCACGGAAGACGGCATTGGGTTTGCCGCCACGCTGGCAGACGGTGTGCTGGTCACGACCGACCACGGTCAGTCCTGGCACTCATGGAATTTCGGGCTGCTCGATCTGGAAGTGCTGACACTGGCAGTGTCGCAACATTTTGGGGAGGATGAAACCGTGATCGCCGGCGTCGGCACCGGCGTCTTCCGCAGCACAAATGGCGGGCGCGCCTGGCGCGAGTTGACGATCAGCGAGGACGCCGCTCCGCTGGCAGGGCTGTGCTTCAGTCAGGGCGTATTGGTGGCCGCCAGTGAGACCGCCGGCTTGTTCTACTCAAAGGACTGCGGCGGCACCTGGCAAAAACGGTCAGCTTTCCGCTCCGGCCAGATCAGCGCGCTGGGCGTCTCCCCCGACGGGTCTCTGCTGGCTGTCGCCACGCCGAGCGTCGTCGCCGTGTCGAGCGACGCCGGCGCAACCTGGACGCGCACCGAGGGTAAAACGCCGGCCGGCATCGTGTCGATCGCTCCCCTTCCCAATGGCGCCGTCCTCGCAGGCACGCAGGAAGAGGGCCTGTGGAAGTACGAGGCCTGACGGCGACGCGGCATCATTCAGGTTCGCAAGGCTGGCTCACCCTTCCTCGACCTTGCGAACCTGATGAACCTTACCAACCTTAAAACAACGGCCCGCGCTATTCGCTGACTTTGAGGGGTCTGCCCTGTTCGCCGCTCATCTCGATCACGGGCGCGCCGTCCTGCTCGACCCAGACGCCGCACGCGCCGCCGCCGGGGCTGTCTTCCAGATCGAGCATCGTGCCATCCATACGCAGGGCAGGATGATAAAAGCCTGCCACCTGCCGCGCATCGCCCTGGATGTAGTGCCCGATGAGCGCGCGGCGGAAGCGGTCGTCAGTCGTGTTCGGCAGGCTGCCATGCACGACCTGCCCGTTGAAGAACAGCACATCGCCGGGGTCCATGATGACCGGCACAACCTCCGCATCGTCCGGAATCGGCACCGTCACATCGGTGAAGCTTTTGGTTGTGTCGGCTTTGACCGTGCAGAGCAGCGGCCAGTTCTGGCTGCCGGCCACGACGCGCAAACAGCCATTCGCCTCATCACAGCGATCCAGCGCCATCCACGCCGCGAGACAGGTGCCGGGCTGCGCGCGCAGATAGTACTGGTCCTGGTGCAAGTCCTGACCGCGCGCGCCGGGCGGCTTGAAATAGATCATCGTCTGCACCATGTACGGCTCGCGCCCCAGCAGCGCCGTCATCACCTCATTCAAGCGCCGATCGATCGCCCACTTCAGGCTGACCTCATCCCAGCGATGCATGTGAATCATACGCGGATAGCGCTTCAGCGGGTCGTTGCTGCCGAGATCGACGCCGCTGAAGTCGCCGGGATAGACGGCTTTCTCGCGCAGACGCATGTAATGGTCGCGGTAGAACGCTGCTTCCTCCGGCGAAAACAACCCTTTGACAACCAGATATCCCTTCTCGTCAAAAAACTTCTTCTGCTCAGATGTAATGCTCATCACAACACTCCATTTGCTCAACCCGCGAACCTGACTGGACTCATGATACTCAATCGAGATGAAACACCTCTTCGATGTCATGCCACCACTCGCCCGGCCTCGCCTCCGGCACAGGACTTTGCAGCGGCTTGCACACACTCCACCACGCCTGCGTCACCTCGTCCTCGGCCATCTTCGCCATGTCGGCCTCATAGTCGTCGCCCACGTACTCGAAGTAAGAGAACAGCGTGTTGCCGTAGAGGTAGATGGAGTAATTGCGGATGTTGCACTCGGTGATCTTGGCGAGCACCGGCTTCCATGTGTGCGCGTGCAACTGCTTGTAGGCCAGCGCGGCATCCGGCTTAAGGTGGATAACAGAGGCGTATCGTTTCATGTGATTGCTCCTTCCCAGCGCCCTGACACAACCCGAATTTCGCGGAGTGATTGTAGCGCAGGACGCGGCGAGCGCGGGAGCGAAAGAGCGAAAAGCAGATCGGAGGCGCTGTGACGGGCGCCTCCGATTTTGAGCCGGGAATGCTCAGCGATGATGTCACCAGGCGTAGGCTTCAGGCGCCGGGCCGCCCGGGCCGGGGAAGATCTCGTCCAGATTCCTGAGCGTGTCTGCCGACAACTTGATCTCCAGCGCGCGCGAGCTGTCGGTCAACTGCTCCATCGTGCGCGGGCCGATGATCGGCGCCGTCACCGCCGGCTGATGCAGCAGCCATGCCAGCGCCACGTCGGCCGGCTTCTCGCCCAGATCCGCGCACAACGCTTCCCAGGCTTCCAGTTTGGCCCGGTTCTTGTCGATGCTCTTTTGCATATTCTCGCTGGCGCGACGGCCTTCCTTCGCCTTTTGCAGCGCGCCGCCCAACAAACCGCCGGCCAGCGGACTCCACGGGATCAACCCCAGGCCATACGCCTGACAGGCCGGGATCACTTCCAGTTCGATCATGCGCGCGTTCAGGTTGTACAGGCTCTGCTCTGACACCAGGCCCATGAAGTGACGTTTGGCAGCCTGTTCGTTGGCCTGAGCGATGTGCCAGCCGCCGAAGTTGCTGCTGCCCACATACAGCACCTTGCCCTCGCGCACCAGTTGTTCCATGGCCTGCCAGACTTCCTCCCAGGGGCACTCGCGGTCAATGTGGTGCATCTGGTACAAGTCGATGTAATCGGTCTGGAGGCGCTTGAGACTGCCTTCACAGGCCTGCTTGATGTGCAGCGCCGACAGGCCGCGGCCATTGGGCCATTCGGACATCTTGTTGTAGCATTTGGTGGCCAGCACCACCTTCTCGCGCCGTCCCCCGCCCTGAGCAAACCAGCGTCCGATGATCTGCTCGGTGACGCCTTCACCCAGCTTCCAGCCGTACACGTCTGCTGTGTCGAAGAAGTTGATGCCCATGTCGAGGGCCTTGTCCATGATGGCATAGCTGTCCGACTCCGGGGTCAAAGGCCCAAAGTTCATTGTGCCCAGGCACAGGCGGCTAACTTTCAGGCCGGTGCGTCCGAGACGCGCGTATTCCATTTCTACTACCTCCAATGGGAACGGATTGATTGGGGAGCGCTCGTTGATGCGCTCGCGGAATATCATGATCTATTGTATGGCATCAGGCAGAACAAGCCAACGGCTTGCCCTGCCTGATGGCATCAGATCGCTCCTTCGCAGAAACGCAGGCGCGCACTCTACGGCGCCACAATCGCGCCAATGAACAACACGGCGCCGCTGCGATCGTCGCGGATGGCGACCAGGAACGGCCGCTCGACGATCATGGTGAAGCGCTCTGGCTCTTCGCGGGCCGACGTGACGCCCATCTCGACCGAGGTGACGGCGGCAGCCTCGGCGCCTTCCTCGTTCACCTCAATAAAGGTCTTGTGCCTGACACTGCTGATGAACACGTTTTCGGGCCGCAGGTCCACCATCAGGCTGAAGTCAGCTTGTTGCGGATCGAACGCGACGCCCATGCCCAGCGCGCTCAGCGCGTTGTTCAGGCCGGCTTCATATTCCAGCGTGTAGCGCGGCATGGCCAGAAAACCCTCCGCCGGGGCAAACTGCGCCATCCACGCCGCCCATTGCTCAGCAGTGAGCCTGGCTGCCAGAGCGTCAAGCGACGAGGATTCATCGGGCAGAAAGACGTACATGCTGAACCTGCCCTCGGCGTCGGGCGCGCCGAACGGCAGGGACACAGCCTGGAAATCCGCGCCGCGCAGGTGCCGAAACTCGCCCGAGCGCGACATCATGGACACTGGTTTCTGGCTGCCGTCGAGCAGGATGAATGGCTGTTCCCGCGTTGCCTGCGGATCGAACGCTTTGACCCACGCGCCTTTGAAATAGATCGCATTGATAAGGAACAGAATCGCGTCATCGGAAATCCGATCCAGGATTCGGGAGATCTTGCGATTGGTCTTTTCGTTCACCCAGGCGTTGATGATGTCTACAGTTGCGGGGTCGCTGAAGTCCAGGGCGGACACCTCGGCTTCGTAGAACAGACGAACGCGGGCCAGAAAGTCCTGCCTGAAGGCGACATCCTGCCGGCCCCACAGCGAGTTGGCAATCGACAAGGTCACTTTGGGATCGGCCGTGGCCAGGGTTTGCAGCAACGCAGCATACGATTGATTGACCTCATCGAGGCTGAGGCCGTTCAGTTCGAGCGCGCGGGCCATGGCCTGCTGTGTTTCGCCGCCGGCCCCGTTGTACGTCATCGCCAGAGCAATGGCGACGCTGGCCGGCGAGATGAACACGTTGCCGGCTGCGTCTGCTTCGCGCAGATTGGCAAACAGCTTGAGGCCAAAGCGATTGTTGGCATTTACCAGCGCCGGGCTGATTTCGCCCCGCGCCACGGGCCGGGCGCCGCCTTCCGCCGGCGCGGCATCGGTGGGCGCCGGCTCGGTCGGGGGCGGCATGTCTGGCGATGTGTCACCCTGCGCGGTGGACACTGGAACGGAAGGCAAACGCTCGGCGCTGCCGCAGGCCGCCAGTCCTGCGCCGGCTGCCAGAAGTGCCATCAGAAACTCACGGCGGTTTTTCATCTCAGTTACCTCCATACGTGTTGCTCTCGCAACGCCAATGACGATGCGCGTCGCCGGCCGGTTCCAAAAAAAGCTCCCGAAACCCGGCCGGGTTCGGGAGCTTGCCGTCACCTCAACACGCAGCGCGCAATTTGCAATCCGCGCCACGCGCTGCACGCCGCGTCATAGCCGGGCGGCCATGTACGCAGCCAGGTCGGCCGTGCGGCACGAGTAACCCCATTCGTTGTCGTACCAGGTCACGACCTTGATGAAGTCGCTCTTGTCCTTGCCCAGCGCCGAGGTGAACGGCAGGTCCACCGACGAGCTGTGCGGGTCGCCCTTGAAGTCGATGCTGACCAAAGGCTCGTCGACCGCGGCCAGAATGCCCTTCAGGGGGCCGGCGGCGGCGTCGCGGAACGCCTGGCGCAATTCCTCGGTCGTCGTGGGCGTCTCGATTTGGGCCGTGAAGTCCACCACAGACACGGTCGAGGTGGGCACGCGCAAGGCATAGCCGTCGAACTTGCCTTTCAGGTCTGGGATCACGAGCGCGACGGCCTTGGCGGCGCCGGTCGTGGTGGGGATGATGCTCATCGCGGCGGCGCGCGCGCGGCGCAGGTCGCTGTGCGGCAGGTCCAGGATCTTCTGGTCGTTGGTGTAGGCGTGAATGGTGGTCATCAGGCCGCGAATGATCTTGTACTTGTCGTGCACCACCTTGGCCGCCGGCGCCAGACAGTTGGTCGTGCAGGAGGCATTGGAAACAACGTGGTGATTGGCCGGGTCGTACTTGTCCTCGTTCACGCCCATCACGATAGTCAGATCTTCCCCTTCAGCCGGGGCCGAGATGATGACTTTCTTCGCGCCGCCTTTGGCGATGTGATTCTCGGCGCCCAGCACGGTCTTGCCCTTCTTGTTCACGCCGTCCTTCTTGATGGTGAACAAGCCGGTGCTCTCGACCACGATATCGACGCCGATGTCGCCCCACGGCAGTTTGGACGGATCAGTCTCCTTGAACACCTTGATGGGCTTGCCATCGACCACCAGCGTGTCTTCGCCCTGCGCTTCCACCGTGCCGTCGAAACGGCCGTAGTTCGAGTCATACTTCAGCAGGTGCGCCATGGTCTTCAAGTCGCCGATGTCGTTGAAAGCAACCACTTCCAGCGTGTCGGGATGGCGATCGCGAATCGCCTTCAGCACCTGCCGGCCAATACGGCCGAAACCGTTGATACCAACTTTAACTTTCGCCATTGTGTGTAACTCCTTAAAGTGTGGCGCGCCGCAGCCGGCGCAAGGGCCGGCGACGCAGCCTGTAATCTCCTGTTGTTCAGTGGGCCAGCAGCTTCAGGACCGCAGCGGCAAGCTTGGCCGGGTCATGCCGCCATGGGAACTCATCGTCTGCCACATCAGCTTGAACGACCTTCGCGCTGCTGTTGGGAAGCGTCGGTTCAGGCTGGATTATATCCACCCCCTGAGGAGGCTGGAAATCGACAGCGACGTGGTTGTTGGCAATCACCACGTCGATCAGGCCGCTCCCGATGTGCCCCTCGATGGCCGCCACATGGTCGCTCAATGTAAAGTGATCGGTCTCACCCCGTTCAGTGGCGACATTCGCCACATACACACGCACGGCCCGGGCTTGCTTCAGCGCCTGCGCGATGCCGGGCACCAGCAGATTCGGCATGACGCTGGTAAACAGGCTACCCGGCCCCATGACGATCAGATCAGCCTCCAGAATGGCTCGCACCGCCTCTGGATAGGCCGGCGGATCGCCCGGCTCCAGCCAGACGCGCTCGATCGGATAGCCGGTCTTGCCGATGGACGATTCACCGCGCACCAGCGACAAAGCCGGCGCATTGCCGTTCACCGTGGCCGCCATCTGCTCTGCGGCCAGGTCGCGCAGCTCGGCGCACAACGTCACATCCTGAAGTGTGCTCGGCACGATTCGGCCTTTGGTCACCAGCACTTTGCTCGATTCGAGCAACGCCTTCTCGAAGCTGCCCGTCAACTCGGCCAGCGCCGCGATGAACAGGTTGCCGAATGAATGACCGCTCAGCCCTTCTCCGCTGCCGAAGCGATACTGGAAGAGCTGTGCGACCAGCGACTCTTCGCTCGCCAACGCGGCGATGCACATGCGAAAATCGCCAGGCGGCAGCACGCCCAGTTCGCGCCGCAGCCGGCCCGAACTGCCGCCGTCATCCGCCACCGTGACGATCGCGGTGATATTGCTGGTGTGCTGCTTCAGCCCGCGCAACAAAGCCGACAGACCGTGGCCTCCTCCAATCGCCACCACACGCGGCCCGCGCGACCCAATCCGTTGATCCCACAATTTGTCGATCAGGGGCTGGTTATCCGCGCCGCGCACGCTTTCCATGATCGAGCGGTTGAAGCGGTAGAAGCCGTATCCGAACGCCGCCAATCCGACGCCGCCCACCAGAACAGCGCGCACCCAGCGCTCTAGAAATTGCAGCGTCAGGTAATAAAAGATCTCTGGCACTTCCGCCTGGCGGTATATCTGCACCTGCACATAGCCAATGCCCAGGCCAATGAAGGCCATGCCAACGATCATCAGCAACAGCCAGCGTTTGACCCGCAGCCCTGGAATGAACCAGCGCAACACCTGTTGTCTAAACCACGTCCCTATTCCGCGTCGCATGGAGGGTCAGGAGTCAGGAGTCAGGAGTCAGGAGTCAGAACACAGAACACAGAATACAGAACACAGAACACAGAAGTCAGGAGTCAGAACACAGAATGCAATGAGCGCCTGAAGCCTGCAATCCAAAATCCAAAATCGCTAATAGCCGCTGGCCGTGAACAGCGTCCTCAGCAAGGCCGCGCGGTCTTTCTGGCTCATCGGCACGGGTTGCGAGTAGTCCATGATGTAAGCCGTGCGCAGATCAACGCCCAGATAGCGGCCGTCGTAGAACACATGCCGGTCGATGAAGGTCTGATGCGTGCCGACGCCGGCCTGATCGCCAAAGAACAGGTTGCCCGTGCCGTAGTGAATGAAGCCCTGCGCGCTCACGTCAAACCCCTGCGCGTGGTGGCCCTGGCTGCCGTTGACCACCACCGCCCCGGCGTCGCGCAACGCCTTGAAGTCGCGCTGTTGCTGAGGCGTCGCCCGGTAGGTGTAGAACTCGGCGTACTGCAAGGTGGCAATCACCAGATAGCCCTGTTCGCGCAACTCGCGGATGACCGGCACGATGAGATCGAGGTGACGCGGACTCTTCGAGCCGCAACGCGCCGACCCCGGCCGCTCATCGGTGGCCCAGTTTGCCCCAAACCAGTTGCAACCGACAAAGGCGATCGGGTTGCCGTTCACGTTCATCGTCACCGGCTTCAGCGCCTCGGCCGCATTGCGTCCGCCGGCAAAGTACGGCCAGCCTCGATCCTCATACAGCTTCAGCGTGTTCGACAGATGAATCCAGCCCTTGTCCCACAAGTGATTCCCGGACAGTTCGATGATGTCTGTGCCGACATATTCCAGCAGCTCGATGTACTTCGGGTCGGAGCACATGCTCACACCGCTGTTGAACGAGGGCCGGGGACACTTGTCCCAGAAAGACACTTCGTTGCTGATGTGGGTCACATCGGCCGTTGTCAGCCAGTCGCGGATGGCCTCGCCGGGATAGGTGATGCCCTTGCGCTCCATCATCACGGCGGTGCCGCGCACCATCGCCGTCACGCCGGTCATGGCGACCACAGCCATGCGGTTGAGGTCGCGGTTGATCGCCGGCCCATCCCCCGCCTTGAGCGGGTAACGCGCTACATCGGCAGCCTTGTCGAACAGGTTGATGCCATCGACCCACAACAGTTTCCAGCGCGCTTCGAGCTGATCGAACGGCAGGATAGCCAGCGCGCCCGGCCTCGCGGCCCACGCCACCGCCACCAGGTCGCGCGCGTCGGCCTGCGCGATGTTGGCGTTGCCGGGCTGTCCCAGCACCCCTTTCATCGCTTCATAGGTGTCGGGCGCAACGACCAGCGTCAGGTCGCTGCCGCGCCAGTAATCATCCAGCGCATTCATATCGCCCTGCCAGAACGCCTTGAGCGCGGCAAAGCTGATGGTGTCGGTCACGGTGGGGAATGGCGCCGCCAGCGCATACACAATCGAACCGCCCTGTCCTTTGGGCGCGTCTGTTGGCGCAATGGCGGCGGACGCGCCGGCCAGGCCGGGCGATACCAGGGATGATGCAAGCGCGACAGCCCCAATCAGCGCCGCCCCAAAACGCGCCGCAAGCCGGGCCGGGGCAGATGTAACCTGGGTGTTCATGCTCATGATCGAATGGCATTATAGCGATTCGAGCCACTCCCACTCCCTCGCCTTTCCGCTCCTCCGCTCCCCTGCTCCTCCGCTCCCCCGCTCCGTATAATCCCTGCCAGGAGAACCACATGGACACCCAACGTTTCGACACCTATCTGCTTGAGAACCGCGAGCGCATGCTGGAGGAGTACAAAGATTTCCTGCGCCAACCCAGTGTGGCCGCCACCGGCCAGGGCATCACCGAAATGGCCGCGCTGGTCGCCCGCCGCCTGGCTGTGCTGGGCGCGTCGGTCAAGGTCGTGCCGACCGAGGGCGACGCGCCGCCGGTGATATGGGCTGAGATGGGCGAAGGAGACAAGACGCTCCTGATCTACAACCACTATGACGTGCAGCCGGCCGAGCCGCTGGAACTGTGGGAATCACCGCCGTTTGAGCCGACCGTGCGCGATGGCAAGCTGTATGCGCGCGGGGCTTCCGACGACAAGGGCGAACTCATCACCCGCATTCACGCCATCGAAGCCTGGCTGAACACGCAGGGCCGGTTGCCTTTCAAGATCAAGTGGCTGGTCGAGGGCGAAGAAGAGGTGGGCAGCATTCATTTGCATCGCTGGGTCGAGCAGCACAAAGACTGGCTGACCGGCGCCGGCGGCGGTCGCATCGACGGCTGCCTGTGGGAATTCGGCGGCATGGACGAGAAAGGACGCTTCACCCTGCACATGGGCGTGAAAGGCATCTGCTACGTTCAGTTGCGCGTCCGGTCAGTCGATCACGATCTGCACTCGTCTTACGCGCCGCTGGCCCCCAACGCCGCGTGGCGACTGGTCTGGGCGCTCAACACGCTCAAAGACGCCGAAGAGAACATCCTGATCGACGGCTATATGGACTATGTGCGCGAGCCGAGCGCGGCGCAACTCGACATGCTGCGTCGAATGCCGTTTGAGGAAGACGAGATCCGAAAGCGATGGGGAATCGAACAATTCCTGAAAGGCCGGCGCGGCGTGGAGGCGCTGCAACAGTATCTGTTCGCCCCCACCGTAACCCTCTGCGGCATCACCACCGGCTGGCAGGGCAAAGGCACGAAGACCGTGCTGCCGGCGGAAGCCGCCGCCAAAGTGGATTTCCGGTTAGTGCCCGATCTCACACCAGAGCTTGTCGTTGATTTGCTGCGCAAACACCTCGACCGGCGCGGCTTTCAGGATGTGCAGATCGCAAGCTACGACGGCTATCGCGCCGAGTTCTGCGATGTGGAAGCGCCGATCGTCGAGGCCGCTGCGCGGGCCGCGAGGACCATCTATGGCCACGAGCCGGTGATGATCCCCACGGCTGCCGGCAGCGGGCCGATGTGGTCGCTGTCCTCATTCATCGGCGGCGTGCCGGTGGTGTGCGCCGGCATCGCTCACGCTGACAATCGCGTGCACTCGCCCAACGAGCACATCATTTTGCAGAATTACTACGACGGCATGCGCTATATGGGCCGGCTGATTGACGAATTCGCCCGCGCTTAACCGGCTACTTGAACTGCGCCCGGCGCACATGCTCATCTGGCCGGTAGTGAATGCGGGCGATGTCCGACTCGCTCAGGAAGTTCGGCCCGCCCAACGCATACGTGCCGGCCAGTATCTTGGCGTGCTTCACCGCCATGGCCATCACGTTCTCCACCTGTCTGGGCGTTTGGCCCAGCGCGATCACGCCATGATTCTGCAGGTAGATCGTGCGCGGCATTTCGCCATGGCGCTCGGCAACCTCCTTCACCCGCGCCACCACCTCTCGCGCCAGCGGCACGCCGGGGTCAGTGTAAGGCACAAAGACCGACTCAATCCCGCACACCACAATCTCGTCCGGCATGATGTGCCTGACGATGTCGCGGGCGCGCTGCGAGCACAGAATCATGTTCGCATAAACACAGTGGGCATGGCCGATGAAGTGAGCGTCCGTGATCTGGTACAGCGCGCCGTGCAGCACTGTCTCGACCGAGGGCCGCGCTGACACGGCAGGATCGACGCGCGCTTGGTTGAGAATGCGCGTGACATCTTCGTCGCTGGGATTGCCCTCCAGCAGCGCGCCCACTTTGCGCCAGTCGATCTCGACCATCTGGTCGGGCCGGATCGACTTCAGATTTGAACCGCTGGCCTTGACAAAGAAAGAGTGTTCGTCGATCCTGGCGCTGGTGTTGCCCTCGCCGATGATCGCGTATTCCTTCGATTCCTCGCCCAGACGATGGGACAACTCGACCAGTTCGTTGAGAATTTCCTGCTTGGTCATCAATCACTCCTCTTGACGCTGGATTGAAGAAGTCTACCCGACCTTTGTCCCCGCGTCACTCCAAAATCTAAAATCCAAAATCGACGGCCAGCCACGTCACGACACCCAGCGCCAGCCCGATCAGCGCACCGTAGGGCAATGTGATGCGCAACACCTCGCCATCGCGCCCGGCCAATCCCACCGTGCTGCACCCCACGATGAGCTTGGCCGGCGCGATCATGCTGCCCAGCGAGCCGCCAGCTGTCTGCGCGGCCAGCAACACCGCCGGCGCGACGCCCAACAGTCCGGCGATACTTTTCTGCATCGGCCCGAATAACACGTTGGAGTTGGCATTGCTGCCGGTGGCAAACGCGCCCAGAATGCCCACCAGCGGCGAGGCCAGCGGAAACGCCCGGCCCATCCACGCGCTCAAGCCCTGCGCCAATAACGATGTCATGCCGCAATGCTCCATCAGCGCCGACAGGCCCACCATGCTGAAGATGCCCGCGCTGGCCGGCGCAGCCGCGCGCCACGTTGCGCGCCACGCCTCGCCCCACCCCGCCGCATTAACCAGACCCAGCCGGCGATAGAACAGCGCGCTCAACAACACCGCCAGCAGAATGGACGCGCCAGGATGCGTGAAGATGCGAAACGTCTGCCCGAAACCGGCTGGCGTCACATGCCCCTCCAACGTGCGAACTTCCGGGAACGCAACGCGCCACGCCACGGGGTCCAGCGCGGCTTTCACCGGCGGCATGCCGATCAACACCGTCATCAGCAGCGCCAGACCGCCATACACCGCCAGCGTCGGCCCCAATGCAGCCTGCCGGGAGTCTGCGGCGCCAGGTGGCGCGCCGACGTCAGGTTGGCCGGCGCGCTCTCGTCCCAGCGCCACGCCTGCCGCAATGCCGGCCAGCCCCGCGCCCAGCGCCGCCAGCGGTGTGAGACCGATCCATGCCAGGAGCGCCTGGACGCCCGCCATCACACCCGCCACGATCCATACAACGCGCCACGACACGCCCTGCCGCAGAATGCGCGCAGTCGCCTGCCCGCACAACAGGCACACCACGCCCAGCATCAGCGCAGCCGCCGGCGCCAACACTCCCGGCTCGATACCGGTGACCGCCACCAGCGACTGCAAAATCACGCCCATGTCGCCGAACGTAACCGCCCAGGCGTGGCCGACCGCGACAGCGGCGACGGCCGTGACCGGCGTCACACCCAGACCAACGAGCATGGGCGCAACGATGGCAATGGGAATGCCGAAGCCGGCCAGTCCCTCCAACGCGCCGCTGAAGGCCCACGCCACCACCAGCAGCAACACCGCGCGCTGGCGAATGGCGCGCTGCAGCGCCCCGGCCAGCGCGTCGATGCCCCCGGCCTGGCGGACGATGTTGTAGAGCAAGAGCGCCGGCCACAGCACCACCAGCACGTACAGCGCCAGCAGCGCGCCTTTGGCCTGCGAGACCCACAGCACATCGGGCGTCAGGCCAAACGCAAGCGCGGCGACCAGGATGCCGGTCAGCCAGCCGACAGGGCCGGCGCGCTGTCCGCCCCAGCGCGCCAGCAACATCAGCGCAAGAACAATCAGAATCGGGGATGCCGCAAGCA
>DAOTYS010000403.1:0-1503 GCA_034434575.1 Thermoflexales bacterium
GGCCCGCTTCACCGGTTGCCAGGGCCCGCCGACCGGGGCCGTGCCGTCGCCGGACGGCACATACATCGGCCCGGCGATCGCGTCGCCATCGGCTGTCACGCCCAGCGCGCCCGGATAGTCATGCACCACGTGGCTGCCGGTCAACAGCAATCGGCCGCCTCGCCGCGCCCATGCCAGAAGCGCATCGCGCAGCCCTTGCGGCAGGTGGGTCTGCTCGGCGACGACGATGACCGGATAATCGTTCATGCGCCTCAACAATGCGCCCTCGTTCATCACGTCGGCGTGATAGCCGTTGTCCAGCAAGAGCTGCAGCGCGCCGATCAGGGTGCGCATCGGCTTACCCGTGTTGTAGAGCGAGGGGGTGCCTTCGGGGTGATTGTTGGCATAGAAGTGGCTCTGGCTGTGTAACAGTGCCACGTGCGGCGCTGATGTGCTGCCCTGGCAAACGGCCTGACGCGCGCGCATGAAGCGGGCCACTTCGGCAAAGATGTCCATGTGCCAATCTACCAGTCGGCCGCTGCGCAGGGGCTGATCGTAGATCCAAAACGCGCCGCCATTGGCTGCCACCAGCGCCCCTTCCAGTTGGAGATGCTCAGCCGTCTTGGCCGTCCAACGCGCGCTTATCATCGGTCCGGCGGTAGTGAAGCCCCAGGCCATCAAATCCCACGGCAGGCCGCGGCTATCCATGAACTTGGCTTCCAGCTCGGCGCTATCCAGGCCGAACGCCCAAACGAAATCGCCGCTCAGGTAGTCCAATGGCGCTGAAACATCGTCCGGCATACGCACGGTGTAGGCCCAGTTGGAACACACAGCGAAGCCCGGCTTGCGCGCGTGCAGCGCCTCGGCATAGCGAGCCAGGTGCGCTTCGAACCGGCTGCGGTTGAAGGCCAGATATTCCGCCCAGTGCGGGTCATCCGGCCGGGTGGGGATTTCGGTGATGCCGGTGTGTTGCGTAAACAACGCCCGCGTCGTTTCGCTCCAGTCCGGCGCTGCTGCCCAGCATTCGCCGTCCACCCACACGCCGTCAATGTCATAGCGCTCGATCAGCTCGAGCAGTTGCGGGATGAGCACCGCTTCGTCATAGGGGCTATCGGCGGCCATTGGCTGCGGCGCGATGCCCGGCATCATCTGCGGTCCATCGGGTTCGCCGTAACGCCTGCCGTCCGGCCGGCGGCGCGCCCAGTCGGGGTGGCGCTCCCATTGCACGCCGTCCCATGTGCCCGAGTAGTGCACGGAGAGTGGCAGTCCCATGTCGCGCGTGACCTTGCGCCACACCGCCAGCGCGTCGCGGACGATGCCCGGCGCAGCCACGCCAACCTGAGTGGGGTAACCGGAATAGCCGGGGTGACCTTTGCAGTCGTACTGCACGAAGTCGGGCATCACCTTCTCCAGCTCGCGCCGGATGTGCGCATAGGTGGTCTCGGCGCCCAGCTCGGTGTCGTCGGCGCTCGCGTGCAAGTCGAAATGCAAACCGAAGAATATGTCGTCGTGCCAGGTCTTGGG
>DAOTYS010000404.1:0-3899 GCA_034434575.1 Thermoflexales bacterium
CTCGTCGATCTTGCCGCCATGCGTTCGGCGTTTGCGCGCATGAAAGGCGACCCGAAGCGCATCAACCCGATCGTGCCGGTGGACATGGTGATCGACCACTCGGTGCAGGTGGACTATTTCGGCGCGCCGGACGCGCTGCGCCTGAACATCGCCAAAGAGTTCGAGCGCAACCTGGAGCGGTATCAGTTCGCGCGGTGGGGCCAGAATGCGTTTCAGAACTTTCGCGTCGTTCCGCCCGGCTCCGGCATCGTCCACCAGGTCAATCTCGAATACCTGGCGACGGTGGTGATGACGAAAGACGGCGCAGCCTATCCCGACACGGTGGTCGGCACCGACTCGCACACCACCATGATTAACGGATTGGGTGTTGTGGGGTGGGGCGTGGGCGGCATCGAGGCCGAGGCGGTGATGCTGGGCCAGCCGCTGTACATCGTGACGCCGGAGGTGATCGGCTTCAGGCTGTATGGCGCGCTGCGCGAGGGCGTGACAGCCACGGACCTGACCCTGACCGTGGTGCAGATGCTGCGCAAGAAAGGCGTCGTCGAGAAGTTCGTCGAGTTCTACGGCGCCGGCCTGAGCAGCATGTCGTTGCCCGATCGCGCCACCATCGCCAACATGGCGCCGGAATACGGCGCCACGATGGGCTACTTCCCCATCGACGATGAGACGCTGCGCTACCTGCGCCAGTCCGGCCGCAGTGAGGATCTGGTGAGCCTGGTCGAGCGGTATGCCAAAGAGCAGGGCCTGTTCCGCGCCGACGCCACGCCGGACCCGATCTTCACCGACACGCTGGAGCTGGACCTGAGCACAGTCGAGCCGAGCGTTGCCGGCCCCAAACGCCCGCAGGATCGCGTGCCGTTGAGCCAGATGAAGCAGGCGTTTCAGAAGGCGCTGCTGGCGCCGGTGAAAGAGCGCGGCTTTGGCCTGCGCGAGGATGATCTGGCGCGAACGGCGACCATCCAATCGCCCGGCCCGGCAAAGAACGGGCATTCTGATGAATACACGCTCAAACACGGGGCGGTGGTGATTGCCGCCATCACCTCGTGCACGAACACATCGAACCCCAGTGTCATGCTGGGGGCCGGCCTGTTGGCGAAAAAGGCAGTCGCCAGGGGGCTGAAGGTGCCCGGCTACGTCAAGACCAGTCTTGCTCCTGGATCGCGTGTGGTGACCGAGTATCTGCGCGCCGCCGGCGTGCTTGACGATCTGGAAGCGCTGGGCTTTCACGTGGTGGGCTATGGCTGCACGACCTGCATCGGCAACAGCGGTCCGCTGCCGCAGCTTGTGGCCGATGCTGTGCAAAGCCAGAATCTGGTCGCGGCGGCGGTGCTGAGCGGCAACCGCAACTTCGAGGGGCGCATCAATCCGCATGTCAAGGCCAACTACCTGGCGTCGCCGCCGCTGGTGGTGGCTTACGCGCTGGCCGGCACAGCCGACATCGACCTGACCAGCGACCCGCTGGGCGTGGGCAGCGATGGCGCGCCGGTGTACCTGCGCGACCTATGGCCGACGCAGCAGGAGATTCAAGAAGCGATCGCGCGCGCGGTCAAGCCGGAGATGTACCAGAACGAGTACGCCAAAGTGACGCTGGGCAGCGAGCAGTGGCAGGCCATCACCGGCGTGACCGGCGACCTGTACGCCTGGGATGCGCATTCGACATACATTCAAGAGCCGCCTTACTTTGAAGGCTTCACGCTTGAGCCTCCGCCGGTGCAGCCCATTGTCGGCGCGCGCGTGCTGGGCCTTTTCGGCGACTCGATTACCACCGATCACATCTCGCCGGCCGGCGACATCGCGCTGGACAGCCCCGCCGGGCGCTATCTGATCGAGCAGGGCGTGCCCAAAGAGGAGTTCAACCAGTACGGCACGCGGCGCGGCAATGACCGCATCATGACGCGCGGGACGTTTGCGAACATCCGCCTGAAGAATCTGCTGGTTCCCGGCGTTGAAGGCGGCGTCACCCGCTATTTCGGTGTGTCAGGTTTGTCGGGTTTGTCAGATGTGTCAGGTTCGTCAAGTTCATCAAGTTCGTCAGGTTCGGACGTTGATAACCTTACGAACCTTACCAACCTTACCGACCTTACGAACCTTACCGCCCCTGTCATGCCGATCTACGATGCGGCCATGAAGTACAAGGCAGCCGGCGTTCCGCTGATCGTCATCGCCGGCAAGGAATATGGCACCGGCTCATCGCGCGACTGGGCGGCCAAAGGCAGCGCCCTGCTGGGGGTGCGCGCCGTGATCGCCGAGAGCTACGAGCGCATTCATCGCAACAACCTTGTGGGCATGGGCGTGCTGCCGCTGCAATTCGTCGAGGGGCAAAACGCCGAGACGCTGGGGCTGACCGGCGCCGAGTCGTTCACAATCGATGTCAGTCCAGATATCCAGCCGCGCCAGCGGCTGACGGTGCGCGTCCAGCGCCCCGACGGCTCAGCGTTCACCTTCGAGGCAATCGCCCGGCTCGACACGCCTGTGGAAGTGAACTACTACCTGAACGGCGGCATTCTGCCGACGGTGTTGCGGCAAATCGCTGTTGCATAGCTCGACGGGCAAAAAGGCCGGATCGCCTCGAACGATCCGGCCTCGCGTTTTTTCGGGGCAGGCTGATCTACAGGATGCCGCGCCGGCGCGCCATTTTCTGCAAGGCCCGGCGCTCATCCTCCGTCAGATCAGTGGGCACGGTGATCATCACCCGCAGGTAGAGATCGCCGTGTTCACCTTTGGCCGACAGCCGGGGCATGCCCTTGCCGCGCAGACGGATGCGGCTGCCCGATGAGGTTCCGGCTGGAACCTTGACCACGACATCTCCGCCAAGGGTTGGCGCTTTCACTTCACCGCCGAGCATGGCCGTGAAGGCGTCCACCTTGATCTCGCAGTGCAGGTCATCATCCCGGCGTTCATAGGTTGCATCGGGCGCAACCTCGACGATCAGATACAGGTCGCCGGCCTCGCCTCTGCTGTTGCGGGCGCCCTGTCCGCGCACGCGCACCTTCGAGCCGGTCTTCACGCCGGCGGGAATCTTCACCTCGATTTCCTCGCCGTCCTTGCTCAGAATGCGCGTCGTGCCGTGGTATGCCTCGGCCAGCGTGATGGTGACGGGCTGCTCCAGATCGCGCGGCCGGCTGCGCGAAGAACGCCCGCGCCGGAAGTCGCCGGCCTGTTCCTCGCCAAGCCCCCCGCCAAAGAACTGAGCGAACAAATCGCCCAGGTCCAGGTCTTCGATGCGCACGTTGCCGGTTGGCCGGCCCTGGCCGCTCTGGTTGAACCACTGGGTCCAGTCATACGCGCGCGGGTCGCCGCCGGCCTGCTGGTAACGCCGAAAGTCGCTGCCCAACCGGTCGTACATCTTGCGCTTCTCCTGATCCCCCAGCACTTCGTATGCCTCGTTGATCTCCTTGAAGCGCTCCTCTGCCTTTTTGTCGCCCTTGTTGACGTCGGGGTGGAACTGGCGCGCCAGTTTACGGTACGCCTTTTTGATGGTGTCCTCATCGGCGTTCCGCTCGACGCCAAGCGTCTTGTAATAGTCTTTGTACTCCATACCGCGTCACAAGATCAAAACCCAACGTGCTGTGGAATTGTACTCCTTTACCTCCCCTTGCTTAGAGCAACACTTGAGGATTATTGGTGATTGACGATTGGCGATTGGCGCTCATTCACTATTTCATCCTTGATACTTGATACTTGATCCTTGATCCTTCATCCTTCTTCCGTCTTCCTTCCTCCCGTTCTCTGGCTTGCCCGCGACTACAATACTGGCCATGTACAAAAACCTCAGCGTCGGCGCACTGGGCCATGCGCTACCCTTCGACAAAGCGTGCGACCTGGCCCGGCAGCACAACTTCGCCGGGATCGATCTCGACACCGGCTTTCTTCTCGACATCGCCCGTTCGCAGTCTTTG
>DAOTYS010000405.1:0-7536 GCA_034434575.1 Thermoflexales bacterium
TTACCGCCATCTGGGAGGCCACTGCGTCGCCGCTGGTGAAAGAGAAGAAGCTGTATCCGAAGGGCGACAACTGGATTCCGGCCATTCGCGGCGGCAAGGTGTACGGCGTGGCCTTCTCCTACGGCCCGGCCTACAACGTGGACAACATCGGCTATCTGCGCCTGGACTTCCTGGAGAAGATCGGCGGCAAGATGCCGGAGACGGTGGATGACATCACCGCCATGCTCAAGGCGTTCAAGGAGCAGGGTCTGTGCCAGTACGGCATCAACGCTTGCAAGAAACTGGTGACGTGGCACAACAGTCTCGACCCGATTTTCGGCGCCTATGGCGTCATGCCGGGGTTGTGGCGCAAGGCGGCCGATGGCACGCTGCAGTACGACAGCATCCAGCCGGCAGTCAAGACGGTGCTGGGCATCATTCGCCAATGGTACGCTGACGGGTTGATCGACCCCGACTACTACACCAAGGGCGAGGGCGATGCCGACAGCAACATGGCCCAGGGCAAGATTGGTCTGCGCTACTCGCCCTGGTGGGCGCAGGGCTATGCCAGCAATATGGAGAAGGCCGATCCCACCGTCAAGTGGGGCCTGACGCCCTATCCGAAGGGGCCGGAGGGCAAGACGGGCCGGCGCGCGTCTGGCATGGTTGGGCCGGTTGTCGTGTTCAAGAAAGGCATCGATCCGAGGAAGATCGAGGCCGCGCTGGCCGATCTCAACTTCGAGATGGACCTGCACGTGAACTGGGAGAAGTACCAGCAGTACGGCCACGCCTCGCACAACGGCACGCGCTGGCTGGAGAACTACGAGTATGTGTGGGATGGCGACGACATCAAGTTGACCGACACGCCGTCCATCTACGCCATGGCTGACGAAATCGGCTTCACCTTCCCCTGGCTGTGCTACCCGGACTATCAGTTCGACGTCAACAAGCTGAAGGTGAAGTGGTTCGACCTGCCGGAAGATCAGCTCAACAAGTCGATGAAGGTCTTTGTGGTCGGCGAGGACGCCCGGCTGACCAAGAAGAACATGGACGCATACGCGGCTATCTACGACACGCTCGACGTTGCGGTCTTCAATGAGTACAAAGCGCCGCCCACCGAGGAGATGGCCAAGGTGGCTGCCGACATGGGCAAGCTGGAGAACGAGACCTTTAACGCCATCGTGGTGGGCAACCAGCCGCTGGATTCGTTCGATGACTTTGTCAAGGAATGGAAGGCGGTTGGCGGCGATATCTGGACCGCCGGCGTGAACGACTGGTACAAGACGGTCAGCAAGTAAGGGTCTATCCCGGCATCTCATGTGTCGGACTCCTGGAAGAAGTCCGACACATGAGCCTGCGACGGGCAGGTTCAGGGCGCCAGGCGCGCAGAAGAGCCTGGGCCTGCCCGTTCCTGATTCTGCGCGAGCGAAGCGCCGTCACCGCCTGGGGCTGGCGGCGTGTTCTGTGGACGGACACATGATCCAATCACCTCCTTCTCCGCTGGTCGGACCAACCGCTGCGCGACCGCGCGCCAGGGCCGAAGCCAAACCCTCTCTGAGCAAGACGCTGCGGCAACACTGGCTGCTGTACGTCATGCTTATACCGGCCATGTTGCTGTTGATCCTGTTCAGCTTCTATCCGCTGACCGGTATCATCATCGCCTTTCAGGACTTCAAGCCTTCGCGCGGGCTGGCCGGCTCGGAGTTTGTCGGGTTGAGGAACTTCATCGAGATTTTCACCATGCGCGAGGCGTGGCCGCTGTTCCGCAACACCGTGGTCATCGCGGTTGGCAAAATGGCAGTCGGCACGCTGGTGTCGTTGACCTTCGCATTGATGGTGCACGAGGTGGCGTCGCGCATCTTCAAGCGCGTGGTGCAGACCATGACGACGCTGCCGCATTTCCTGTCGTGGGTCATCATCGGCGGCGTGATGGTGCAGGTGCTGGCCAGCGCCGGCCCGCTCAACAACATCATCGTCTCCATTTTTGGAGGCCAGCCCATCCGGTTTCTGGGCGACCCGTCCATATTTCAATGGACGATCATCCTGTCGGACACGTGGAAGGGATTCGGGTTCGGCGCAGTGATCTATCTCGCGGCGCTGACCGGCATCAACCCGGAGTTATACGAGGCGGCAGCGGTAGATGGCGCCAACCGCTGGACCCGCTTGCGGCATATCACGCTGCCCGGCATTTCCTCGATCGTCATCCTGCTGGCCTGTCTCAATCTGGGCAATATATTGAACGCCGGCTTCGAACAACTTCTGGTCTTGTCGAATCCCCTTGTTTATTCCACCGGCGACATCATCGACACTTGGGTGTATCGGCGCGGCCTGGTGCAGAGCGAATACAGCCTGTCCACCGCTCTGGGTCTGGTCAAGTCAGTCGCCGGCTTTGTGCTGATTCTGTTGTCCTACTACCTGGCCGGCAAGTTTGCCAACTACAGGATTTTTTGATTGGGCCATTGAGTGATTGAGTGATTGAGTGATTGAGCGATTGATCCAATCGCCTTAACGCAGGAGATGTCCGCATGATTCGAGACCGAAGCCTGAGCAGCCGCGTTGTTGATGGCGCGCTGTATCTCATCCTGACACTGATGGCGCTGGCGTGTCTGCTGCCGTTCTGGCATCTGCTGGCCAAATCATTCAGCGAGCGCATGGCCGTCATGGCCGATATCGTGTCACTGTGGCCGATTGGTTTCAACACAGAGAATTACGCCTTCATCCTGAACAACCGGCAGTTCCTGGGATCGTTCGGCGTGTCAACCGTGCGCGTGTTGCTGGGCGTTGTGCTGACGCTCCTGATCACGGTGATCACGGCTTACCCCTTGTCGCGCGACCGCATCCACATGCCGGGGCGCACTGTGATCAAAGTGCTGTTTCTGATCGGCATGTTGTTCAGCGCCGGCCTGATCCCCCACTTTCTGGCCGTGCGCAATCTGGGCCTGTACAACAACTTCCTGGTGCTGGTTGTGCCCGGCGCGCTGAGCATCTTCAACACCATCGTGGTGATGAATTTTTTCAGAGGCATTCCGATCGAGCTGGAGGAAGCGGCGCTGCTCGACGGCGCGACGCATCTCGACATCCTCTTCCGCGTGTTCCTGCCCGTGTCGTTGCCGGTGCTGGCGACGGTGACGTTGTTCACCGCTGTCGGGCACTGGAACTCGTGGTTCGACGGCATCGTGTTCCTGTCCAAATCCGAAAGCTGGCCGTTGCAGAGCTTCATGTACACTGTCGTCACCTCGCGCATGTTGGAGTGGCAAACTTCCAGTATCGGCATTGGTCAGGACGCCTCGCGGGCCGCGCAATCCTTTGCCAATGCCACGCCGCAGGGGCTGGTGTCGGCGATGATTTTTGTGGCCTCGTTCCCCATCATCATGGTCTATCCCTTCCTGCAGCGCTACTTCGTGACCGGCCTGACCATCGGCTCGGTCAAGGGGTGACCATCCGGTATACGATGCCCCTTTCCGCTCGACCGGATGGGGCGACGGGCTGTGTCACGCCTGCCGCAAAGCTAGCCCTCCCGCAAGCGTGATGGTCCTGCGGGAGGGTGAACCTGTGTCACATTCAGTTGGAGGCGGTGGCCGCCGGCTGATCCTTGCTGGAAAGCACCATGTCCAGGGCTTCGGCCGGCGACTTCTCTGCCCGGATAACGGCCAGAATGGCCGGCAGATATTCGTCCATCGTCAGCACGTTGGCATAGATCACCGGCCTGATCAGCTCCGGCGTCAGCGTCGCGCCTTCCACGTCGATGCTGGTCTTGAAGCGTAGCTCGCCATCGTTCATGTCCATCTCGAAATTGCCCAGCGCCAGGCCGTAGTTGGCGCGGGTCAGAAACTCTGCCATGGCCAGCCGGCGATCTTCCGGCACACTCTCCGGGCAATAGGCGTAGAACAGCAGTTGGTTTTCCTCGTTGCGGGCCTGGGCAAAGCAGATGAGCCGGCCGTTGTGGCCCTGGTAGAACACGCGATGCACGGGCTGGCCGGGCATGGCCTCATGGGCCCAACGATCGGCGCGCAAAAACGCGGCGACGGCCTGGTGGATGGTAGGCGCAGACGGTGTTTGATTCGACATGGGGTTCTCCTCTCGTTGCGTGGTGTCAGCGGCCCTGTTGCCGGCGCGGACGATAGATCTTCCCGTAACCGCCGGCTGGACGCGGCGCATCGGGCGGCTTGTGGCCGCGGTTGCCCGCGTTGGCGCGCGGCTTGGGCGTGCGCGGGCCTGGCGCGCGCGCATCGTCAGGGGTATTGTTTGCGCGTCGCCCCGGCGTTTCCTGACGTTCGCTTGCCGACTGCGCTTGCAGGCGCGGCGCTTGCCGGCGTGGCGACTGTGGGCGCGGGGGCCGGGCGAACTCGGTGTCACGGGCCGGCGCCGGCGCGTTATAGTCGAAGCCGTCGAGGGTGCGCCGCTCGATGCGGGTTTTCAATCTGGCTTCCACGGCGCGCACCATCTCATCATCTTCGCGCGTGACCAGGGTAAACGCATCGCCGGTTTTGGCGGCGCGACCCGTGCGCCCAATGCGATGGGTGTAGGCATCTACGGTGTCGGGGATGTCGTAGTTGATGACGTGTGAGATCTGCTCAACGTCAATGCCGCGCGCCGCGATATCGGTGGCCACCATGATCTGGTAGGACCCATCGCGGAAGCCGTCCATGGCGGCCTGGCGCCGGTTCTGAGACAGGTTGCCCTGTAATGATGTGGCGTCGTAGCCGGCTTTGGCCAGTTGCTGGGCCACGCGCCTGGCGCGGTGTTTGGTGCGGGTGAACACCAGCACCGAATCCATGCGGATGGACTTGAGCAGCTCGATCAGCAAGGGGGTCTTGAGATGCTGCGGCACCGGGTACAGCGCGTGAGACACGGTTTGCGCCGGCGCCATGTGGCCGATCTGCACGGTCACCGGATCGCGCAACACCTCGCGGGTGAGCTGGCGCACATCGTCCGGCATGGTGGCCGAGAACAATAGCATCTGCCGCTTCGCAGGCAGTTGTTTCACAATCCGGCGAATGTCGGGCAGAAAGCCCATGTCGCACATGCGGTCGGCCTCGTCGATCACGGCTGCTTCGACCCGCGACAGGTCGATGGTTCGCTGGCCGAGGTGGTCGAGCAGCCGGCCCGGACAGGCGACAACGATCTCAGCGCCGGCGCGCAGCTTCTGGATCTGCGGGTTCATGTTGACGCCGCCGTAGATTGTCACGGCGCGCAGGCCGGTTTGCCGGCCCATGGCGCTGATGGCATCGTTGATTTGCTCGGCCAGCTCGCGCGTTGGCGCCACGATGAGCGCCCGGACATGGCCGCGCGGGCCGTCCATCAGGCGATGCAGAATGGGCAACCCGAATGCGGCTGTCTTGCCGGTGCCGGTCTGGGCCAGGCCCATGACATCCCGGCCTTGCATCACGATGGGAATGGCTTGTGTCTGGATGGGCGTCGGTGTGGTATACCCGATCTGCCTGACGCCAGCGGCGACGCGCGGGTGAAGGTTGAACGATTCGAAGTTCACTGAGAGTATTTCCCTGGCTAGAACCGGAGCCAAGTCGCACTCTCAGCCCTGAAAGATCAGCCCAAACAATTGATTGAACAGGGGCGAATCATACCATGATGGGAATTGACGATTGAAGCGATTGAAGCGATTGACGATTGAGAAGTGCCTGGTCACTGTTTGGAGTGAGGGGGCCATTTTCACGCGCAGAGATTCATCGATCCCACCGGCCTGGCGCGGAGCGATCTGCGGCATGGCGCTGGCTGCCGGACTGGTATGGATGGCGTTTTCGCTGGCTGCGTTTGCTCCGGCCGGCCCGCTGGCGCTGCTGAACAGCTTTGTGTGGAGCGCGGATCAGGCGGGCGAGCAGCCTGGGGCAACGTGCACGAACGCGCCGTGCGGCGGTGCGAACCCGCGCGTGGGCGTGGACAACAGCGGGACGCGCAAGGAGGCGATGCCGGCAGCCGTGCGGATGGGCGCGCTGGTGAGCTACACGATTGTGCCGAGCAACGCCGGCAGCGCGGCGGTGACGACACAGGTGACGGACACGCTGGCGGTGAGCGCGACGCTGGTGGGGGCGACGCCGGGCTACAACCAGACAGGCCAGACGCTGGTCTGGAGCGGGGTGAACGTGCCGGCGGGCGGGACGGTCGCCCTGACGATCACGGTGCGCGCGGGGAGCGGGCCGCTGCCGGGCGGGTATACGCTGCCCAACAGCGTGACGATCGGCGCGGCGGACGGGCAGATCACGCGCGACGCGCCATCCGTGACGGTCGAACCGTGGCGCGTGTTCGCGCCGGTGGTGATGAGGCCGTAACTGTGAAGGTGTTCGACACCTTTGCCTCACACTCCCTCACACTCCCGGAATCTTTAAGATTCCGGGAGTGTTGGCAGGAGTGTTGGGTGTTGCGGAACCCCCGCATCTCTGCGCTCCCTGATCGGCCCGGCCCAAAAGCAAAACGCCGGCGGCGCGTCACCGGCCGCCGGCGCTTCCTCCTGTTGCGCCAGCGGGCGCTACAGCGCGCTGATCGCGCCGTCGGGGCAATCCTCGACGGCCTGCCTCACGTCTGCTTCGAGGCCGGGCGGGATCGGATCAAGCTTGACGATCGCGTAGCCTTCCGGGCCAACCTCGAACACATCTGGGGCAGTGGATTCGCACAAGGCGCAGCCGCCGCATTTGGTCTGGTCAACAATTGCTTTCATCAGAAAAGAACCTCTTGAATCGGGCTGGGTGATATGGACTGCCGTCCAGGGGGCGGCGTGGTCCGTCTGAAACGGCAGGGCCGCATGGCCCAGTCTGTCCGATGCGCCGGGCAGCAGTATAAGCTGGCCAGCGGGTCGCGCAAGTGACATTTTTCGTGTCTGCGCGGCGCAAGTTGAGCAAATCCACGTTTGAGGCACAATGGAATCGCCATGTCTTTCCGCGACTACCTCCGGCGTCTCGACGCGCGCCGGCGCGCGGCTGGTGCGAATGGCGGCAGCCCGCAATCTCAACGATAGCGCCAATCGGGCTGCAAGGGTTGCGCTTTTGGAGTGATCGATGTTAATTCCTCAACTTTTGTTTTCATTGGGCATGTTCAATCAATAAGATCAATGAGGCATTTGTGCTTGACAGCGCGCCCGGCTTTGGGTATACTAATTTACACTACGTGCCATGTGACGGCACTGTGTGATCCGGCCAGAGGCGTGGGGGCAGGAAAATAGGCATGGGAGAGCCTCAACCAAAGGGAGAGAAACGGGGCGTGGGCGGCGCGAAAACCCAGCGGGTGTCGGGCCGTTCAAAGGAGCGGGTGTCGGGCCGTTCAAAGGAGTTGCCCATGAACCGGTGGTTCACCACAGCGGATGAAAATGCCGCACCCGGTGGCATGACCGGGCTTGTGGGCGCATTTTCACTGGAGACGCGAACATCAAGCTGGCGAGTGTGGCGACAGACGTCACCGGTGTGTCCGGGCGGGCAATACTGGAGGCGTTACTGGCTGGCCAGACCGATCCGCAGGTGCTGGCCGAGCTGGCACTGCGCAAGAAGATCGAACTGTTGCAGAAGGCGTTATCGGGCAGGCTGAAGCCGCATCATCGGGTGATGGTAA
>DAOTYS010000406.1:0-16101 GCA_034434575.1 Thermoflexales bacterium
GTCGCCAGCCCGCCGCTGTATTTCCATACGTAGGGCGATCCCGGCAATTCTGTTTGCCCATGCCAGATGCCACGATAAGCGTTCTGCCGGCTGCAAAAAATCGGCTGCGCTGCCGGGTCGGGCATGCGCCGTCCTAGCGCAGGGTTTTCGCCAAATGGCGCGCCACGATCTACATTTTTCATAGGTCAAAAGAGTCAGAAAGGCGAAGACAATCCCTATGCAGCGGTGATTTTAATCGCTGGATCGGCTCTTTCAATCGTTGCTTGGGGTTAACAGGACTATAGACGACGGAGGTGTCATTGATCACTCCAGTTGTCGCATCAGCATACGGCGCAAGAGCGCCCACCCGCCGGCCAGCGCAACCACAATGAGCAGCAAAAGCCCCCAGGCCGCCGCAGGTCCCTGGCCGGCCATGACCACTCCTACTACCGATGGCACGATTAGTGTGGCCACAGCCGCGACGCTGGTTAAAAAGCCGGTGACCAGCGTGGCACTTTGCGGAAACAGACGCACGCCATACGAAAGCAAAATGGGGTAAATCGGACTCATGGCGACTCCAACCATTGCGGCGCCGATGACGTGAATCGCAAACAGGCCGGGCGCGGCGAGCATCTTCAGCAGGCCCAGACCGGTCAGCGCAATTGCGACGGACACGATGACCGACGGCTTCACCCAGCGCGAGATCAGATCGGTGACATAGCGGCCGAGCGTGAACGCGGCGAAGAAAACTGTCACCAGCAGCGCCGACTGCGCCGCGCTTACGCCGGAACCGCGCTCGGCGTACACAGCCGCCCAGCCGCTGAAAGCGACTTCGGCGCTGACGTAGATTGACGCAGTGACGCCCAGCAACCACAGCACCGGCTGGCGCAGCAACCGGGCGAGAGGCAAGGGAGCCGGCGCAGGATTGGCCGGGTTATGCCCGGCAGGCAGCGCGACCGAATCACGCCATGTCCATGCGCCAATCCACAATGGCGCAGACAGCGCCAGCGCCAGCAGAACGGCGACGCTGGCGCTGCCGAACAGGCTGTAACCGAGCGACACAAACAACGGGCCTGTGAGCGCGCCAATGCCGAAGAATGCGTTCAGCCGGTTGAGCATGCGCGCAGCGTTGCGGCCGGCCAGCAACCCGACCATCGAGTTGTACCCGACCTGCGTGCCCGACTGCCCCAGCCCAAGCAGATACGCGCCCAGATAGATCAATGGCAGGCTGTGGGCAAGCAGGAGCAGCGCAAGACTGACCAGCAGGCACGTCGCGCCGGAGAGCAACAACGCACGCATTCCCCATCGCGCGCCGATCGGAGTCATGATGAAGACCGACGTGGCGTAGCCCAGCGCAAACGGCGTGAATAACAGCCCGACCTGCTCGAGCGAGGCGCCGGTCTGGGCGGCAAAGGTGGGCAAGGCCGGCCCGACAATTGAAGCATTGATGCCGATGCTCACAAAAGCGTAGAAGCCCAGCCAGGGCGCGCGCGAGGCGCCAGCGGCGGGTTGGAGCGTCTGCGATGCGGGCGGTGTTGCTTCCATATCAGGGTGTGCCGGGCAGGCGCGCATAGTTGGCCGTCTCGACCACGCGCTGCCCTTCCGCGCTCAGAATCCATGCGACAAAGTCGCGCAGCTCGCCCTGCGGTTCGCTCAGCGCAATCAGGTAGAGCGGACGGGACAATAGGTACGATCCATCCAGCAAAGCGCCGTTTGTCAATGGGCGCCCGTCGATGGCCAGCACCTTGACGGGCGGCGCAACGGTGTCTGTGATGCGGGCGCTGGGCACATAGCCGATTGCGTCGGCCTGATACGCCACAAAGTTCATGACCACCTCGATGGACGGCAACACAACCGCGTTCAAGGTCAGGCGTGTGTTGCCCATCACCGCGCGATCGAAGAAGATGCGGGCGCCGTCGCCGGCTTCGCGCACCGCCACCTGCATCTCGCCAATGCCGGCGGCGCCCAGGCTGTCCCACTGGTTATACACGCCGGCGTAGATGTCGCGCAATTGCTGCATGCTCACATTCGTCAACGGATTGGCTGGATTGACGATGACTGCGATCCCGTCCGTGGCCAGGTCTGCAACCCAGGGCGCGTCGCGCCCGGCGATCCTGTCGGGCAACACAGACACTGCGGCAAGATCGACGCGCCGTGAAAAGACGGCTTCACCGGCGGCCGGAGTGCTGGCCGGCGTCAGCGTGAAAATGACATGCGGATGCCGCGCCGCGTAGGCGCGCGTGAGCGCCTGCATCAACGGTTCGAGGGCCACATCGGCGGCGACGCGCAGCGTGACGATGACCGGGGTCACTTTGGGCGTTTCAGCGCTGCCGCAGCCGGGCGCGGCAAAGCTCAAAACGGCAAGCAGACAGCACAAGGCTGGGACAACGCCTTTCATGCCGTGGCCGACCCCGCATTCGCCGAATTGCCAGATGCATTCTGATGGTCGATCTCGCGCAGGAACGCCCACACCATCTCCTGGACGCGCGCCAGCGTTGCCTCGTCGATGGTCTCGATCGTGTCGGAGGGCTGATGCCAGCGCGGTGATGACCCATCGGGCGCAATCGCGCCGAAAGCGATGGCGCGCAACCCATGTTTGACGCCCATGCTCAGTTCGCCATAGCCCGCGCTCAGACAAACGGCGCGGGCGCCCCACTCCGGGTGCGCTTCGATCAGTTTATTGGTGAGCGCCAGCAAGCCGGGGTCGCTGTGGGCGGGCATCAGGAAACGCTCGGCGCGCACCACAACAGGCTGCGCGCCGGCAGCGGCGACCTGGTCGAGCACGATGTGGACGGCGTTGCGCAGCACAGCGCGGTTGGCGCTGAAGCAGGCGTCGGCGCCATAGCAGCCCACTTCTTCACAGCCAGTGAACACCAGATGAACCTGCGTGCGTTGCAGCGGCGCATGGGTCAACTGCTCGGCCAGCCAGAGCGCGGCCGCAACGCCGCTGGCGTTGTCGTTCGCGCCTTTGGTGTATGGCGTGAGATCAGCCTGAACCATGAGGGCGAACACCGCAATCAGCGCAAGGCCCGGCGTCAGAGCAAGCAGACGCAAGGCCGGCGCGGGGCTGAAAATACCGATCACAAACAGCCCCAGCATTGCAGCCATGCCGCCAAGGCCGGCCGGCATCAGCCAGCGAAAGACCGTCAGCCAGAGCGGCGAGCGAAAGAGCAGCGGCGTGCGATGGGTATCCAGATGCGCAGTGATGACAACCGTGATCGGACACGCGCCGGTCGGGGCAAGCGCGCCCATCGGCGCATCTTCGTCCGATGCGGCCTGGGGCAATGGGTTCTGGCAGGGCGCGATAGCGCGCACATTCTGGCTCGGCTCGACAGGCAACAGCCAGCGCAACAGACTGGGGCGGAACTGCATTTCAAGCAACAGCGATGCGAGCGCCACAGCCGTGATGAGAGCCGCCGCCGCAGCCCCAACCGGCTGGGGCTGCCAGAACAGGAACAGGCTCAACAGCGCCAGCGCCGCCGCCAGCGCATAGGGCCGGTAAGCGGATGTGGGGCTGAGAAATGTCTGGCGTTCAGGGGACAGTCCCAGGCTGGCCAATTGTTCGGCCACATAGTCGGCAGCTTTGGCTTCTTCGGGGGTCGCGCTGCCACGCGGGCCAATAACTTCGGACAGAGCGCGAATGTGATCGAGCGATGCCATAGGGACTTATTATAGGAAGCGGGGGAGCGGAGGGGCGGGGGCGCAGAGGTGAAGGGGCGCGGAGGCGCAGGCGAGCGGAGGTGAAGGGGAATATAAAGGCGCGCTGTGTGAGCGCGCCTTGCGACAGATCAGGGTGTGCGCCGGCAGGCAGGCCGGGGCGCAACAGTGATTACTCGATCGTCAGAGTGCCCTTCATCAGCACGTGATGACCGGGGAAGGTGCAAATGTAGGGATACTGGCCCTTGGGCGGCGCATCGAAGGTGATCGTGTCGCTCTCGCCAGCTTTGATCATCTTTGTGTGGGCGATGACGTTCGGGTCATTTTCCTTCAGGTAGCCTTTGGCCTCGCCGGCGGCCAGCCCATCGTTCGACACCTGCTCATTCGTGCCGGGCTTGATCAACACCCAGTTGTGCTCCAGCGCAGTCGAGTTGTTCTTGAAGATCAGGGTGATCTTGGAACCCGCCGGCGCGCTGAGCGTGTCCTTGTCGAATAACAATTCCTCGCCCTTCGAACCGATCTCGAGCGTGACTGCCTGGCCGCTGCCGGCCGGAGTGGGGGCTGGAGTCGGCTCTCCACCGCCGCACGCAGCCAGAAAGCTGCCGCCTACGGCCAGACCGCCCGCCATGCTCAACGTCTTCAGAAACCGCCTGCGTGATAAATCGAGTGCCATCGTCTCTACGTCTCCAGTGAAAATGCGCCCACAAGCCCGGTCATGCCACCGGGTGCGGCATTTTCATCCGCTGTGGTGAACCACCGGTTCATGGGCAACTCCTTCGACAATAAATAAATACAGAACCGCTCAATTGAGAATTGTCCTTGCGCGGTGTTCAGCGCGCCGCGCAGGCTACGGGAATATATCACTTGACCTTTGTCTGAGCAATCGTGTAGAGCAGGATGAGAGAATTGCGATTCAGGCTTCAAAGCGGAAGCGGACCTCGCCCACACGAATGATGTCGCCGGCGCCCAACGCGCAGCGAATCACGCGCTCCTCATTCACCCAGGTGCCGTTGCGGCTGGCGTTATCCTCGATCCACCAGGCGCTTGTGGCCGGATCCCAGGTTAGCCGGGCGTGTCGCGCGGAGGCGAATTGGTCGCTGACACGCACGGCGCAGTTGGGATCACGCCCGATCCACTCACAGGATCGCAGGACATGCTCGCTCGCCGGCATGTTGCCGGAAGGCAGCAGAATCAGCCGCGCCGGCGGGATGGGCGCCTGGTGAGATTGGCGTTCGCGCACAAGCATCCAGAGCATCAGACCGAGAAAGCCATACAGGGCGGCGACGATGAGGATGCGCAGGGCAAGCAGAATCGCTTCGGGCGGAGAGAGGGCGGCAGCGGCTTGCATGCGAAAACACAACGCCAGACATGGCAGCCCAGGTCAGGCCGGCGCAGGCGCCGGGACAGCGCCGGACGAGGAGGACTCATCCTTGCCGTCATGCCTGGCTGGCAGCTTCGCGCGCGGGTTGAACGGGGCGTTGCCGGGGCCATTGGAGCCGGCCTGCTCCTGGAAAAAGGATCGAAACTCTGCTTCCTCGATGGTTTCCACTTCAATCAGCCGCCGGGCAATCGCTTCGAGGATGGCGCGGTTGCGGGTCAGCACGTCGCGGGCGCGCGCGTATGCCGTGTTGACCAGTTGCTGAACTTCCTTGTCGATTTCGAGCGCGACGGCATCGCTGTAGTCGCGCTGTTCGCCCAGGTCGCGGCCCAGAAACACCATCTCATGGCGCTGGCCATAAACCATCGGCCCCATCTTTTCGCTCATGCCATAGCGGGTGACCATGTCGCGGGCGATCTCGGTCACGCGCTGCAGGTCGCTGCTGGCGCCGGTGGTCACATCGCCGAACACGATCTCCTCGGCCACCCGGCCGCCCAGGGCAAACGCCAGATCATCAAGGAATTTGGCGCGGCTGATGTAGTGGCGGTCCTCGTCCGGCAGCGACAGGGTATAGCCGCCGGCCAGACCGCGCGCGATGATGGTCACTTTGTGAATCGGGTCGCAGTTTTCAAGCAGATGCCCGACGATGGCATGGCCGGCTTCGTGATAAGCCACAATCGCCTTCTCTTTCGGCGTGATCAGACGGCTCTTGCGCTCGGGCCCCATCATGACCCGCTCGATGCTCTCGGTGAACTCGGCCATGCTGATGCTCTTGCGATTGCGGCGCGCCGCCAGAATGGCCGCTTCGTTGACGAGATTCTCGATATCCGCGCCGGCAAAACCGGGCGTCGCTTTGGCCAGGGCGCTGAGATCAACATCAGCGGCGAGCGGTTTGCCGCGCACATGGACTTTCAGGATGGCTTCGCGGCCTTTCACATCGGGCCGGTCCAGCACAACGCGCCGGTCAAACCGGCCGGGGCGCATGAGCGCCGGGTCCAGAATGTCGGGGCGGTTGGTGGCGGCGATAACGATGACGTTGGTGTCGGTGTCGAAGCCGTCCATCTCCACCAGAATCTGGTTCAGCGTTTGCTCGCGCTCATCGTGGCCGCCGCCCAGGCCGGAACCGCGCTGACGCCCGACGGCGTCGATCTCGTCGATGAAAATAATGCAGGGCGAGTGGCGCTTGGCCTGCTCGAACAGGTCGCGCACGCGGCTGGCGCCCACGCCAACGAACATTTCGACAAACTCGGAGCCGCTGATGCTGAAGAAGGGCACGCCGGCCTCGCCGCTGACAGCCTTGGCGAGCAGGGTCTTGCCGGTGCCGGGGCTGCCGATGAGCAGCACGCCCTTGGGGATGCGGGCGCCGAGTTGGATGAACTTTTCCGGCTCTTTCAGGAATTCGACGACCTCGACCAGCTCCTGTTTGGCCTCTTCCGCGCCGGCCACATCCTGAAACGTGACGGTGGGCCGGTCGCTGGTAAACATGCGCGCCCGGCTGCGTCCAAAATTCATCGCCTGGCTGTTGGCGCCCTGCGCCTGCCGGAACAGGAACCAGAAGAACAGAATCACGATGACCGGCGTGATGAACAGCGCCGCCGTGTTGATCAGGTCGCCCCAGTTGAACGGGCTGACGACCTCGATCTTCACCTGCGCAAGCTGCTGTTCGGTGACGCCGAACTGCTTGAGTTGCTCGCCGATGGTCGCGCCGAGCTCCTTTCTGGAGATGGCATCCGGCCGGCCGCTGTTGAACTTGACCACCAGTTCGTCATTGGCAACGATCAGCTTGTCCACGCTGCCGTTCTTGACCGCTTCGGCAACATCGGAGATCTGCATGCTCATGCCGCGGCCGGAGCCGCCCTGAAAGACGCTCAGGGTGGCGACGAGCATGATGATGCCGAGGCCGATCAAAACGAGGTTGCGCCAGCGCGGCAACTTGTCCATTTCCATCTACCCATTCAGTCATTGAGCCATTGGGTCATTGAGCCATTGAGCCATTGAGCCATTGGGGCAATCACTCAATCACTCAATCACTCAATTCTAATATGCGTTTTCGTCCTCGCGCGTCAGGGTGCGCCAGATGGTCTTGAGAATGATCTTGACGTCCAGCCAGATCGACCAGTTTTCGATGTACCACAAATCATACTTGGTGCGCTCTTCGATGGAGGTGTCGCCGCGCAAGCCGTTGACCTGGGCCCAACCGGCCATGCCGGCTTTCTCGCGGTGGCGCTCCATGTAACGCGGGATGCGGGCGCGAAACTCTTCGACGTAGCGGGGCTGCTCGGGGCGCGGCCCAACGAGGCTCATTTCTCCGATCAGGACGTTGATGAGTTGCGGCAGTTCATCGATGTTTGTGCGGCGCAGAAAGGCTCCCAGGCGCGTCTTGCGCGGGTCGTCTCGGGTGGTCCAGGTGGCCAGTTGCTCGGCGTCCTGGCGCATGGTGCGGAACTTGATGAGCCAGAACGGCTTGCCATCGAGACCCATGCGT
Source organism: Thermoflexales bacterium (assembly GCA_034434575.1). Classification (GTDB taxonomy): domain Bacteria; phylum Chloroflexota; class Anaerolineae; order J036; family Brachytrichaceae; genus Roseilinea. The sequence goes on from DAOTYS010000406.1 coordinate 7,500, forward strand.
TGCTGGACGAAGAATACGGGGCCGGGCGAGTCGAGCTTGATGAGGATAGCCACCAGCAGCAGGAATGGCGACAGCAGCACCAGACCGACGGCGCTGCCGGCCAGATCCATGATGCGCTTGAGCGTCAGCTTCCAGCCGCGCAACTGCACGTCGCGCACGTTGAGCAGGGGCAGGCCGCCCAGCTCGCCGATGCTCATCTGGCCGGCCATGATCTGGAACAGATCGGGATAGACCTTGATGCTCATCGCGCTGCGGTCGCACATTGAGATGATGCGCAGCATATCTTCGTCGCTGGCTTCGGGCAGAGCGATGATGACTTCATCCACGTTGTCGCGCGCGATGATGTCTGGCAGCGCATCAAGGGCGCCCAGCACAGGCGTGTCGTCATCGGGCCGGCTGCCATTCTTCACAAGCAGGCCGATGAGATCATAGCCCAGACGCGGGTTGTGGCGCAGGCGCTGCAGCACGGTGGCCGCCGGGACGCCTTCGCCGACAACCACCACGCGCGTTCGCCCGTAGCCTCGTATTTGCAGCCAGCGTTGAAAGCGGGCCTGCAACGCGCGCACCACGACGACGATGACCATCGTCAGCAGCCAGGCGTAGATCATCACGCCGCGCGAATAGTCGAAGGCCGATGAAGCTGTCTTGAACGTGAGCGAGGCGACGGCAATGCTGACGAGGGTGCCGATTGACACGCCGGAGAGAATTGTGACCAGTTCATCGGCGCCGTAGCGCGTGCGCCGGCGGTGATACATGCGGCCAAAGAAAAAGGCGGTGACGACGGCCACGATCTGCAGCGCCAGCAGCGGCAGCAAATCGGAAAAGTAGAGATTCTCAGCCGGATCAGGCAGTGGAATGAGCAGGCGCAGACGGAACGCCAGATAAAAGCCCAGCGTGACGCTAAACACGTCTGCCAGCAACAACGAGAGGGTGACGAGGCTGTGGTAGTGCCGCTGCAAAAAGGGGGCGCGGGTTTTCGGCTGGACGAGCGCTTTCTGCATACCACAAGACATTATACGATTCAGCCTTACAATTGATTGCGTTTGCCGGGCGTCCGGCCTGCGCAAGTCCAATACAGTCCGAACAATACAGTCCGAAAGAGAAGAACAGGTGGCAAAGAAGAACAACTCCCATTCTGCGCACACGGTTGGCGTCGACCTGGGCGGCACGAAAATCCTGGCAGCAGTGGTGGACGAGAGCGGCAATGTGGTCGCCACAGCCAAACGCCCGACGAAGGCGGAAGTCGGCCCGGAAGGCGTGATAGAGCGCATCATCAAGACGGCTGAAGACGCCTTGACGAGCGCAAAGTTGGCCAAAGAGCAGGTCGCGGCGATTGGCATTGGCGTGCCGGGGCCGGTGGACACGGGCCGCGGGGTGGCGTTGAGCGTGACCAACATGCCCGGCTGGGTGAATGTGCCGGTGGCCGACCTGTTGCGCAAATGGCAGGCCATTCCCGTCGCCCTGACCAATGACGTGCGCGCCGCCTGCATGGGGGAACTGATGATGGGGGCAGGGCGCGGTTTACATCACTTTGTGTGCGTGTTCATCGGCACCGGCATCGGGGGCGGCGTCGTCATCAACGGGCAGATCTACGAGGGCGCGCGCGGCAGCGCCGGCGAGATCGGCCATATGATCACGATGGCCGACGGCGCCTACGCGGAGGGCGGCGGCATTCGCGGCGGAATCGAGGCCATCGCCAGCCGGTCGGCGATCGAGCGCGATCTGCGCGCCGGGCTGGCGGCCGGCCGCAAGTCCATCCTGCCTCAACTGATGGCGAAAAAAGAAGGCGCGCTGACCAGCAGCGTGCTGGCCGGCGCCGTCGAAAAGGGCGACGCGCTGACCATCGAAGTGCTGCAACGCGCGGCGCACTATCTGGGCCTGCACGCGGCTTCGCTCATCAATTGCTTCGATCCGCAGGCGCTGATCTACGGCGGCGGAGTGATCGAGGCGCTGGGCGAGTGGATGCTGGGGCCGATCCGTGAGACAGCCTTGCAGCATTTGATTAACCGGGCGCGGCTCGACGAGGTCAGGATTGTGGAGGCCAGTCTGGGGGATCGGGCCGGCGTGGTCGGCGCGGCCTTGCTGGCGAGAGGCGCGTTGCAGAAAGAACTGGCGAAGTAAGCGCGCTTGCCGGCTGTCATTCGCCCGGCGACTGTCAGTGACGGGCGCCCCATAGCAAAGCCGGCCTGCGCCGGCCCCCTGGGAGACGCGGCCTTGCAGATCGCGCCCGGCTATCATTGCCTCTGCGAGGACGAACATGAGCAGGCACGAATTACGCGACACCCCATTGCCCTACCAGACATGGGGCGAGCAATATATCGATGAAGGCTCGCGCCGGCAGATGGATAATGCGATGCGCCTGCCAGTGAGCGTGGCCGGCGCGTTGATGCCGGACGCTCACATCGGCTACGGCGTGCCGATCGGCAGCGTTCTGGCGACCGAAGGGGCTGTCATTCCCTATGCCGTGGGCGTGGACATCGCCTGCCGCATGCGATTGACAGTGTTCGAGGCATCGCCTATCGCACTCGACCAGCACAAAGGCAAATTCGAGCAGGCGCTGCAACGCGCGACGCGCTTTGGCGCAGGCGCGGAGTGGAATCCCAAACAAGATGACGAGATCATGGACGACCCGGACTGGGAGGCCACAGGCCTGCTGCGCAGCCTGAAGGACAAGGCGCACAGGCAGCTCGGCACTTCCGGCTCCGGCAATCACTTTGTTGAGTTTGGGGCGCTGGAGATTCTGGCGGAGGACGACGCGCTGGGGCTGGGGCAGGGGCAGTATCTGGCGCTGCTGTCGCATAGCGGATCACGCGGCACAGGCTATCAAATCGCGGACCATTACAGCAAACTGGCCCGGCAGTTGCATCCTGAATTGAAAGAGGTCGGCGGCGGCGATTTATTGAACCTGGGTTGGCTGGAGATAGACTCCGAGGCGGGACAGGAATACTGGATCGCCATGAACCTGGCCGGGCGGTACGCCAGCGCCAACCATCGCGTGATCCATCGCAATGTGGCGAAGGCGGTCGGGCTGAAGCCGGCGGCGGTGGTGGAGAACCACCACAATTTTGCGTGGATCGAGACGCTGCCCGATGGCCGGCAGGTCTATGTGCATCGCAAGGGCGCCACGCCGGCGGCAAAAGGCGTGTTGGGCGTCATTCCCGGCACCATGGGCGACCCCGGCTATGTCGTGCGCGGCCTGGGCAACCCGGCTTCGCTCAACAGCGCGTCGCACGGCGCAGGCCGGCAAATGAGCCGCAACGAAGCTATCAAGTCGATCACCAGAACGATGCGCGACCAGTACCTGCGCGACAAGGGTGTGACGCTGCTGGGCGGCGGCTTGGACGAAGCGCCGCAAGCCTACAAGAACATCAACGAAGTCATGTCGGCGCAGAGCGACCTGGTGGAGATCATCGGTCGCTTCAAACCGCGCGTCGTCATGATGACCGACGACCCGCGCGACATCTAGCGCGCGCTTTCCGGGGCGCGCTTTCCAGTGCGCGGGTTCGAGCGCACATTCACACCACCCACAGCGGATTGGGCATGAAAACCAGCGCCAGCACAAGCGCGGCGATGACAGCCAGGATGTAGTGGCGCGGCTCCAGGCGGGCAGCCTGATTCAATGCCGGCGGGTGGTTGCGACCAAAGAAGAACAAGAGGATTGTCCACAGCAGCCAGCTTTCCGACACCAGCACGGTCAGCCCCAAAAACAGCGCCAGCATGACAAAGTACAGGTAGCGGGCCGCCTGGCCCAGCACCGCATAGGCCACGTGTCCGCCGTCCAACTGCCCGGCGGGAATCAGGTTGATGCCCGTGATGAGCAACCCAAGCCACGCGCCAAGATAAAGCGGGTGCTCGATCATGCCTGCGCTCGGCACATACCGGCCATAGATGGCAATCTTCATCAGGCCGGTGAGCAGCGAGTCGCCAAAGTAGATCGCGCCGGCCATGGCCGGCGTCTCGATCGGTTTGACCGTGGAGACGGCCAACCCCAGCATGAGGATTGGAATGGCGACGAGGAAACCGGCCAGGGGGCCGGCGATGCCAACTTCGAGGAGTGTTCGCCGGTCCTCGAATGGCTCGCGCTGCACAATGACGGCGCCGAGCGTGCCGAAGCCGAACATGCCGAACAGAATGGTGGGCAGAGGAATGAAATAGGGCAATGACACCGGCGCGCCGCGCAGCCGGCCCACCACATAGTGGCCCATTTCATGCGTCACCAGCACCCCCAGCAGCGCGCCGGCGAAGGCCAGTCCGGCGCCCAGGTCCAGCTGGCCGGTTTGTGAAAAGACCGAGCCGCTGAGAATAACCGACCCGACAGTGGCAATGAACAGAATCACATTCAGGGCGGGGTTCAGCCTGGGGCGCGGAATCACGCCGGGCACAGCCAGCACTTCGTGATCGCCAGCGCCCAGAGCGGCATTGTCGCGGCTGCGCAAATAGGGCGTGTATCCGACCTGCTCAACGCGCGGGCGCAGTGTCCGATAGGCCTGATCGGGCGGAACCAGCAGGACGCCGCGCAGACGAATCAAGCCATTGTCCTCGAACTCGTAACTGGTGACCGTCATCACGGGCGAGAGCGCCGCACGCAGATTGGCCACAATCTCGAGCCGGTCAGCCGGGGCAGAGTTGGATGCGTTAAACATAGGACTACACGCGCAAACAGCCCAGACGCGCCAGGCGTCTTATGCAGACTGGCCGGCGTGTCGCTGGGCCAGAGCCTTGACCACCGCAGCGATGCTCAACAACCCCTGCCCCTTGCCCATCGAAATGTTGGGGCCGAACAGGGTGGGCACCAGATCGTCGATCGGCATGCGGGCAATCTCTTCGGCGGGCAGACCGTTGATGGTGGATGCAAGGACGGCGCACAATGCGCGCGCTGAGACACCGAATGGGTTTTCTACAGCGAAATGAAACCTGAGGCGATTGTCGTCCAGCGGTTCGACGAAGACGTAGGAGTCAGACTCGCAGTGCGGCACCTGATTTTCCGGCGGATAGGGGCGCCGGGCAATCGACTCTGGCACGCCTTCAAACTGGTCGGAATACTCGATCAACATGGCGTTGCGATCCGAAGGGTTCTCGGCAAAGATCTCCAGAACCTCTCGCAACTTATCGGGATATCGTTCAAAACTGGACATAGCCACATCACATGACAGTCAATTCTGTGGGAGTCAGGTCGCACCGGCTTTCGACGCACGACAGATCAGTGAGCGCCTCAGTGAAGCGATCAGCCGGCTGTTGTCGGCGTATTTCCAGCGTTTGCCGGTCTACCTCGTCGGCTCTGGACTCAAGGCCGGCGAGGTGATCGAGGAAAATATCGACTGACGGCGCAGTCACCAGCGCATGCCGCAACTCGGCCGCCCCAGGCACACCGATGATATAGCGGGCGGCGTATTTGCGGAACAGGATCAGCCCATAGTCGCCATAGTGCCGCAAATTCATGTCCAGGTGACGCCGCATCAGCCGCGTCACGTCGCGCAGCAGGACCTGCTCGCGATTCTTGCCGGAGAAAATCCACGGGTTGCCGATGGCCGCGCGCGCGATCATCACGCCATCGCAGCCCGTATGGGCCTTCATCCGCGCAATGTCTTCCACCCGGCGCACATCCCCATTGCCGATGACGGGAATCCTGACTGCCTGCTTGACCTCGGCGATGGCGTCCCAGTTGGCGCAGCCAGTGTACTTCTGCTCTTTGGTGCGGCCATGCACAGCGATCAGCGACGCGCCGTTGTCTTGCATGATGCGGGCAACCTCGACATGGTTGAGGGATCGGGCGTCCCAACCGATGCGAATTTTGCCGGTGACGGGAATGCTCAACGCTTTGGACAGGGCGTTGAAGATACGGCCAATCTTGCGCGGATCGCGCAAGAGGCCGGCGCCGGCGCCGCGACCGCTCACATTCGGCACTGAACACCCCATGTTGAGATCGACGATGCCCGCGCCCATCTGCTCGCAGCGTTTGGCGGCTTCGACGATGACATCTTCGTCCGGCCCGAAAATCTGAAACGACATCTGCGGCTGTTCGGCCGGGTCAAAATCCAGCATTTTCAGCGCCTTTTTGGCGCCGTGGCATATCGCTTCGACGGCCACGAACTCGGTGTAGCTCATGGCCGAGCCGTACTCGCGGCAGAGCTTGCGAAAGGGCAGATCGGAGTAGCCATCCATGGGCGCAAGGATAGTGGGCACTGCGCCCGGCACGCCGCGGCTGCCGTAGACCGGGATATCCCGAACAAAAAACGCTGGCAGATTCACCCGGCTATTCTAACCATTCTTGAATTGGGGCCGGCCTCGCGCGCAGACTGCGGTGGTGGCGACGGCTGAGCTTGTCGAAGCCGTCGAAACCGTCGAAGCCACCGCCATTGCCTTCGACAGGCTCAGGCAACGGCGACACGCTCAGGCAACAGAGCGCGCCATGCTCAACAAGGATCAGCGGGTGGCGTTGGCAGCCGCAGGGTGACCGTAGCGCCCCGGCCGGGCGCAGATTCAACGGTGACTTCGCCGCCAAACAGCCGGGCGCGTTCCTGCATGCTGACCACGCTGAACCGATCATCGCGCAGCATATCCTTCGAATCGAGCGTCTGGAAGCCAGGCCCGTCGTCTTGCACAATGGCCCGGATCTCGCGTTCTTCGAAGATCAACGTCACATCGACGCGGGTGGCAGCCGGCGCGCGGTGGCGGATGTTGGCCAGCGCGGCCTGAATAATGCGGAATGCCGTGACTTCCAGGTCGGCGGGCATGCGCCGTTCGCGTCCGACGATTTCGCAACGCACCGCGCAATCGGGCATATGGCGCGCCAGGTCATCGCAGATGAAAGTCATGGCTGCGGACAGGCCGAGATCCTCCAGCACCAGCGGGCGCAGGTCGTTGCTGATGCGCCGGAGCTTGACCACCATGTCTTTCGAGAGCGCCTGGAGTTCGTCAAGCCGGCGGCGCGCAACAGCCGGGTCGCGGTCGATCGCGCTGCGGCAAAGCTCGACGCGCTGAACGAGCGCAACCAGCTCCTGCATGGTTTCATCATGCAACGCGCGCGACAGACGCCGGCGTTCTTCTTCCTGCCCCTTGATCACCTGACTGGCGTAGTGTTCCAGCATCTTCTGCTGCTCGCGCAGGCGGCGGTCCAGCGCCTTGCGCTCGCTGATATCGAGCGCAATCATGGAAATGCCTGTAATTGCGCCGGCAGAATCGCGGATGGGCGAAGCAGTGATCGCCACATCCAGGACGGCGCCGTTCTTGCGCAGGGCCTCCGTCTCCAATCGCCGGATAGGCTGGCCGCTCTGCAATCGCATCAGATTCTGCCGGACTTCCGCTTCTCGATAGGCCGGCGAGAGTATGTAGATCGAACGCCCCTCGATTTCCGCAGCCGAATAGCCATAAACCATTTCCGCGCCAGGATTCCAACTGCGGATGAGGCCGTCTGGCGAGAGGGCGATGATGGCGTTGCCGGATGCGTTGACCACATCCGCGAACTGCTGCAACTTTTGCTCAGCGGCTTTTTGCTCCGAAATGTCCTCGGCGAAACTCTCGATGTACAACAGTTGCCCGTCAGCGCCGCGCGCCGCGCGCATGTTGAGGCGCACGTCGATCCACTGGTCATTCCTGCGACGATAGCGCCGTTCGCAGCGAATGGAATCCGCCCCGGCCTGAAGCAGCGGACGAATCGCCTGCCGCAACTCGGCTGCTTCGTGGCTGTCAGGCGCATTCAGGTCACTCAGCAAATCGGCGGCTGAAGCATATCCAAGCATCGACGCAAAAGCCGGGTTTGCATCCAGGTACTGCCCGTCTGCCGTCGCCTGGAAGATGCCGATCGGCGCGCTGGTGAACATGCTGCGAAATCTGCGCTCGGCTTGTTGAAGCGCTGCGCCCGCGCGGACAGAGCTTCGCTCTGAGGAAAGCCGCTCAGCAGAAAGGATCACAGCCATGACCAGCACAAAGGCCAGCCCCTTGACAGACTGGAGACTGGTCAGCGCGCCTGAGTCAGTGACCACGAGAGCCAGAAGACGATCTGAAAAGACGATCCACAAGCCGGCAATGATGGTGTAGAGCGCAGCGACGCGAACTGCTGGATGCAGAACAAGCCTTTTCATCTGTGATCACTTTTCCAGGGCGATCCATCCGTGGCGAATCGCGTAAGCCACAGCTTCAGTGCGGTCTCCGACCCCCAGCTTGCCAAAAATATTGCGCAGGTGCACCTGGACGGTGTTGGTGGAAATGCCCAGCGCCTCGCCGATTTCCTTGTTGCTCTTGCCGCGAGCCACAGCGCGGAGCACATCGAGTTCGCGCTCGGTCAGCCCCTCCGGCAGGACGCCAGCGCGGTATGCGCGCAGGTGAGCCAGCCGGCCGATCACCTTGCCGCTGATCTGCGGATCGAGAACCATTTCGCCCTTGTAAGCCGAGCGGATCGCGTCGGCCAGATTTGCGCCGCTGGTCGTTTTGAGCAGATATCCATTCGCGCCGGCATCCAAAAGGGGAAACACGTAGCGATCATCATCGTATGCCGACAGCACCACAACCCGAACCGAGGGGTACTTCGAACGAATCAGTTTGGTAGCCTCGATGCCGTTGATTCCGGGGAGGTGAACATCCATGACCACTACATCCGGGCGCA
>DAOTYS010000407.1:0-7817 GCA_034434575.1 Thermoflexales bacterium
GGCATGCCGTGCTGCTTCAGGTCGAGGATGGCCGCTTCGATCGATTCGCGCACAGGAGGGGCCGGTTGTGCGCCGTCCAGAGCGCGCGATCGCGCTGCCCGGCGTTGCCGCAGCCGGCGGGTGCGATAGTCTTCTTCGGCCAGGGTCACCAGCTCGAAGTACGTGGTGAAGGCCATGGCCAGCTCAAACGCTTCGCGGGCTGAAAGACGGCTGATGGCGGCATCGAGTTGCGCAGCCGAGGCCGCGTCTCCATTGCGGCTGTTTTTGGCGAGTTGCCGCGTATGCTCCACCAGCTCAAAGACGTGAGGCCCCTCCATATCCTGGATGAGTTCGCCGAGCGCGCTGCCCAGCCGGCGAATCTGCGTCGCCAGAAAGTCGAGTGTGACACTCTGAGATGGGGGTAGTTGTCCCATATCACGCGAGTATACTGGGCGCCTGTATGACACTCCGCCTGTATCGCGTCGATCCATTCCTGCGACGTTTCTCCGCCCGTGTGACCGCGCTCGCGTCCGTCGATGGCCGGCCTGCTGTGACGCTCGACCAGACCGCGTTCGATCCCACTTCGGGCGGCCAGGCGTGCGATCGCGGCGCGCTGGGCGGCGTCGCGGTGGTCGATGTCAGCGAACGTGACGACGGCCAGATTTTGCACGCGCTGGCGCGACCCGCCGGGGTCGCGGTGGGTGACCGCGTGGAGGGGGAGATCGACTGGCCGCGCCGGTTCGACCACATGCAACAGCACACCGGCCAGCACGTGTTGTCGGCCGCGTGTGTGCGCGTGGCCGGCCTGGACACCCTGTCTGTTCACATGGGCGATGAGGATTGCACGATCGATTTGCCAACCCCGCGCCTCGAGCCGGCGCTGATCGAGCGCGTGGAAGACGCCGCCAATCAGGCGATCTACGATGACCTGCCGGTCATCGCGCGCGAGGTGACAGCCGCCGAGTTGCCCGGCATCCCGCTGCGTAAGCCGCCCACCGTGACCGGCCTGATCCGCATCGTCGAAGTGCAGGGGCTGGACTGGTCTGCCTGCGGCGGAACGCACGTCGCCTCGACCGGCCAGATCGGCATGATTCGCGTGTATAAGGCTGAAAAGCGCGGCAATGAGACGCGCATCCACTTTCATTGTGGCCGGCGGGCTTTGCTCGATTACCGGCAGGCCGGCGCCGTGGCGGGCGAGCTGGCCGATGCATTTCGCGTCAGCCGGCGGGAATTGCCGCAAGCGGTCGAGCGTCTGCGGGCCGAGGCGCAGGCTGCGCGCAAGGCGCTGGCGGACGCCCAGGACAGACTGGCCGAAGCAGACGCCGCCGCGTTGTTGCGTGACGCCGCAGACACCGCCGGCGGCGCGTTACCCGTGCTCATCGCGCGCGTGTTCGATCGAGATGCGGCGCAACTCAAGGCCATCGCCAGGCGCCTGACTGCCGGGCCGGGCGTGGTGGCGCTTCTGGGCGCGCCCGGCGAGAAAGCCAGCCTGTGCTTTGCCCGCTCCAGGGACACAGCCGGCGATATGGGCCAGTTGCTGCGCGAGGCGCTGGCCGCGCTGGGGGCGAAGGGCGGCGGCTCGCCTGATTTTGCGCAGGGCGGCGGTGTGCCGGCCAGCGCACATCAGGTTCAACAGGCCCTCGATCGGGCGAGGGTCAGGGTGCAGGGGACTCGCTCCGGCGACGAACAGGCCATCGGGAGTTGAGGGCGATGAAAAAGCTTCAGAAGAACATCTACTATCACACAACCAGCGACGGCACGAATCTGGGCTGCATCATCGGCGACGACGGGCCAATCAGCATCGACCTGCCGATGACTCCTGAAGAAGCGTTGAGCTGGCGCGCGCAGATCGCGGCCTTGAGCGACAAACCGCTGCGCGCCGTCCTCTTCACTTCGGCGGATCGGGTGAGCAGCGAGGCGCTGGCCGCCATTGCGCCGCATCCCGGCCCGCTCAGCATCCCGTCCATCATTCACGACGCAGGCTTTGCGCAGTTGTATGCCGCGCTTGAGGCGTCGCAGCCAAAGTCGCCGGAACCTCTGACGCCGGCCCAGTTGCGAGAGCAGGCGGTGTTGCCCGACGTCACCTTTACCGATTCCACGACGCTGGTGGTCGGCTCGGCCAATCCTCTGTTTGTCGATATCAAGCACGTGGGCGGCTATTCGCCGTGCAGCGCGATCGTTGTCGTGCGCGACGCCAACATCGTGTTCGCCGGCGATCTGGTCACCAGCAGGGAGCCGCCATCTTTGACACGGGGCAATCTGGATCAGTGGAGCGCGACGCTCACCGATCTCAAGCGCAGCCTGAAGACGGCCGCGATTGTGCCGGGACGCGGGCCGGTTGCGGATGTGGACGCAATCTCCGAGACGCTGGCGTATTTGAAGGCGGCGCGCAGCGCCGTGCAGAAGCTGATTCGCGGACGCAAGACGCGCGCAGACGTGTCGGCCATTGTTCCAGAACTGCTGGCGGCGTATTCGATCAAGCCGGGCAAACCGCGTCGCGGCGGCGCCGACCCCGGCGTCATCGAACGGCGCGTGTTGCTCAGCCTGGAATCTCTCTTCGACCAGTTGAGCAAGGCCCAGGAGCAAATGGATGCTCGTCCAGTCGAAGGGTGATGGATTCAAGGCGGAAGCGGCAGCATGACGCGGTCCTTCGGCCAGAGCAGGGACGACAACGCTTTGGCCCCTGCTGAGCCGGTTCGTCGGCCTGTCACAGTCGTCGGCGGTGTGAAGCTCGATCTCTTCGCGCGCGCGCCGCGCTGGCCGGCGCACGGCGGCGTGACGCTGTGCGAATCAGGATTGATCGACGGCGGCGGCAAAGGCGCGAACCAGGCCCTCATGGTTGCGCGCATGGGGTGGCCGGCTGCGCTGATCAGTTGCGTCGGCAACGACATCGCCGGCGCCGGCTTGCTGGCCCATTTGAAGGCCTCGGGCGTGGATGTGTCGGGTGTGCGGCAGGATGATGGCGCCTGCACCGGCGTGTTCATGCTGTTCTCCGCCCCTGCTGAACAGCGCGGCATCGTGGTGGTCAATGGCGCCAATGGCCGGCTGCGCGTCGAGGATGTGGAGCGGCAGGCCGACGCAGTGCGCGGTTCAGCGGCGTTGATCGCACAGTTGGAGGTCCCCGGCCCGGCTGTCGAGGCGGCGCTGCGGATCGCGTGCAGCGCCGGCGCGCTCACAGTGTTCAACGCCTCGCCCTGTTTCGAGTTCCCCAGGTCGATTCTGAAATACTGCGACTATGTGATTGTGAATGAAGACGAAGCCCGATGGCTGACTGGCGCAGAGGCGTGTGATCTGTCCGGCGCAGCCGAGGCAGCCCGCCGGATCGCGGCGATGGGCGCGCGCAGTGCGCTGGTAACCATGGGCGCGCGCGGCGTGTGGACGCACACCGCCGGCTGGCAGGAGCATACGCCGGCGTGGCGCATCCTGCCGGATGATGCGGAAGCGGCTGTAGGCGCCGGGGACGTGTTTGTGGGCGCTTTTACGGCGCGGTTGTGCGAAGGCGCGCCTGTGCGCGAGGCGGTTCGATTTGCTGCCGCTGCTGCGGCGCTCTCTGTGACCCGGCGCGGGGCGCAGGCCGGCCTGCCTGCGCGCAACGATGTGGAATCGCTGTTGCGCGATCCGTCAGCCTGAATGGCGCAAGGGTATGCCGTGGCAAACACAAAAGGCGACCATCCGGGTCGCCTCTTGCGTCGATGCGCCGAATAATGCCGGGCACTCTCGTCAACGATGGGCCGGGCCGGTTCAGGCTTTGGCCAATCGCTCTTCGAGATACTTCACTGCTTCGCCGACGGTGGTGATCTTCTGCGCGTCTTCGTCCGAAATCTCGCCGCCAAATTCCTCTTCGAAGGCCATGATCAGTTCAACCAGGTCCAGGGAGTCGGCTTCAAGATCCTCGCGGAAACGGGCTTCGAGCGCGACCTTCTCTGGCGGCACGCCAAGCAGTTTGACGACCAGCGCCTTCACACGCTCGAATGTTTCTTGATCTGCCATTTGATTCAGTTCCTCCTAAGTTCGCCCTTTTGTGGCTATGATTCTATCTCAAGCAAGGCGTTATGTGCAAATACAGGCACGTAGCGCCTCTCGGTGAGGAAACACCGCATTCGCGAAGGAGTTACGAGTGACACAATCAGTTTTGCCTCAACGCAAGTCGGATCATATCCGGATCAATCTTGAGCAGGATGTCGCATCGCAGATCACAACCGGCCTTGAGCGGGTGCGCTTTGCGCATCAGGCTGTGCCGGAAGTGGACATGCAGGCGATTGATCTGTCGATAACGGTGTTCGGCAAAACGCTGCGCGCGCCGTTGTTGATGTCGTGCATGACCGGCGGAACCGAAGAGGCGCTGGTCATCAATCGCAACCTGGCGGCAGCGGCGCAGCGGGCCGGCGTGGCCATGGGCCTGGGGTCGATGCGGGCGGCTGTCGCGCACCCGGAGCTGGCCTATACCTTTCAAGTGCGCGATGTGGCGCCGGATGTGCTTTTGTTTGCCAACATTGGCGCGGTGCAACTGAACTACGGCTTCACGGTCGATCAATGCAGGCGGGCGATGGATATCGCCGGCGCGGATGTGTTGGCCCTGCACCTGAACCCGCTTCAAGAGGCGCTGCAGCCGGAAGGCGATGTGAACTGGGCCGGCCTGCTGTCGAAAATCGAGCGCGTGGCGCGCACACTGCCGGTGGTGGCAAAGGAAGTGGGCTGGGGCATCTCTCGCCGGGCGGCTGCCGATCTTGCCAACGCGGGCGTGATAGGCATTGATGTGGCCGGCGCCGGCGGCACATCCTGGAGTCAGGTCGAGATGCACCGCGCCAAAACCGACATCCAGCGGCGCGTGGCCGAGGCTTTTGTCGACTGGGGAATTCCAACCGCAGACGCCATCCGTTTTGTCCGAGAGGCGGCGCCGGGGCTGCCCATCATCGCCAGCGGCGGGCTGAAAAACGGTGTGGATGGCGCCAAATGTCTGGCGCTGGGCGCCAGCCTGTTTGGCCTGGCGCGCCCGTTCTTGAAGCCGGCCACGCTGTCTGCCGATCATGTCTTCGACGAGGTGACGATTCTGCTCGACCAGTTGCGAGCGGTGATGTTGTGCACCGGGGCGCAAACGGTGCAAGACCTGCGTCAGGCCGAGCTTCTGGCGCAATGAGGGGGTGTGCAGGCCTGAGCGAGGGGGCGACAGGCTGTTTCACGGAATTATCATTCAGATTTAATAAATCCTTAAGCGTGAATCAGTCTTTCGTCTGAATGCCGGCCATTGCCATTGACAATCAGCAAGCACGTTGTATACTGTGAGGCGTGATCTTGTGTTTGCTTTTGAAAGATTTTGAATCTCGTTAAGCGAAAATGAAGCTAATCCGGCTATGGCGCTCGATTCAACGCTGAGTGATTGCCAGGCCGGGCAACAAGGAGACGTATCATGGATTTCTACACTGTGATGGAGATGGGTCGGATTCGGCAGGCCGAACTGATTCGCGAGGCGCAGAACCACAATCGCCTGGCCGATCAAGAGTTCAACGCTTTTGATCGCGCCATCATCTGGCTCAGCGAACAGATGATTGCCCTCGGCCGCAGTCTTCGACAGCGGTATGTGATGGGGCTGTCAAACGCAGAACGCGCTTGATGCGCCACGGGCGCGCCAACGCTGCGCGCCACTCGCACAATCATCACGCCCCCGGCTTCATAACGAGGCCGGGGGCTTTTTTGCGTCCCTGCCCTGCCATCAGCTCCTACCCGGTAAGTCGAAAGTATGAGTTGATATTTCTAAATCTGCATTGACAAAAATCAAGCCAAAGCTACAATCAGATTCAGATTATTGAAGTCAATTTTGGATTTGGCTGACGGCGGCAGCGGCGATGCCGTCAGCCCGCACATAGATCACTCTTACCGGAGGTTTTGCAAGGCCAATGCAGATGCTGCCAGCTCAATGCCCGCTGTGCGCGGGCGAAATCACCGTTACCAGACTGTATTGCCCGGCATGCGATGTGACGATCGAAGGACGATTCGCCGTCGGCCATTTTCTGCGCCTGACCCCCGAGCAGCTCGCGTTTGTCGAGACGTTCGTGCGGTGCGAGGGCAAGTTGTCGCGCATGGAGGGCGAGCTGGGGCTGTCGTACCCCACGATCCGCAGCCGGCTGCACGATGTGATTCGCGCGCTGGGCTACGAGCCGGGCAAGGAAGAGCCGCCGCCATCGCCCAGGATCAGCGACGAAGAGCGGCTGCGCATTCTCGATGCTGTGAATCAGGGACGAATCTCGCCGGAAAAGGCAATGGTGATGTTGCAGGGCGGCGCGCCCGGCAGTGACGAAGAGGAGTAAATCCAATGGAACAACAAGTGCTTTCGACCGGAGACAAACCTGTCATTGTGGTTCAGGCGGTCAACGGGGATCTTCATGTGATGGGTTGGGAACGCGCTGAGGTGTTGGCCCGCGCGCGCTCGGATAGCGATCTGAGCCTCGATCAGCGCGGCGACCACATCACGCTGACCTGTCACGATGATTGTGTGCTGCGCGTGCCGCAGGCTGCGACGCTCGATCTGGTCGCCGTCAATGGCGATGCGCGCATCAAAATGGTGCGCGGCGGGCTGACGGTTCGCCAGGCCTCTGGCGACCTGGGCGCGCACGGCGTAGGGCATACAACGATCGAGACGGTGAGCGGCGATTGTGTCATCAAGTCGGTCGCCGGCGATTTGCGGGTGAACCGGGTTGGCGGCGATCTTTCTGCGCGGGATGTGCAGGGCCAGTTCGCGGCCACTGCGGTGGGCGGCGACATCCGCGTTGGCGGAATTGCGGACATGGCAACCGCGACTGCCGGCGGCGACATCTCGCTCAGCCTGACGCCGACGCCCGGCCAAAAATGCCAGTTCACCGCAGGAGGCGACATCAGCGCGCGCGTGCCCGCCAACGCCAATGCGCGCTTCACGATGACCAGCCGCGCAGACAATGTCCGCGTCCGCATCCCTGGCGTGCCCAACGGCCCCGGCAAAGGCGTCCGGCAGGTCACGCTGGGCGATGGCAGCGCCGAGATCATCCTGACCGCCGGCGGCGACATCTCACTCTCCAGCGATAGCGCCGGCCAGAGCGTCGACGACCTGGGCGCGCGCCTCGACGCAGAGTTTTCGCGCATGGGTGATCTCATCGCCCAGCGCACACAAGAGGCTGCCCAGATCATGGCGTCGCGCATCGAAGCCAAAGCGCAGCGCGCGGCCCGCAAGGCCGAGCGCATGGCCCAGCGCGTCGCGCGTGAGGCCGAACAGCAGTCGCGCGGCTGGATGCGGCATGGACACCCCTTCGAGGGGCGCCACTTTGCCGGCCCCTTTGCGCCGCCGCCTCCGCCCGGCGCCCAGCCCCCGCCACGCCCCGGCGCGCAGCCCGTCACGGATGAAGAGCGATTGATGGTGTTGCGCATGGTCGAACAGAAGAAGATTACCGTGGAGCAGGCAGAGAAACTGCTTGCCGCGCTCGAAGGAAAGGTGCAGTCATGAGTCAGGAAACAAGTCAGGACAAAATCGAGCGTGAGTTTGCCGTCGGCGCGCCAGCGAAGTTGTCTGTGGGCAACATCAGAGGGTCGGTCGATATTCAGGCCGGGCCTGATGGCGTGATTCAGGTGGTTGCTGTCAAGCGGCTTGATACGGGCGATGCCGAGCGCACCGAGATCGTCGTCGAGCAGGCGGCCGATGGCAGTGTGAAAGTCGAAACTCGCTCCGGCAGCCCGACAGGGTGGTTCACCTCGTGGCAGCCATGCGCAGTGGATTACACGGTTCGCGTGCCGCGCCAGTGCTTGCTCGCGGCGCGAGTCGTGTCGAGCGCGCTTCTGGCGCGTGGCATGACGGGCGAGGTGAGCATTAATGC
>DAOTYS010000408.1:0-7824 GCA_034434575.1 Thermoflexales bacterium
GGGTGCAGGGGCAACTGGCCGCCTACAACAGCCTGGGCTTTGCCGCTTACACGCTGCCAATAGAAAACCTGACAAGCTGGAGCGCTTGCCGGCTGGGAGAAGCAGTCATCTCCGAGCAACTGCTCAAACCCGAGTTGTTCGCCAGCGTGTCCGACCGGCTGAACACGCTGATGACCGCCACGCACCTGCGACCCGACGACCTGCTGAGCGATGTGCTGCGCCACGACCGCGACGGCAAGCCGATCCGGTTGCAGAGTGATCTCATCGCCCGTCTCAAGACCCTCCCGCGCGATCAGATCACAGGATCGGTGCAGACCGCCATCAACACGATCAACAAGGAGACCCTGCCGTCGCTGCGCAAGCAGATCGAGGCCAACGCCCGGCGCGTGGTGCAGGATGTCGAAGAAGCCATCGACCAGGAAGTGACCACCATCCTGCGCACCCGGCCGGTCGGCGGGGTGTCGCTGGCCACGCAACTGGTGGGGCGTGTGCGCGACGACGCCGGCCGCTTTCTGCAATCGCTGGCCCGCCGCGAGGCCGCGCTACTGGCGCGCAACCAGCAACAGATCAGCTTTCTGGCCCGGCAGGGACCGCTGCTCAAGAACGCCATCGCCAGCATTCCTTCCGCGCCGGTCACGGCGATCGGCATCGTCGCCGGCTTCCTGGCGCCGCTCGTTCTGGCCTCAACCTGGCTCTGGCAGGCGCTGCAATTCGGCTCACCGGGGCTGCGGCTGGGCGTGATCGCCGGCGCGTGGATCGTCGCTTTCGCCGGCGCGTTGTGGGCGCTGTGGCAGGCCACCTTCGGCGTCGAGCGCATCCGCGACCAGTACGTCACCTACCTGCAAACGCGCTTTGAAACCGAGCTAAGCCTGATGCTGGCGCAGGCGGCGCGGGCGCTGTATGCCGATGTCGTGTCGGTTGCTGAGCGGCGGCTGTCTCAGCTCGAGCGCTTCGGCGGGATGCTGCACCAACTGGCGCGCGCGTATCGCCAGCGCGCCGAACAGACGCCGCTGACCGGCAACATCGACTTCAGCCTGCAACGGTCTGTGTTGACCGAGGCGTCGGTTGGCGCGCTGTATCGGCGCTACGCCGGCCAGAACGACAGCGAGGCCCATGCTTATGCGCTGGTTGAAAAGGCCGGCGCGCTCGACCGCTGGCTGGAGTGGCGCGACGAAGAGGTGAACCTGAGCATCCTCGAGTACGGCGCGTCGGTGTTCGCGCCAATGGGCGAGTTGCGCGTCGAAACGCTGGCCTGCGAACAGCCGGACCTTGACCGCACAGTGCGCGAGCTGAACGACCGGGCCGCGCCGCTGTGCGCGTTCAACGTGTACCACGCCGGCCAGGCGCCGGTGTCCAGCGCGCAGACATTCGTCGGGCTGGAAGCGGCGGACCAAAGCGAGGTGCGGGAGCTTTTCGAGCGCGTCAACCCGTCCGCGATCTTCGAGTCGACGGGCGACCGTTTCGCCATCACCGTGACCAGCGTGCGGCGCGGCATGCCGCTCTTCGGGCTGCTGCGGCTCGGCGACTTCCGCCGCAACTACTTCGACGCGCTGCGCCGCCGCGTCGAGCCGTTGCACCTGGACGACGAAATGGCCCTCACGCCCGATCTGAACGCCATGTCCACCGTCGGGCTGGGCTACGCGCAAACAGACCCGGGCAGCGTGTTCGCCATCGGCCTGGCGTTCGGGCTGATCGCCCGCGACGGCAGCGGGCCGGACGGCGTCTACATCGCGCGCGACGGCGACGGAAACGAGATTGCGCGACTCGCGTCTGAAAAGCTGGAGTCGGCGGTGCTTCTGGGGGCAGATGACAAACTGCTCGCCCGGCTCGACGGGTTGATTCAGGAGCGGCTGGCCTCGAAGAGCGCCGGCGAACTGGCGCGCGATCTCACGTCGCACCTGCAACGCGCCGATCTCAGCGCATGGGAACGGCGCAGAGTGGAAGAATACATTGCAATGCTGCGACGATGAGGGCGCGCATGGCAGGCGCTGACCGGCGACTTGAGTTAAGATGCAGCCTGTTTGAGCGCGACTTTGAATCGGATATTTCACTTGTGAGGGTAAATCAATGGCAGTGCGAAAGTCTGAAGCAACCTGGAACGGCACGCTGCGCGAGGGCAGCGGCGCCATGCGCATCGGCAACGGCGCCTACGACGGCCCGTTCACCTTTGCGTCGCGGTTCGAGAGCGGCGAAGGCACCAACCCTGAAGAACTGATCGGCGCGGCCCACGCCGGCTGTTTCTCCATGTTCCTGTCGGCGGTGCTGACCAAAGCCGGCTTTCCCCCAAACCGCATCCACACCACGGCCACCGTGCATCTGACCGACGGCCCGACAATCAGTCTGATTGAGCTGAACACTGAGGCCGACGTGCCCAACATCGACGAGCAAACCTTCCTGCAGCACGCCGAGGAATCCAAGAAGGGATGCCCGGTCTCGAAGGCGCTGGCAGCGGTGGACATCAAGCTGAACGCGAAGCTGGCACGCTAAACCGGCGGACGCTTCAATGCGCGCAGAAGCCCCATCATGGATGGGGCTTCTCGTTTTTTCGCGCGATTGCAGTCACAGTCAGTCGCGTTTGAACTCGCCGGGGTGCCGGCGCTTCAACTCCGGAATGGCCCACCCCCGGCCAGTTTGCTCCAGATAGTTGCAATACGCCGCGAGTTGCCCGCGCGCGTGAAATGGCCCGCCCTCTGCAAGCACCGTGCGCATCGGATCAACGGTGTAACCATCCGGCATCGTCGCCATCATGCGATCGTGCCATGTTTGCAACAGCGCCGCGCCGCGCAGCCGCTCGGCCTCGTTCACCGCCGCAAGATCGCGCTGCTCGTGCGGGTCCTGCTCCAGGTTGAACAGCATCTCATCGGGGAACAGATGGTAGCCGTCGTGATAGGTGCGCATGTAGAGCCACGGCCCAAAGCGCGCGCTGCGCTGGCATACGTGCGCGCACTGGCTGACCACCAAATAATCACGCCCGGCCGGCTCGCCGCGCAGCGCCGGCGCAAAGCTCTGCCCTTCCCAACCCGGCGCAGCCGGCCGGCCCAGCGCCTCGGCCAGCGTCGGGGCAAGGCCGAGGTTGTAGTGCAGGCCATTGTCCACATAGCCGGCTTTCGTCACGCCCGGCCAGCGCACGATCAGCGGAATGCGGGTGGTGATCTCGTCGGCTGTGGCGTGCTCGGCATAGAGGCCCAGCTCGCCCAGGTTCTCGCCGTGGTCGGCGGTGATGATGACGATCAGATCGTCCATCACGCCTTGCGCCGCCAGCGCCTGAAACAGCAGGCTGATGTGGTCGTCCATGTAGCGCACGCCGCAATCGTAGCCGTCGATCAGCGCGCGCCAGTCGGCCATGTCTTTGATCTCGCCGAGCTGGCGCGGATACTCCGGCGACACGCGGTTATCGTACATGGCGATCTCTCGCGCGCCGTGCGGCCCGGGCAGATTGCGGTGCCGCATCAGCGTCTCCTCCGTCAGCCACGCCGGCAACGGGTCGTTCGCGAACGGGTTGCCGAACTCGGCCGGCGCGCGATAGGGCGTGTGCGGGTCCCAGTAGTTGACATGCAAAAACCAGTTGTCCGCGGCGCCGTTGCGCGCGATCCAGTCGAGGACTGTTGGCGTGACGTGCTCGGCCGACTCCAGGCCGCCCATGCCGGTGTTGTGCATCTCGTTGTAGCCGGCATAGAACCACCAGGCCGAGTGTCGCTCGGCAAATGGGCTGACCAGAACCGTGCGCAGGCCGGCCTGACGCAGGAATGCCGGCAGGCTCTCGCGGCGCAGCCGGTCGGTGAAACCGCGCGGCGCGCCTTCCAGCCGCAGATCGGCTGCCGTGCCGCCGTGGCCCACCACGCCGCTGTGAATGCCAAACCTGCCGGTCATCAGCGCGGCGCGTGAAGGCAGACAGGGAGCGTCCGAGCAGTGATAGTGATTGAACCGCGCGCCCTGCGCGGCGATGGCGTCGATGTTGGGCGATGTGTTGCGGTGATAGCCGTAGCACCCCAGATGGTCGGGTCGCAGCGTGTCCAGGTCGAGGAGTAAGATGCGCATGGCTCTGTTGTACTACAAAAGCTCAGACCAGCCTGGCCATGCTGCCGTGCGCGCCCTTGACGACCTCGATGCGCGCCGGAAATGCGTCCTTCAGTTCGTCGATGTGCGTGATGACGAAGATGCGCTCGAAATCCGGCTCAATGCTGCGGATGGCCTCGATCAGCGCCTCGCGGCCTTTAGCGTCCTGAGTGCCAAAACCCTCGTCGATGATGAGCGTTTGCAGGCGCGCGCCGGCGCGGTGCGCCAGCAGCTTGCTCAGCGCAATGCGCACGGCAAAGTTGATGCGGAACGCCTCGCCCCCGCTGAACATCTCGTACAAGCGCTCGCCCAGCTCGTCATTGATCCGCAGTTCCAGCGTCTCGCTCACATCGCCCTTCTGGGTCTGGCGCTGGGTCTCGAAGCGCACATTCATGCGCCCGCTGGTCATGCGGCTCAGCAACTCGTTGGCCGAATCCTCCAGCTCCGGCAAAATGTTCTCGATGATCATCGCCGGCACGCCATTCTTGCCGAAAGCCGCGCGCAGATCGCCCAGCAACGACTGCCGGCGCGCCAACTCATCCAGTTCGCGTTGCAGCCGGTCGCGCTCCGCGAACATCGCCTTGCAGGCCTGAACCCGTTGGGCAGCCTCGCCCACCTTTCGTTGCGCGGCAAAGAATTCGCGGCGGGCTGTTTGCAGCGCCTGTTCTACTTCGGCTGCGCGTTGCAGGCTGGCGCGGCACGCCCGAATGTCCTCGTCCAGCGCAGCCAGAGCGGCTTCCTGCGCGGCGCGCTGACAGGTTAAATTGTCCTGACGCAGGCTAATCGATTCGAGCGCCCGCTGTTCGGATTGCAGGCCGATCTCGGCTTTGTCGAGCTGGCTCTTGCGCTGAACGAAGCTTTGCAGACGAGGCAGGATGTCTTCACGAAGTCGCTTGTGCGCGGCGGCGTCGTAGCCCAGCTGGTCCAACTCTGCTTCGACCTGAGCCAGCGCGGCGCGCGCGGCCGGCGCATAGGCATCGGCGCGCAATTCGGCTTCCACTGTTTCAAGCGCCGCGCGGGCTTCCGGCAACTGAGACGCCGCATCGTCCGCGCGCTTCAGGCGTTCTTCCAGCGCAGCCACTTCGCGTTGAATGCCCGGCAAACTCGACAAGGCGCGATCGAGGTCGGCTATGTCATCTTCGGCAGCTTTGCGCGCGGCGGCCAGTTCCAGCA
Source organism: Thermoflexales bacterium (assembly GCA_034434575.1). Classification (GTDB taxonomy): domain Bacteria; phylum Chloroflexota; class Anaerolineae; order J036; family Brachytrichaceae; genus Roseilinea. The sequence continues at coordinate 5,230 of DAOTYS010000408.1, forward strand.
GCGCGCGCTCATTGGCGCGGTGCTGATCGCCCATCGCTTTGCCGTCCGCCTGCCACTCATCCAGCAGACGCACCCGATCCGCCTCGGCCAGTTCACGCCCACAGGCGGGACAGATCGCCCCCACTTTGGACAGCGCGTCGATGCGAGCCTTCAATTCGTTCATGCGCCGGCGCAGCTCATCATTCTCGGCTTTGGCGCCGGCCTGGCGTTCGCGCGCCTCGGTCAACTGGCGCGCCATCTCCTCGCGACGTTTCTGATTGGCGATCAGCTCGCGCAGTTGCTCGTAGGCCTGCGCCAGCAGGGTCTGCAATTCGTCGTTGTCGGCCAGGCGTTCGAGGTCGCGCACGCGCTGCGCCGCCGTGTCACGCTGAGACTGCAAGGCCCGGCGCGCTTCGGCGATCTCGGCTTCGGCGCGCGCCCGGCGCTCTTTCAACTCGACCAGGCTGCCCAGCTTTTGATTGAATTCGGCGTCGCGCTGAAGGGCGGCCTCATAGTCGGCATAGCCCTGCTCGATCTCGGCGCGCTGATCGATGGCCGACTGGTAGCCGGCCAGCAGTCGCTCGTGGCCGGCGCGCTCGGCTTCGAGGCCGGCCAGTTCCGACGCCACTGCCTGAAGGTGCGCATCGGCCTGGGCGCGTTGCGCTTCAAGTGACCGGGCTTTCTCTTGCAGCCGGCTGATCTCGGCCTGAGCCTGCTCAGCTTGCTGAAGCGCGGCTGCGGCGGCCGCCACGGCCTCATGCGCCAGCGCCAGTTCGCGCTCGTACTGCGGCAGGCGCGCGATCTCTTCGCCGGCCTTCTGCATCTCGAACGCCAGCACGCCCTGGCTGCGCTCGACTTCCTGCTGTTGCGCCTTGACGGCGTTCTCGTAGTCCTGCCACACATCCAGGCTGAGGATGTCGGCCAGCAGCGCCTTGCGCTCGGCCGGCGTCTTCAGGGTGAACTCGTCGGCTTTGCCCTGCTTGAGGTAGGCCGAGTTGAGAAACGTCTCGTAGGTCAGGTTGAGGATGTCGATAATTTTGTTCTGCGTGTCGGACTGGCGCGGCTCGCTGAGGGTGCGCCAGCCGGCCTGAGTTTCAACCAGCAGATCGAGCGTGCCGGTGGATGCGGGGACTTTGCCTTTTGCGCCGGGCCGGCCCAGCCTGCGCGTGCGCACCACCTGATAGACATTCTCGCCTTCGCTGAAGGTGAGGGCCACGCGCATCTCGCTCTGCCCCTGGCTGATGAGAGCGTCGTCAGTCTTGCCGCGCGCCTTGCCCCACAGCGCCCAGGTCAGCGCGTCGAGCAGCGTGCTTTTGCCGGCCCCGTTTTCACCCGTGAGGCACACGACGCGCAGGCCGGTCAGGTCCAGCGGCTCCGCTTCGCGGTAGGCCATGAAGTTCTTGAGCTCGAGTTTGAGGGGGATCATGGGATGGAGTCGTCAGTCGTCAGTCGTCAGTCGCCAGTAGTCAGACCACAGAGCGGACAGATGCGTCAACCTTACGAACATTACCAACCTTACGAACCTTCAACCTTCACCACGCGCAGGGGTTCGGCGCTGATGAAGGCCCGACCATCGAAACCCAGCCGGACGCCTTCACAATAGTCGCACAGCGCGCCCCAGGCGCTGAAGTCGTGATCGGGCAGGCAGCCGGCCACGCCCAGTTCGATCACGCCGCCGTGGGTGACGATCAGGGCCGTGCCCTCTTCGGGCAAGGCTTCGGCGATCGCTGCCCACAGCCGGGCCAGCTTCTGCGCGCGCCGGGCAACGGCCTTGTGACGGCGGGCGGCCTGCGCCACATCCGCGAAGGTGTGGACATTCTCCAGCAGCGCGGTCACTGCTTCATCTTCCAGCGCAGCCAGCTCGGGAAGCTGTTCATCAACAGCAAAGCCCATGGCAATGGCAGTCTCGAATGCGCGCGGCACGTCGCTGGTGACGACTCTGGCGAACGGACCCATGCCCGCGCCGACATGCCGGGCCAGCGTCACGCCGGCCTGGGTCAGATGTTTGCCGGGTTTGTGTCGCATCGTGTGGCGGCGGATTTCAAGGTGTTTCATGGGAGTGGTCGGAGGTCAGGAGTCAGGAGTCAGATGACGCAGGACATAGCCACGCCGGCGGATGAAGTCGATGGCGCGATAGCCGCGCGCAAAATAAGCTGTGAACACCGCGCGGGTGGCTTCACGCCAGACGCGCGCCAGCCCCATGTCCCCGGCGCGCACAGCGTCGATGTCGTCGGGAATCTGCGCCAACACCACGTCGGCCTGGACGGACAGGTTCAAATCGGACGGTCGGTCTTGCACATTGCGCAACGCGACCGGCGCCATGTCGAGGTCGGGCAAGGGCCGGCCAGCCGGCGAGGCGTCGAGCCGCCATTCCACCCACAGGCGGTCGATGGGCGCGCCGGCATCTCGCGCGCGACTCAGCGCAGCATAGGCGTCGGGCAGATACCGTCGCGACATCGCTCCCAGCTTGTGCAGGTTGAGATGCGCATTGCGCGCGCGCAACGGGTCGAACGTCCAACACATCAAACGCAAGCCATGCGCCAGCGCGTGCCCGGCCTGCGCGCGCTTGAGCGCCTCACCCAGGCCGCGCCCCTGATAGGCCGGCAGGACTGCCAA
>DAOTYS010000409.1:0-2338 GCA_034434575.1 Thermoflexales bacterium
TCGATGGGCAGGAACTATGTGCGCTCATTGATCGACGCCGGCGCGGCGCCGCTGCTGGCGCCGGTGACGCTCGACGAGCGCAGCCTGCGCGGGCTGTACGAGCTGGCCGGCGGCGTCATGCTGGCCGGCGGCGCCGATGTCGATCCGGCTCTGTTCGGCGAAGCGCGCCACGAAAAAACCGCCGGCATCGACCCTGATCGTGACCGCGCCGAGTGTCTGTTGGCGCGCTGGGCCGTGGCCGAAGATAAGCCGCTCTTCGGCATTTGCCGGGGCATCCAGTCGCTCAACGTGGCGCTTGGCGGCTCGCTGATCCAGGATATTCCGTCGCAATGGCCAACCCCATTGCAGCACAACGGCCACTACGATGGATCGGCCCGCGATCAGGTGTTGCACACGGTGCGTGTCGAGCCGGGGTCGCGGGTCGAGTCGATGCTGGCCGCCAGAGACGCCGGCGTCAACAGCTTTCACCATCAGGCAGTCAAGCGTGTTGCGGAAGGCTTTGTCGTCACGTCGCGCGCAGAGGACGGCATCATCGAGTCGATCGAGATGCCGGACAGGCGGTTTGTCGTCGGCGTGCAGTGGCACCCGGAGGAGATGTCAGAAGGCCGGCCTGACATGCTGAACTTGTTTGTGACATTTGTGAATGCCGTCACAAATAGCTGACCTCCCGGTATACTTGGGGCCGTTGGAGGTACTGTTGTAATGATGAGAGGCGCGTTTCCAAGTCTCACCGTTGTTCTGTTGACGTTGGGCATTGCCCGAATAGCACTAGCCGCGCCCGCGCAAGCTGAAGCGGGCAGCAACGAGGTCAATCTGACCCTCGTGACCCTGGTGACGATTGTGGCGCTGGCAGCGGCTGTGGTCGTGGGGGGCCTGCTGATCGCGGCGATTGCCGTCGGCGTGACTCGCTTCCTCGGCAAAAACATGCCCGCTGCGGACGCAATTGCGAAGCTCGACAAGCAGCAGGTCGCGTCGGTTTCGCAGCCACGCAAGCCAATCACTATCAGCCCGAACTGGGAGCCGTTCGTCATCGCAGCCGTCGGCTTTGTGGTGGTGTATATCCTGGCCGCGCTCTTTGTCCGCCCCGCCGGCGAGACGCCGGCTGCCAGCACCAGCAACACCGACGCAGCAAGCAGCGAAACCCAAAACCAGGCTGCGCCGGCTGCCACTTTGTCTGTTCTTCCCACCACGGGCGACTTCGAGCAGATTGTCGCCAATCTGCCCGCCGGCGACGCCGACAGCGGCGTCAAGCTGTTCTCCTCGATCGGCTGCAACGCCTGCCACAGCCTGCAGAAAGACCAGCGCCTGGTCGGGCCGTCGTTCTATGGCCTGTGGACGCGCTCTGCAACGAACCCATCCAGCCTATCGGCCAGAGCCTACCTTTATCAGAGCATCGTGCAGCCAAACGCCGTCATCGCGGAAGGCTACCAGCCCAATCTGATGCCGCCGAATTACGCCGCTGTGTTGAGTGCCCAGCAAATGGCCGATATCCTCGCCTACATCGAGCGCGATCACGCCGAGGAATGAACAAGCATGAGCTGATCGAGCGGCTCGAGTCGGAGCGCGCCGCGCTCAACGCCCTGATCGAGCCGCTCAGCGAGGACCAACTTCTGGCTGCCGGCCAGAACGGCCATTCGATCAAGGACGCGCTGGCTTACCTGGCTGTGTGGGCGTCGCGCATGGTCACGCTGTTGTTCAACGCAGAGCGCGGCCGGCAGCCGCCGGAGATCGGCTTGATCCTGAACGGCGGGGAAACGTCGCGTGAGCAGGACTACGCTGCCCAGAAAGACCGCCCGCTCGACCTCGTTCTCTCCGACTATCACGGCGCTCACCGGCAATTGTTGAGACGGCTCGCCGCCTGGAGCGACGCCGATCTGGTTGATCCGCGCAAATACCGTTGGACGCGCGGAACTTGCATTGCCGACCTGCTGGTGTCACACGTGGCAGAGCGCGACGCGGCCTGCCGGGCCATGATTGCCGCGATGATTGGGGCGGCGTAGCGCCGCGCAGATGCCCGGTTGTAGAGACGGTTTGCGCCGGCTTGCGCATGGAGCGTTGTCATGCTCGTGTTTGACCTTTCTGAAACTTTTGGCCGGCTGCGCCTGACCGGCAGCACCCGGCTCGACTTCACCCAGCGCATGTCCACCGGCGACATGCGCGGCTTGCAAGCGGGCGAAGGCCGGGCCACGGTCTTCACCACTCCCATCGGGCGCATGGTCGATCACACCGTGGCCCTGGCGGAGCCGGATTCGATGCTGCTCATCTGCGGGGGCGGCAATCAGCAACGACTGATGCGCTGGTTGCGCAAGCACATCCTCTTTAACGATGATGTGCAGGT
>DAOTYS010000410.1:0-1655 GCA_034434575.1 Thermoflexales bacterium
GGGCGTTGTTCGCCGGGGATCATCGGATCATTCTCGCCTTGCTTTACCACCGTCGTGCTAGAATCGCATTAGCCAAAAGCGCCGTGCTGATTGACGATTCGAGTGGAAAGGCCACATGCCAGCACGGCATGGTTGAACCGCTCGTCTGGGTAAGGGGCAATCGAGGCGGATGTCTCATTGCCCCTTTTTTGGCAGAAGGGTCGGATGGCAACGGCCTGCCGAGCAACGGTCAGCCCAGGCGCCAACTGCAGATGACCAGAACATGAACAAGGGGATGACGGACACCATGGACGATTTTCTCGTTCGCGGCACGCTTGCCGAACTCGACCCACACGTCGCCGAGCTAATCAAGCGCGAACACGCGCGCCAGCTCGACAAGCTGATCATGATCGCCAGCGAATCCTACGTGCCGGCAGCCGTGCGCGAAGCCGAAGGCTCAGTCTTCCAGAACATCTATGCAGAAGGCTATCCACACGCCGATATGCACGGCTTGAGCGAGGATGAGCTGATGGACTACGAGAGGCAACTGGCCTTCTACCGCCGCAACGGCGATCGTCGTTACTACAAGGGGGTGGAGTACTGCAACCTGATCGAAGCGCTGGCCCAGCGGCGCGGCGCAGAGGTGTTCTGCCCGCCGGGCATGCAGCCAGAGCAGGTGTTCATCAACGTGCAACCGCTCAGCGGCGCAGTGGCCAACGCGGCCATCTACGAGGCGCTGACGCAGCCGGGCGATACGGTGATGACGCTCGACCTGTTGCATGGCGGCCACCTGTCGCACGGCAGCCCTGTCAACGTCACCGGCCGTCGCCAGCGCGTGGTGCATTACCGCGTGAACGAAGAAACCGAGCTGCTCGACTACGAGGAGATTTACGACCTGGCGCAACGTGAGAAGCCAAGGATGATCATCGCCGGCTACACCTCCTACCCCTGGGCGCCCGATTTCGCTAAATTCCGCGCCATCGCCGATTCAGTGGGCGCTTACCTGCTGGCCGACATTGCGCACACCGCCGGCATGGCGGCGGCTGGCGCCTACCCCAACCCGGTCGGCATCGCTCATGTCACGTCATTTACCACCCACAAGACCATGATGGGGCCGCGCGGAGCAGTAATCATCACCACCGACCCTGAGCTGGCCAGGAAGATTGACCGCGCCGTGTTCCCCGGTCTGCAGGGTGGCCCACACGTCAACAAGATCGCCGGCATGGCCACCATGTTCAAGCTGGCCCGGACGCCACAGTTCAGGCAACTGCAGCACCAGATTGCCAGAAACGCAGTCGCACTAAGTGATGCCTTCAAAGCCAACGGCCTGCGCGTGGTGCATGGCGGCACCAACACGCACATGGTTCTGCTGGACTGCAAATCCATCGCGCAACACGACGGCGTGCCGCTCATGGGCAACGTTGCCTCGCGCATCCTTGATCTGATCGGAATTGTGTGCAACCGCAACACCATCCCCGGCGACCAAGACGCCAGCAAGCCGAGCGCGCTGCGCTTCGGCACACCGTGGGTAACACAGCGGGGGTTGAAGGAAGCCGACATGCGCGAGATCGCCGACGTGATCGCGCTTGTGTTGAAGACGGCCAGGCCATACTGCTTGCAGACGAAGAAGTCAGTAACCTACACCGCGCGAGTGGACTTTGACGCATTGATGCAAG
>DAOTYS010000411.1:0-3730 GCA_034434575.1 Thermoflexales bacterium
TGGGGCCGACGATGCCGCGCTCTTCCATTTGTTCGATCAACCGCGCGGCGCGGGTATAGCCGATGCGCAGCCGGCGCTGAAGCAAAGAGATCGATGCCTTGCCTTGCAGTCGCACTGTGGCCACGGCATCCTGGAACAGCTTGTCCTCTTTGCCGCCGGCGCCGGCATCTTCCATCACGCTGGACAAAGCGCGGGCTTCGTCCCAGGTGAGCGGCTCGCTGCCGTGCGGCAATGGCATTTGCACTGCCTGCGCCGCGCTATCCAGCGTGCCGGTCATGGGGATAGAGGGCGCGCTCAACGATGCGGTGAGCGGATCGCTGGCGCCGCCGCCGGCCTGTGCGCGCCAGTGGCGCACCACGCGGTTAATTTCCTGGTCGGACACCCAGCAGCCCTGGGCGCGTGTGGGTAGCGGACTGTCGGGCGTGACCACCAGCATGTCCCCGCGCCCGAGCAGCTTTTCGGCGCCCGGCGTGTCGAGGATGACGCGCGAATCGACGCTGGTGGCGACGGTGAAGGCGATGCGGGCCGGGAAGTTGGCTTTGATCAGTCCGGTGACGACATCCACACTGGGGCGCTGCGTGGCAATGATGAGGTGAATGCCGGTTGCGCGCGCCATCTGCGCCAGCCGGCACAATGTCTTTTCCGTCTCGTCCGGCGCCAGCATCATCAGGTCGGCCAACTCGTCGATGATGACGACGATGTATGGAATCTTTCTGAGATCTTCCGGCGCTCGCCCGGCTTCGCCCGTCTGGCGCGCTTCGGTCTCGCTCACCTTTGTGTTGAAGTCAACAATGTTGCGCACACCGTGTTTGGCGAACAGGCGATAGCGGTTTTCCATCTCGCGCGTCACCCAGGCCAGCACGCCGGTGACTTTTTCCAGGTCGACAACGACCGGCGACAGCAAGTGGGGAATGCCGTTGTAGCCGGTGAGTTCGACCCGCTTCGGGTCCACCATCAGCAAGCGCAAATCCTGCGGCGAGTTGTGACACAACAAGGCGGTGATAATCGCGTTGACGCACACGCTTTTGCCAGAGCCGGTGGTGCCGGCGATCAACAAGTGCGGCATGGCCGTCAGGTCGCCCACCACAGGGTGGCCGCTGACATCCTGCCCCAGCCCCAGTCGCAGCCGGGTTTTGCGCGCGAGCTGCGCGAACTCCTCCGACTCCATCACATCGCGCAACGACACCAGCGACACTTCTGAGTTGGGCACTTCGATGCCGACGATGGCGCGGCCGGGCACGGGCGCTTCGATGCGGATGCGCGGCGCCGACAGCGCCAGCGCGAGGTCGTCGGCCAGCGACGCAATCTTGCTGACCTTGACTTTGATCTGCTTGCCGCCTTTGGTGTCAATGAAGCCTGGCTCCACGCCGAACTGGGTGATGGTTGGCCCCTGGTTCACTTCAACCACGCGCCCCGGCACGCCAAATGAGCGCAGTGTCTCTTCGATCACCTGGGCGCGCTTGCGGATATCGGCTTCTTTGAGCGAGGCGTCGTTGCCCGGTTCGAGCACTTTGTCGATGACGGGCAGCTTCCACTCCTGATGGCTTTCGATGCGCGATGTGATGTGCGGCTGGGCCGGCCCGGTTGGGACTGGCTGAGCAGGCGCCGAAGGGGCCGTCGGATCTTGCCCGCCGATGATGCGCGGGGGTGGCAGCCTGCGCGATGGCTCGGCCGGGGGCGTCAACGGCGCGCGATTGCGGCCGGGCGGGTTGATGGTCGGAGCGGGACTGGCCGGCTGCGCAGGGGGCCGTCCATTGCCCATGATGGGCCGGGCCGGCGGCATGTCCTCTTGTTCGGCGGCATCGGATAGGGCCGGCCTGCGCGCCGGCTGTCGGCGTCTGAGGCCGTTGATGATCAGGTCGCCCATGGTGCTGCGCGCCGGACGGTCGTTGGCGCGCCTGTCTGTCCGTTCGCCCGGTTCGCGATCCCACGGCGGCACGATGACGCCATCCGGGCCGGCCTGCTCCTGGCCGACGCGGCCTTCCACGAGCTGCCGAATTGACTGAACGACCTGCGCGATGGAAAGTCGGGCGGTGAGCATGATGGCCGCGCACCACACGACCGCGATGATGAGCACGGCTCCGGCATTGCCCAATGCGCCGCTCAGTCCATCGACCAGGCCGGCGCCGACACGCCCGCCGCCGGCGCCAGCGGCAGCCAGCGCGTCACTGCTCGGATACGTTGCCATGCCGATGATGTGCAGCGTCATCAGCGCCGCCACGAAGGCGATCAGCACGCCGAGAATGCGAAGCGGCGCAAGCCGGGGGAAACGGTCTCCGAACCGGCGCAATACCAGATACAACCCGAACAGGCCCATGACGCCAGGCGCAAGCAGCACGCCCCAGCCGAACGCCGCGCCCAGGATGCGCAGCCAGTCGGCTGTGATCTCACCCTGGCCGCCCGGCGACAATGCGCTCAGGATGGTCAGCAGCGCCAGACCGATCAGCAGATAGCCGAACAGGTCCAGCCACTGATCGGTGGTGAGCAGCGGCTTGTCTGGCGCCGGTTTGGCCTTGTTGCCTTTTCTGGGCGAGCCTTTGGCCGCAGGCTTGCGCGCGTCATATCGCATAGGACAAGTGTTCTAATCGCACGGCAATTGTAACGCATTCGAGCGGCCGGCTATGCGCCGGGTTCGGCCTGCTCGACCAGGCGTCCACCGCGCGCCGTGGCGCCAATCACCAGCCCCGCGCCCACCAGCACCATGTTCTTGATGATGTACTGGCCTTCGAGCGTAGGGGCAAGGGGAAAAACCGTCCATGTCTCGGCGGGGAATAAGAACAGCGGCGTCAGTGTGCCGGCCATCTGCGTCAACAACAGAAAAATGGTGACGCGGATGAACAGACCGGTGATCAGGCCAATGCCGATCGCGCACTCCCACGCAGCCAGAATCAACACACTGACGGGAGGCGGGATCAGGCCAAATGTCAGCAGTTCGATGGTTTGGCCGGCCAGGCTCTGCGCCGGGCTGAGGCCGGGGATGAACTTGAGCGCGCCGAACCAGAGGAACACCAGTCCCAGCGCCACGCGCAGGATGATGACGCTGTAGCGCGCCATCCAGCGGGTGATGCGCGCGTCAATCTGATCGACGCGACGCCGGATGCTTTGAAACTGGCTTGAAGTCAGATTGTCTTTCATGCGTCTTGCTCACTGGGAGGCGATTATCACATGCGCGCTTCGACCAGACGCGCCTTCACCCTATAATCCCGCCGATGACACGGCTTTTTGATGCGCGGGCTGAGCCAGCGGCGATTGCCTTTGCGGCGGAAGTGATTCGCCAGGGCGGGCTGGTGGCTTTCCCCACCGAGACCGTTTATGGGCTGGGCGCCAATGCTTTTGACGCGGACGCCGTGGCCAGGGTTTTCAGCGCCAAGCAACGCCTGCTCAGCGATCCGCTGATTGTGCATGTCGATCTTGATGGCGCACTGTCCGGCGCCCGTTTGACGTTGGCCGGCTTGGTGGAGAAGCAGGTGCTCGGCAAGCTGTCGGCCCGGCAGGAAGCCCTTGCTTGCAAGCTGGCTCAATCGTTCTGGCCCGGCCCGTTGACGCTGGTGCTTCCGCGCGGCGAGCGCATCCCGCCCATTGTGACGGCCGGACAGGACACGGTGGCGGTGCGCATGCCCAATCATGCAATTGCGCAGGCGCTGATTCAGCGCAGCGGCGTTCCGATTGCCGCGCCAAGCGCGAATCGATTCGGCCATGTCAGCCCCACAACAGCGCAGCATGTGCTCGA
>DAOTYS010000412.1:0-4126 GCA_034434575.1 Thermoflexales bacterium
CTGACCAACCCGCCGGAGGCGCAGAAGATCATCGCCACGACCATCTACAAGCTCATCAAGGAAGACCCGACCGCCGACATCGCCAGCGAGCTGCAGAAGGCGCAGGACGAGTACAACCGCCAGTATGCGCCAGGGTCGTAAGCCGCCCGCAAATCCGAATTCATGTTCACTGTGTGCCACGCACTGCCGCGTGGCACACAGTCCATTCTGAGGAACCCACAATGGCTGCACCGGCTGGAACAGCTCCCAGCGCCACCCCCGCTTCGGCGGTCTCCCCCCACAGGATCGAGCAAGGCTTCTTCTCGCGGACTCTGCCTTTCTGGTTGCTCCTGCCCACGCTGCTGGTGCTGCTCGCCATTCAGGTCGTCCCCGGCCTGTTCTCGTTCTTCCTCAGCACGCAGACTTTCGAGCGTGGCGAGCAGATGTTCGTCGGGTTGCGCAACTTCGAGCGCGTGTTCTCCAGCAGCGCGTTCAATGCCAGCTTGTTTCACACGCTGTTCTTTCTGATCGGCTACGTCACGCTGACGTTGATAGCCGCTTTCGTCATTGCGCAGATCCTGAATCGCAAGCTGCGCCTGTCCCCGTTCTATATCACGGTCATCTTCGTGCCCTGGGTTCTGTCTGATGTGGTAGTGGGTCTCATTTTCCGGCTGTTCATCGTGCCGGACTACGGCCTGTTTTCGAGCTTTTTCGCCAACCCAGGCATTTTTCCGCCCAAAGGCATCTCGATTCTGACGACACCGGCCGCGCCGCCGCTGGTTTCTGGCGTGCCGTTTCCGCCGGCGCCGGCCCTGATCTACCTTATTTTCGCCTCAGCCTGGAAAGCCCTGCCGTTCATCACGCTGCTCATCCTGGCCGCGCTGCAAACCGTGTCCCGCGAAGTCATCGAGAGCGCCGCGATCGATGGCGCAGACGGTTGGCGCACCGTTCGCCACATCACCTTTCCGCTGATACTGCCCACACTGATTGTGGCCTTGTTCAACCTGACGCTCAACGGCGTCAACGGCGTCGGGCTGGTGTTCAGCCTGACCGGCGGCGGCCCCGGAACAGCCACCGAAGTGCTCAGCTACCTGCTCTACACAATCGGGTTTGGCCGGCTGGATTTTGGACGCGCGGCAGCATTGTCGGTCTTCATGGCCATCATCAATCTGACGCTGATTCTGCTCACGCTGCGCATCTCGCGCTCGGAAAGAGAAGCGTGAACCGCACACCCATGAACTCAACCTTTGCGTCCCCCCAGATGTATCGCGCCCGCCGGCATCTGGCGCCGTGGTTCTTCAACGGCGCCATGCTGGTGATCTGCTTCTTCGTGCTGATTCCCGTGCTGGCCACCATCCTCACCTCGCTGAAGGACCAGACCGACGTGCAGCGCAACCCGCCGGTGGTGTTCCCATGCGACACGCCTGACGGGCAATTCAACCTGAGCGCCTGTCGCTGGTCGGTGGAAGGCTACACGCGCATCCTGGAACCCCGCCCCAACCCGAACGCGCTGTTGGGCTTCGAGTATGTCGGGCGCATGGTCAGCGTCTATCTGCCGAACACCCTGATTTACGCAGTCAGCGCCTCGGTGCTGGTGACTGTGCTGGCCGGCATGTCGGGGTATGTGTTTTCGCGCTACCGCTTCCGCGCGCGGCGCGCGCTGATGGTGGGCCTTCTGGCCATCACCGGCATTCCGCTCCTCACCAATCTCATCGCCCTGTATCGCATCGGTGTTGTGCTGCGCCAGACATTTCCCGGCTACGAAGAGCGGTTGTACGTCATCATCGTCTACGTCGGGTTCTTCCTGCCCTTCAGCATCTGGGTGGTCAAGAGCTTCTTCGACACCATCCCGCGCGAGCTGGAGGAGGCCTCGTTCATCGACGGCTGCACGCCGGTCAGTTCTCTGATCCGCATCGTCGCGCCGCTGGCCGCGCCCGGCCTGACCTCCGCCTTCCTGATGGCGTTTGTGGGCATCTGGAACGAGTTTATCGCCGGCTACCTGCTGGTCGGCAAAGCGACCCTGCGCACAGCCATGTTCGGGCTGTATGACTTCATCGGCCAGTTCGTCATTGGCTATCAGGTGCTGGCCGCCGGCTGCATCATGGTGGCCATGCCGGTCATCGTCATGTTCCTGTTCTTCCGCAAGACATTCTTCCGCGCCATGGTGGAGGGTGCGCTGAAGGGTTGAGCCATCGCGCGCGTAGAATGCGCAGCTCGCCTTTATTTGAACAGCGCGCGCAACAGCGTCAACAAAGCCGCCGCCAGACAGACCGCCCCGGCCAGTTGCAGGCCGTTGACCAGCAACAACGTCGCGCAGATAAGCAGGGCGAGGAAGATCAGCACCCAGGTCAGGCGCGACAGGCTGTTTTCGATGCGGCGCAGGTCGCCGGTCGAGGACTCGCTCAACTGCGCCCGAATCTCCAACTGGCCGGCCAGCGCGCGCGACAGAAACGCGTCGGCCTGTGTTGGCAACTGCACCGTCAAACGCAGCAACTGAATCGCTTCAGCGAGGACATCCTGCGCCGAGCGCCGCCCCTGTCTGTTGACAACGCCCTCCGCAAAGGGCTGGATTTCCTTCCAGGCGTTGAACGCGGGGTCGAGCGCAGTGCACATGCCGCTCAGGATGTTGACCGCCCGGCCCAGATATAGAATGTTCTGCGGAATCTGAAACGGCAACGACGACAACAGATCGCGGAACTCGACGGCAAAGCTGTACATCTCGTCGAACTCCACATCCTTCAGGTCGGTCGCCGTCATGCCCCAGAAGCGGTCGAATAACAGGCCGATCGCCTGTTCGATGCGGGCAGTGTCGGCGCCGGGCAGAAAGAAGCCCATGCGTTTGGCGGCGGCGGTTAGCCGGCGCGCATCCTTCAGGCTGGTGGCGATGATGAACTCTTTCAACTCCTGCATGTACTCCGGCGTCACACGCCCCACCATGCCGAAGTCCACGTAAGTCAGCCGGAACGGCGTCGGCGCGCGCGCGTCCGCGCCTGCCGGCGCGCCCTCGACCGGCACGTTGAGCCGGCGCGCCGTCTCCACATCCAACGGTTGCACGAACAGGTTGCCGGGGTGCGGGTCGGCGTGAAAGAAGCCGTCCACAAAAATCTGTTGCAGGTAAGTGTTGAACAGCTTGCGCGCCACCGCCTGGCGCGAGATGCCGGCGCTCTCCAGCCCGGCGTAGTCGGTGATCTTGATGTCTTCGACGTTTTCCAGCACGAGCACACGCCGGGTGGTGTATTCATGGTAGGCCTTCGGCACACGCACTTGCGGGTCATGGGCGAAATTGCGGGCAAACAGTTCCGCGTTGCGCGCCTCCTGCTCGTATTCCAGCTCCTCCAGCACGCCGTCGGCAAATTCCTGGATGAGAGCGTCCAGGTTGGCCCGCCGGCGGATCGGCTTGTACAGCTTGAGCCAGCGCGCAATCGTCTTCAGGGAACGCAGGTCAACGTTGACAATCTCATCAAGGAAAGGGCGCTGCACCTTGACCACCACGCGGGTTGCGCGCGGGGCGCCATTTGCGACGGCCTGTATGCCCGGTTGCGGGCGCAACTGCGCGCGGTGGGCCTGGCCAAACGAAGCCGCCGCCACCGGCTCGCGCTCGAAGTCGTCGAACACTTCATTCACCGGCCGGCCCAGCTCGGCCGCGATGATGCCGGCGATCGTCTCATAGGGTTCGGCCGGCACGGCGTCCTGCAAGCCGCTCAACTCGGCGATCACCGGCTGCGGGATGATATCCACACGGCTGCTCAGGAACTGGCCCAGCTTGATCCACACGCCGCCCAGGTCCACCGCCAGCGCGCGAAAGTCGCGGGCTAGAGCGACAAAGCGCGCCATGCGCCCGCGCTCCACACGGGCGCGCCCAATGATGCGCGCCAGAAGCAGTTCCCACCAGACAAAGCCGGCGATCATTCTGAAGCCGAACCACAGGGCGCGCTGCGCGCGTCGTTGCAGCAGGCGCGGGTCAGCCGATGGTCGATTGACATCCGGCGATTGGGCGGGTGTGCGGGTTGCGTCGTTCAAGCCGGGGCGAGTATACTTTGTCCGCCTTGACGACAGCCCCAACGCGTCTTTGTCTGATTGCCGGCGATGGGCGGCGCGCCGCGCGGCGCGTCAGCAGATTGCAGAGATCACCGGCGCAGCGGGGTTT
>DAOTYS010000413.1:0-5676 GCA_034434575.1 Thermoflexales bacterium
CTGGCCCGCTCAGAGGAGGGCATTGGCTATATCGATGTGCCAGAGGTTATGAACAACACCGGCCTGCGACAAAACCATCACACCAACACTGCGTTTGCCGTCTGGCTGGCGGCGCGCTATTTTGAACGCGACTATCCCGATCTGCCCGGCCTGATGGAGGAAATAGCCTACTGGCGCCGGGTTGTCGCGCACACCTTTGCGCCGGGGTTGAGATCATCGCGCGGTCAGTGCGAGACATGGCACGAGTGGGAACTGGAACTGGACATCAACTTCAACTACTTCACTGCCGCCGGCCAGTCGGACTTTGTTGAAAGCGGCGCATTGCGCGCGGCTGCTGAGCGCATCATCCTATCATGCGCCAACACAGGTGTCATCGCAAACAGCGGCGACCTTTTCCCCTGGCAACAGCCGCCGCCATGCAGCCTGCTGGGTAAGGCGGCTTTCGCCTATGGTGATCCACGGTATCGATTCCTCACCCATCGCAAGTCGCTCGTATGGCATCGCGTCGGAATGACAGCGTTGAACGGCGTCGGGCGTGAATATGACGACGGCCTGGCCTCCGCCCGCCCGGACGATCATATCGGCGCGCGTCATTGCATTGTTGACCCGGCCTTCCACCATTTCCATGCGCACGCGCCGCGTTTCTTTCGGGAGCGCATGTTCCTGCAATTGCCGAACACCCCCGCCGAGAAGTCGCTTGACAAAATCGCCTTCCGCAGCGGATGGGCGCCCGACGATCAGTATTTGCTTGTGGATGGCATTGCGGGCGCAAGCCATGGCCATGAGGACGCCAACGCTGTCATCCAGTTCGATGAATTTCAGCGCACGTGGCTGCTGGACGGCGACTTTCGCCAATCTGGGGTCAGCCGGCACAATGCGCTCACCATTGCTACAGACGGCCTGGGCACGCCCTTGCCCGCCTTCGCCGAAATGGACGGCATTGGCAACCTTGATCAGATCGGGTTTAGCCATTCGATCATGCGCAACTATGGCGGCGCAGATTGGGGGCGCGCCATTGTCTGGCTGCGCGGGCGCGCCTTTGTGTTTCTGGATCGGGTGACGGCGTTGCCTTCAGCAGGAGCCGGAAAGCCCTATCATCTCTGTCTCAGATGGTTCACACTCGGCGATCTGCCGTCACTGACGCCCGCCTCGCAGAAGCGATTGACTGTAGCGCAACGCGCGCCGGCCGGCGCGCGCGTCGATGACAAAGGCGTTCACATCGACACGCTGCTGGGCGAGGCGCGCGCGACTTTCCACGCTGCGCCTGGAGACTATCGCCTGATTGTCGATCTCGACCTCACGCGCGCCACGACATGGGCGAACTCGGTGATCCTGCAGTTCGATGAAACCTATCCCGTTGAGGTTATCGTGGGCGATCGGACGGATCCGCCGGGCAAGTTGGAAAATGCCGTGATCGAAGGGCGCGCTCGCCTGGGGGAAGGCGTGTCGCACAGTCTGCGCATCTATCTAGGCACAGCCATGCGAGCAACCATCCGCAGCGTGAAATTGATTCCGGCGGATGAAACAGCGCCAATCATTTTGACTCCGACTGTCTTCACGCCGGCCAGCCGCCGCACCGCGAGCGAAACAGCGACTTTCCACATCGTCTCGGTCGCCGCGTGCGAACACCGGCTGATCAGCGGCAACGCAACGCTGGCCGATCAGTGGCAGCGTTACCCCTGGCATCCTGTCACCTCTGACTGCATTCGCGAATGGCAGCAGACAGCCCGCGTCCAGATGTCAACCGGCGCGGCGTTCACGTTTGTCAATCTGCTATACGCTGAGACTCCTGACGCACCGCGACAATTCGAGATGCGACCGCTGCGCGACGGTTTGGCGCGCGTGTCAGGTGGAGACGACGCCATCATTGGCTTCGGGCCGCTTGAAGCGCCCGGCCTCAGCACCGACGCAACTCTGGTCTATATCGGCGCGCGCCGGCTGGCCGGCTTGAACAGCGCGCGCTTCGAGTCGCCGCAGGTTCGCCTGCGGAGTGATTCGCCGGTCGCGTTCGAGTTGGACGCGCGCGGCCGGGCAGTTTTTGACTGCGAACAGGCGGCGACAGTGGAGTTGAACATTGGCGCCCACACGCATACGTTCATGCTGACGGCGGGCCGGCACATCCTGGACACACCGGCTTTCTGCTCCCCGCTGGCCGATTTGGACGCTCTCGAGACGGCGTTGACGGAACATCCACGGAAGATAGCGCCCATGCTGCGCGCGAATACCGGCGTCCAACTGGCGCCCAGCGCGCGCATCCACGGGCCGCTGCGCGCGCTGGTCGGGGATGGACAGGGCTGGCTGATTGGAGATGCAGCCGGCGCTGTCCGAAAACTCAGCGATCAATTTGACGAAGTCTGGCGCTACGAATGCGGCGGCGCGATCAATACGCTCTCATGCGGATGGGCGAATGGCGAGCGGTTGATCGTCGCCGGCGGTGAGGATTGCCGATTGTATGCGCTGTCCGCCGAAGGACGGCTTTTGTGGCAGCGCGCGTTTGGGGTGTTGCCTGAAACCTATGGACTGTATGCCGGGCTGGGCCAGATTCGGCGCGCGCATATTGACGATCTGGACGCGGACGGCGCACCAGAAATCTATGTGTCCCCGGACAACATGCACTTGCACGCCCTCACACCCGATGGCCGCGAGCGATGGCGCAAGAAGATCCTTTACGGACCTTTTGTCGAGTATCAGTCCGTCGATCTCTATGGCGAAGGCCAGCGCGTCCTGGTGGGCGGCATGTCCTCGAACACCTGCCACTCCGCAGTGCAGGTGATTGACCACTACGGGCGATACATTGATCTATACGTGAATGATGGATGGACGTCATCGCTTGGCGCGATCTGGGTTGGCGACGTCGACAACGACGGCAAGTTCGAGATCGTGGCCGGCACCAATCGGGGATGGATGCGGGTGTTCAACGCCCGGTCCGCGCCGCTGGGCCGCCCGATGCCTCCATTCGACGGCGACGTTACGCTCAAGAGTTTTGAATGGGCGGAGCCGCGCGACCGAATTCGCTGGGCGCGCCACCTCGGCGAGCCGGTGCGCGCCGTGGCCGCGTTTGCAGGTTTGGTGGTTGGTGGAGCAGACAACGGTTTTGTTACAGCATTTGATCCTTTCGGCGCCAGACAATGGTCTGTCCAGGCTGCGGCTGGCGTGACTCATGTTTTGCCGCTCGATGAGCGCTGCGCAGTGATTGACCAGGAGGGTGGCGTGATGATGCTGGACGCAGGCGGGTGTGTCATAGACCGGGCCAGGTTGAGCGCCGGCGCTGTGGCAGCGCACAAGACAGCGCGCAGTTGGGTGATCGCGTCGTTCGACGGGGGGCTGTATGTTCTTTGACATGACTCGCTTTCGGGGTGTCTTCCCGGCGGCCATGACCATGTTTGATGCGGACGGCAATCTGGACTATGACGCCACTGCCGAACACTGGCACTGGCTGATTGAACAAGGCGCCGACGGCCTCGTTGTGTGCGGCACCAGCGGCGAGTTCATCGCGCTGCAACCCGACGAACAGCGCAACTTGTATGCTCTGGCCGTCCAGGTTGCCGCGCGGCGCGCGCCTGTCATCGCGGGGACCGGCCATTACACCACCCAACTCACCATTGCGCAGACTCAAGCCGCGCGCGCAGCGGGCGTGGATGCCGCCATCGTCATCCTGCCGTATTACCAGAAGCCGCCTAAGGCGGCCATCCTCGATCACTATCGGCGTCTGCGCGCCGCTGTGCCCGATCTGCCTGTCATGCTTTATAACAACCCCCTCTACAGCGGCTGCGCCGAAGTCACTCCGCTCGAGATCGCCATGCTGGTGGAGGAGGGCGTTGTGCAGATGGTCAAGAGCACTTTCGAGTCAGTCGCGCCCGTCCATGATCTGGTTTATCTTGTCGGCGACAAGATGCGCATCTTCTACGGCAGCTTCGCTTCCGCATTCGAAGGGCTGACGGCCGGCGCGCACGGCTGGATCAGCGGCATCCTCAACATCGCAACCCGCGAAGCCAAACAGATGTTTCGATCCGTGGTTGTCGATGGAGATATGCGGCGCGGATTCGAGGTATGGATGCGCATACTGCCGCTGGTGCATCTGTACACCCACAAACAAATCGGTGATGTGAGCGATCTGGCAATCTATCGCAGCATTCTGGCGCATTGGGGCCGGCCCCGCGCCTATTCCCGCCTGCCCCTTGCCCCATTGACCGCTGATCAGGAGCGCGCATTGATTGCTCGACTGGAAGCAATCGGCTGGAGCAAGCGATGACAGGAATGGAACATCGCCAATCAGACCTGGAGCCTGTCGGTTTGGTCGGACCTGGCCGTATGGGGCTGGCGCTGGCGCAACGCCTGAAAGCGTGTGGTCGGAAAGTAATTGTTTATCGCCGCCGCAACACGTCGCGCACAGAGCAGTGGATCAGCGCCGGCGGCGCGATCGCTGATTCGATAAGCGGATTGGGCGACTGCCCGGCAGTGATGCTGAGTCTGCCTACGTCCGACGATGTGCGCAGCATTGCGCAATCACTGCTCGCTGTGCTCCGACCTGGCGCGCTGATTCTGGACGCCAGCACGATTCATCCATCCGCCGCGCGCGAATGCGCAATGCTGGCGCAACGCTATGGTGTGACCTGGCTGGATACGCCGGTGAGCGGCGGTCCCGCCGGCGCGGCAAATGGAACACTGGCAATCATGGCTGGTGGATCGCCAGATGGCTTCGAGCGCGCCAGGCCGCTGCTCGCCGATCTGGGCAAGACGATCGCTAATTTGGGCAATTCGGGCGCTGGTCTGATCTGCAAGCTGGCCAACAATCTATTGCTCGCAGTGAGCGCTCTCGCCACGTGCGAGACCCTGTCTCTTGCTGCAAAAGCGGGGTTACGCCCGCAAGCAACACTCGGGATGTGGAGAGCGGGCAGCGGTTACAACAAGTTCATGGATGCCCGCGCCCAGGCGCTGGCGCAGTTTGGCGCGTTCGAGCCGGCCCAGTTTACCGTCAGCATGTTGTTGAAGGACCTGCGAGTGGCGATGGATGCTTGCGCAGAGATTGGTTTTACGCCGGACTCGCTGCGCCCCACCCTGGAAGCATTTGAGCGCGCAGAAGCCATGGGACTGGGCGAGCACGATTTCTCGGCGGTGTTGCGAGTTGTCGAAGCCAGGGCAGGAGTCGCTGTCGCATGAGCGGATACTGGGACTGTTATGCGCATGCGGGTCGCCATCACAATGTGTCGCCGCGTGATTTGCTGAGCGAGATGGATCGCTGCGGCATCGCTCGCGCGGTGCTGACGCCGTTCATGGACGCTCCCGCATTCGACGACTTGCTGGCGGCGGCGCAGGCGCTCCCATCTCGGTTCCAGGCAGTCTGCCGCTTTGACGTGCGCGCCGGCTCTGTCGATCCTCGACCACTCGAAAAGCTGCTGGCTTCGGGCTTCATCGGCGCGCGGATCGCCTTGCCCCAATACGGAAGCCACCAGCCTGAAATGGAAGCTGCGCTGTCTGCCCTCGACAGCCAGGCCAAAGTGCTCGTCGCGCATGCGCCTGACGGAATTGGCTTACACGCGCGACAGATTATCGAATGGGTAAACCGCTTTCCGCGTCTGCGCGTTTTTATTCCTCATCTCGGCTGGCCGCGCGCAGGTCAGGCTGCGCCCACTGCTGGTTGGGCGGAAGGGATTCAGGTTATGGCCGGATGTCACC
>DAOTYS010000414.1:0-7982 GCA_034434575.1 Thermoflexales bacterium
TGCGCCCGCGCGCCAGGGCCGAATAGTACGCCTGCCGCAAGGCGTCTTCTGTCAGCCGCTCGCCTGTGGCGCACCAGCGATAGATGGCTTCGCCCATGGCAAACGTGCCTGCAAACGCGATCGCCGTCCTGGGCAGAATGCCCCAGCCGGGAACCAGACCTACCAGTGTGCGCGCAATCTGTCGGAACACAAAACCGCCGCCCACTACCGCCGCAAGCTGGGGCATGATCTGCCTGAAATTTCCCGTCATCCCCATCGCCAGGGCGATCTTGTACGCCATGACCGCCTGGTTTTTGGTCAGCACCACCAGGTCTGCCACGTTGAGCGGCACTGTGGCAATGGGAATGATTTCTGCCAGACCCGTGCTTGCGCTGTACACCGCGTTGGCGATGGCAGTCTCCTCGATCAGATTCCGCGAAACCTGTTCGCGGAAGGCCGGCAGGCGCCGCGCCAGCGCCAGCGCGTCCACGGCGTTGGCCGCGCGGATGGCGGCTGTGAGTTGCTGAGTGGCCCGGTCATCGTCGAGGGTGTGGCCGGCGTCACCGACAGTGTGCAGAGACGCCGTCGCAGCGGGCAACCAGTGTTGGCGCAGCAGCGGCAGCGCGCCAGGGGCTCCGACGAAACACACCAGCGCCGGCGTGTTTGCGCGCTCCAGACGCCGGACAAGCTGCGCCTCAACGGCGTTGTCGCGGTCTTCGCGCGTGATGACGACGGCCAGCCGGCCAAACGCCGTCCGGGCCAGCGCCGCTTCGAGTGTCAACACCTCGACGGCGCGCACAGACGGGATGTCTTGGGGCCGGGGGCCGCGATAGAGCAACGAGGCAACATGTCGCGCCAATGGCGCATCGCGGCTGATGAAGGAAATCAGGAAGGGTTCTTCGGCTGCTTCACGAATCGGGCGAACGTCCACCTCACCCAGGACATCGGCGATGCTCTTGAGGGCGCCCAGGGATGAAGATGATCCGAATGCCGACCTTCCTGGCATGCAGGTCACTCAAAGACGGGCGCTGCCGGGTTTGGTAGCGCGGCGCGCCCGTCTCTGCCGGGGTGCGCGATCTACGCGACTGTCTTGGTCTCGTCTTTGGCGGCTGCCTTTTCTTCCGTCTTTTCTGCTGATTTGTCTCCCGGTTTGTCGGCAGACTCGTCCTGGACGGCTTTGCGGAACTCCTTGATGCCGCGTCCCAACTCGCCGCCGATGCGCCCGATGCGCCCGACGCCAAACAAGAGGACAACGATCAGCAAAATGATGACAATCTCAAGCGGGCCTAGATGTGGCATACCTGTCTTCTCCTTGCGCTCAATCTTACACCGGATTTGCGCCAGTCTCGCGAGTGAACGGGCGTCCATGATAGGGGGCGAACCCATTGCGCGGCGGCCGGGCGCCAAATGCCGGGCCTCAGTATTGTACACACGCCGCAGGTGCTCGGTGCGCAGGCTGGTTTGGTAGTGAGCGGCATTCAGGCGATTGCCACAGCCACAACCAGCATGACTGCCATGAGCCACCACTGGGCGTTGCGCGCAACTGGCTGACCCTGTAGCAGAAACTGGGGCAGCCAGAGGAGCGTCACCGCAAACACGCCCACGGAGTGTCGCATGACGATCAACAACAGGAGCACGATGACCTGGCCGGCGTTCCATGCGCGCAGATCCCATCGCGGTGAGACGGCGCCGGCATAGGTGACGCCAAACCCAACAGCCGCGACGGTGATCTCCAACGTGAGCGGCTTGAAGATGACAAAGCCGAGCAACAGCGGCAGGCTCATCTCCACAAGTCCGCGCAGCATCGGGTTAGGGGATCCATTGCCACGGCACAGCGCCAGACCGATCTGTGACAGCGCCAGCGCGAGGATGGTCAAGAGAATTGCCGGCGCGCCCAGGATCATCGCCAGCGCCAGGGCGATCACGCTGGCCAGAATGGCGCTCGCCAAGGCGCCGCCGTGCGACGGCAGGAAGTCCTCGGCGAGCCATGCGCGAAACTGGCCCAGGATGATGGACGCGTGGGCAGCCGGCGATCCCGGCTGGGTGTAGGGCAACCGGATGACCGGCTGGCCTGCTGTCCACGCTGCCCAACGCGCCAGCGGCTCGTCCCACTTCACGCCGGCCAGCGAAGCCCACAATGTCGTCCAGATGCCTTCGGCCAGGATCAAAGCCACAGCCACGAGCGCAATGCTCTCACCGGACCATGCAAACGCGCCGGACGCCACAATGCCGCACAGCACTGCCCAGGCCGGCCCCAGCCAGGCGCCGCCCCGGCGCCATTGCGCCGTCAGCCTGACGATTGGCTCGAATGTTTGAGGCGTGGGTGTGGCGCTCATTGCCATGTCCCACAAGCGTAGCACACAGCCGGAGAATCCCAAAATGCGCGATGCCAATCCCCAGACCGGGGATTGGCATCGCGCATTCGCATTTGACTATGGTCGTGGTGACACAGTCGGGAAGGGTGTTGGCGCCGGCTCTTTCCCCGAAAGCAGATAGGCCACTGCGGCGTCGAGTTGCGGGTCTCGCCCTTGCAGCGCGTCTTCGTTGGTCATCGGCACGATGTAGTCCGGTTTGATGCCGGTCTCGTGAATGGCGCGATTTTTGGGCGTGTACCAGCGTTGAATGGTGATGCGCAACTGGCCGCCGTTCGAAAGGCTTTGGGGCAACTGCACCGATCCCTTGCCGAAGGTCTGTTCGCCCATGATTTTGGCGCGGTTGTAATCCTGGATGGCGCCGGCCAGCACTTCGGCGGCGCTGGCCGATGCGCCGTTCACCAGCACCACCATCGGAATGTCCTGGGCAATGCCGCGATTGGTCGTGCTCTTGCGCTCCTCGTTCCCCTTGCTGTCGCGCTGGATGATGAACACCCCGTCCTTCAAAAAGATGTCGCCGACTTCGACGGCCTGGCTGAGCAAGCCGCCCGGATTGTCGCGCAGATCCAAAATCAGTCCTTTGGGATTTTGTTTCAGCAGTTCTCGCAATTGCGCAGTGAGCTGGGCGTTGGCCTGCGCGCTGAAGTCAAACAGGCTGACGTAGGCGATCTTGTTATCGCCAACCATTTTGCCCGTGACCAGCGGAATGTTGATGCGGTCGCGCACCAGCGATATGTCGAACGGTTTGGGGACGTCTGCCCGGCGCAGGGTCAGGGTGACAGTTGTGCCCTTTGGCCCGCGCACCAGGGCTGCGACCTCGTAGGTGCTCAGCCCGCTCACCGGCGTGCCGTCGACAGCCTCGATCAGATCGCCCGGCAACACGCCGCCTTTTTGCGCCGGCGCGCCGTCGAACGTGCGCACAATTTGCACGCCGCCGCCGGTCACCTGGCGCAGCGTTGCGCCGATGCCCTCGAAAGTGCTGCTGGCATCGTCCTCGAG
The DNA here is from genome assembly GCA_034434575.1 of Thermoflexales bacterium. Classification (GTDB taxonomy): domain Bacteria; phylum Chloroflexota; class Anaerolineae; order J036; family Brachytrichaceae; genus Roseilinea. The sequence goes on from DAOTYS010000414.1 coordinate 3,351, forward strand.
TATCTTGGCGTAGCGCGGCTCGACATAGGCTGTGAAGGGATCGCCCAGCGCGGCCACCATGCCCCGGATAGCGCCGTCGGTCAATTTGTCGCCATCTGGCATTTCACCGTACCATTGGCTGCGCAATCGCCGCAGCACGTCGTTCATCAACGCGGTATCGACGCCGGAAGGCCGGCTTTGTTCGGCGTCCGCAGCTGGCGCAGCCAGAGGTTCAATCGAGGATGGGCCGGTGAATGCGAAGCTGCCGGAAGTCGCCACACCCACGCCGAGGCCGGCTGCGAAAATCAGGCCGCCTGTAATAACGCCCAACAGCCCCAGAAGCGCCATCTTAAGGATGCCTGAGCCTGACCCGTGCTGTTGTGTCTGCATCTTGAACTTCTCACTCCTTATTTCGAGACTCTGCAAATCGCCGCGCCAGCGCCCTGGATCGGATTGCCTATCTGGCTGCCGCCGCCTGAGCGCGCAAATCAGCCAGCGCCCGCTCCAGTTGAGAGTCGATGCCTCTCTCGGCCTCGCCCTCGGCGCGACGCGCTTCGATGTCTGGTTGAAGCCCCACGCCGTCGATCGCCCGCGCATTGGGGGTCAGCCATTTGGCGGCAGTCACGTGGACGGATGATCCATCGCTCAAGTCGAACAACAACTGAACCGATCCCTTGCCATACGTCTTTTCGCCGACCAGCCGCGCCCGGCCATGATCTTGCAGCGCGCCGGCCACAATTTCCGACGCGCTGGCGGTGCTGGCGTTGACCAGCACGGACAATGGCTGCCGCAGCGCCAGCCCGCCACTGATGACGGGGTGCGTCACGGTGACCTCGCTGCCGCCCATCTGATTGCGTTTGCGCTCGATCAACACGTTGCCACCGCTCAGAAACTGGCTGGCCACTTCCACAGCCGAGGCCAGCAGACCGCCAGTATTGTCGCGCAAGTCAATGAGATAGGCCTGAGAGCCGCTGTCACGCAACTCGCTGATGGCCCGCTTCACCTCGCCGCCGGTGCGCTCGGTGAACTGGCGGATGCCGATGTAGCCGACCGGGGCGTCGCCCGCGATTGTGTCGGTGATGATGCGCCAGTTCACCGAAGGGATTTCGATCATGGCGCGGGTGATGCTGAAGTCCAGCGTGTGATTGCCGCGCTGGACGGTAATGCGAACCACCGTCCCGACTTCGCCGCGCACTCTGGCTGCCACCTCCTCAAAGCGGGTGTCTTTGCTGACGGCGACGCCATCGACACCCACAAGCACATCGCCGGCCTGCACGCCGGCTCGCTCAGCCGGCGAATCGCGGTAGGGCGTCAGGAAGATGCGCCCCGCCTCATCCACCCGAATCTCCACGCCGATGCCGCCAAACTGGCCGCGCAGGTGGTCGCGTTCGATGGCTCTGGGCTGCGGCTCGACGAAGACAGTCCAGCGGTCGTTGAGGGTGGCCAGCATGCCCCGAATCGCGCCGTAATTGCGCACAGTGTCGCTCGGCACGTCGCCGATGAAGCTCTCGCGCACACGTCCCCATGCCTCGTCGAGCAATCGATATTCCGGCGCATGGATCGTTACCTGAGTTCCCGCGCCGGGGACAAGACGCGATCGCGCCAGCCAGCCGGCGCCAAAGAGCAAACTGCTCCAGGCAAGCAGCATCACGATCAGAGCGAACCGACGAAAATTGAACATACGCGCATCCATCTCGAAGCGATGATCTCGCCTGGGGTTAACGCGCCGCAAGCCCGCGCGCAAGACATGGGCGGGCGCAGGGGATGTTGGTCGAGTCACACGGCGCAGTCATGGCAATCGTCAATCTGGGGCGCATTGTAACCGGGCGCTGCGCCCTGCCATTTACGCTACAATCTGCCGCGCAAAGGCATCAGCCGGGTGCGAACTGTCCGCGTGCAAACCAGGAGAAAGTCACCCGCGCGCGGCCGGCTGTGTGAGCGGCCGGCTGGCTGTTGGCGACGCCTTGTGTTGTCCGACAATACTGAAGCAGAGGAGTAGTCAAAGATGCGATTCGTTCCACGCAAGTTGTTTCTGACGCGCGGGGTTGGGGTGCACCCGGCCAAGCTGACCAGCTTTGAGATGGCGCTGCGCAACGCCGATATCGCCCACCTCAACATTGTGCGCGTGTCTTCCATTTTTCCGCCCGGCTGCCGGATTGTGTCCAAAGAGGAGGGGCTGCCCGCGCTGGAGCCGGGCGAGGTGACATTCTGCGTGGTCGCGGAGATGTCCACCAACGAGCCGGGCCGGCGCATTGCCGCTTCCATCGGCGTCGCCATCCCTTCTGACCCCAGCAAATACGGCTATCTCTCCGAGCACCATGCCTATGGCCAGACCGAGAAAGAGGCCGGCGATTTTGCCGAAGACCTGGCCGCCGGCATGTTGGCCACCGTCCTCGGCGTGCCATTCGATCTGGACCGCGACTACAACGAGCGCCGCGAGCAATATCGCGTCGGCGGGCTGATCGTCGATTCGACCAGCATGACCATCACCGCCACTGGCGACGAGCAGGGCCGTTGGACCACCGTCGTGGCCGCCGCCGTCCTGATATAGCTCCCCGCCGACCTTGCCAACCTTACGAACCCTACCCACCTTACCCACCTTATCAACTTTACCCCGCCCATGACCTACGGACGCAAACTCGCCCCCGACCGCATCTCCGCCGGCCTGACAGTCGATCGGCTGGTCGATGAATTCTTTCTGGCCTATAACGCCGCCCGCCTGCGCGAGGCGTGCCAGTTGATTGCGCGCAAGTTGCTCGAGCCGGATGTCACCGTCGGCGTCACGCTGTCCGGCGCGTTGACGCCCACCGGCATCGGTTACGCGGCCCTTGTGCCGTTGATCGAAGCCGGCTTTGTCGATTGGATCGTCTCCACCGGCGCCAATCTCTATCACGACATGCACCGCTCACTGGGCTTCGAGCTGTTCCAAACGTCGCCTTTCGTCGATGACGTGGCGTTGCGCGAGCAGAAAATCATCCGCATCTACGATATCGTGTTCGACCAGGACGTGTTGCTCAAGTCAGACGCTTTCCTGCGCAAGTGCATCGAGCAGCCTGAGTTTCAGCGCCGCATGAGCACCGCCGAGCTGCACTACCGGCTGGGCCGCTACACCCAGGCCCGCGAGCAGGCGCTGGGCGGCGCGTACAAGTCGGTGCTGACAGCGGCCTATGAATGCGGCGTGCCGGTGTACACCTCCAGCCCCGGCGACTCGACCATTGGCATGAACGTCGCGGCCCTGCGACTGGCCGGCATGGATGCCGGCTTCGACCCGGAACTGGACGTGAACGAGACGGCTGCCATTGTGTACGATGCCAAGCACGCCGGCGGCAAGAGCGGCGTGGTCATCTTCGGCGGCGGCAGCCCCAAAAACTTCATCCTCCAGACCGAGCCGCAAATCCAGGAAATCCTCGGCATCCCGGAGCGCGGACACGATTACTTCGTCCAGTTCACCGACGCCCGCCCCGACACCGGCGGCCTGTCCGGCGCGACCCCGCAGGAAGCGGTGACCTGGGGCAAGGTCGATCCCGATCAGTTGCCGGACACGGTGGTGTGTTACACCGACTCGACCATCGCGCTGCCTATCCTGGCCGCTTATCTGTTGTCCAGGCGCGCTCCCCGGCCGCTCAAACGCCTGTACGACCGGCGCGAGGCGCTGGTGGCCGCGCTCAAGTCCGCCTACGACGAATACCGCCCCGCCCACCCGGATGCGGGTTAGTAAGGTTAGTAAGGTTGATAAGGTTCTTAAGGTTTGTCATGGCTTGCGAACCCCATCAACCTGACGAGCCTTGCGAACTTTCAATGGCCCACTACACATTCCTGCCCCCGGAAAACTTTCTCGGTCTGGATGCTGAGCACAGCGCCTATGAAACCAGCCGGGCCGTTGTCGTCCCCATCCCGTTCGAGGCCACGGTCAGTTACATGGGCGGCACGAAAAATGGCCCGCGCGCCATCATTCAGGCGTCCACGCAAATCGAGTTGTACGACCGCGACTTTCGCGGCGAGCCGGCCCTCGACTACGGCGTGCATACGCTGCCCTATCTCGCGCTGGGCCACAGCACGATTGAAGCCGCGCTCGACAGCATCGCCGCTGTGGTTGCCGAACACGCCGGCGCCGGCAAACTGGTGGTGGGACTGGGCGGCGAACACACCGTGTCCGTCGGCTTTGGTCGCGGCCTGGCCGCGGTATACGGAACGCCTCTGCTGACCGTGCAGATCGACGCGCACGCCGATCTGCGCGATGCGTTTGAAGGCTCGCCCTACAGCCACGCCTGCGCCGCTCGCCGGCTGCTCGAACTCGGGCCGGTGGTTCAACTGGGCATCCGCTCGCTGGCGCAGGAAGAGGCCGACCTGATCGACGCTGTGACCGACCAGGGCGACACGCTGCGAACCTTCTTTGCCGAGGACATTCACGCCGGCCCGGCCTATCTCGCCACCCTGGCGCAATGGGTGCGCGGCCGCAAGACATTCCTGACGATTGACGCCGACTGTTTCGACCCCGCCTATGTGCCGGCCACCGGCACGCCCGAGCCAGGCGGTCTGAACTGGCAGCAGGTCATGACTATTTTGCGCACGGTGGCGCGCAATGCCGAGGTGGTCGGATTCGACGTGGTCGAACTCGCCCCGCAGCCAGGGATGCACTCCGCCGATTTTCTG
>DAOTYS010000415.1:0-1519 GCA_034434575.1 Thermoflexales bacterium
TCCGCGCCGGGGACCGCCAGTTGCCACCAGGCGTTGTCCGCCGTGCGCCCGATCACGTCGTAGAACTGGCCTTTGTCCACTGGCACGGTATTGCTCGCCACCAGGCTCGGCGCGTTGCGCAACCAGACCTGTTCTGCTGTGATGGTGATCTTGGCCGATGCCTGCCCGTGGGCCGCCACAGGCGCGGAGAGGATGACGAGCAGCATCAGCGCTCTGCGCGCCGTCGTCGAAAGGGAGGTCTTCAAGCTCATCGTCTCCTGGCAGGGGGAGGCACAGTTGGGAACTGCGCCAGCGTCTGCAAGGTAAGCAGGATCTTGGCATCCATGCCCGCCTCGTTGAGGTGGAACGGGTCAATGGGTTGCAGGTTGACATTGTGCTCTTTCACCAACCCACCGCCCGGCAGTTGTCTGGCCGCCAGGGCGAAGTCAATCACCGGCAGGCCGTATTGCGCGCCCAGTTTGCGCACCACGCCGTTGATGTAATCGGCCGGCGCGCCGCCCTGGCGCGTCTCCAAATCGTCGGCCTTGGTGACCAGGATCGGCACCACCTTACTGGCGAGCGCGTAGTCAATCATGGCCTTGTAATTGCGTTCGAAATCCCGCCAGGTGAACGTGTCGCCCGTCCCGAGCGATATCAGCAACACGCTGGCGTTGGACAGGCGCAACTCGCAGGCCAGCGGGCCTTCGTCGGCTTTGCACTTCCTGGGATCAGACCAGGTCGGGTCGAAGGCCATCGCCGCGTTGAAGCTGCCGCTGGTGGCGATGCTGACGCGCCTGAAAGAAGCAGCGAAGGCCCGCGCAGCGTTTTGCAGCTCCGGGTAGGGCGCGAGGTCGAAGGCGCCCGCGCCGAAGCGGCCGAAGTAGACGGGATGTTCGGAGTTACAGTCGCCGATCACGGTTGCCATGCCGGGCATGCGGCCGGCGCGCACCGCGTCTCGATACAACTGCTGCACCTTGCGGCTGACGGTGGGGGCACCGGGCAGGCGCATGCGCCTGGGCGGCGGCGCCGGCGGCACCTGATCGGCGGATGGCAACTGGCCGATGTTCATGCCGTCTGCGAAGCGCACCGCGCTCAGGTTCACCCAGGCGCGCGTGCTGCCATAGGGCACGAGGATCCATTCGCCCGCGGCATCGCGGCCCAGCGCCGGATAGCACTGGAACTTCAACATGCGCCCAACCTCGGGTGACTGCCAACTGTTATCGCGGTGGGCAAACGTCCCGTCAATGTCAATCATCACCTGCGGCGTCTGCGAATCGCCGCATAAAAAGTTGATTGCGCGCGGCGCCGCGGGCGGCGCTGCCATCGCTGTGCCTGCGATTCCACCGGCGGGAATCGCCAGGGCGAGCGCCGCGGTCGCGACGACGACTCGATGCGCGATAGACATGACAGACATGACAGACATGAAAGACATGGCAGACATGACAAATCTGATCATCCAGTCCTCACTTCTCCTATCTTCCCTTGAGCCTCCGGCCCATAGGGCGCAGGTGGTTGTAACGCAGGGTGATCGCGCGCCCTT
>DAOTYS010000416.1:0-4482 GCA_034434575.1 Thermoflexales bacterium
CGAATTCAGGCAGTTTTTGTCGTAGCAGCAGCATAGCCTGCCGTGCGCGGCTGTGCACGGCGCCCAAAGGCTCGCCCAGCCGCTCGGCAATTTCACGGTGTGTCAGCCCGGAGAAGAAAGCCAGTTCGATCACCCGCCGGTGCGGCTCAGACAGGCTGGCGATGGCCTGGCGCACACGCTGGCGCGAGATGTTCAGATGCGCCTCTTCAGGCGTGTTGGCTTCCTCGTCCAGATAGTCCCACTCTGTCTCTGACTCGCTCTCGGCGCCGTTGAAGGTATCCTGGCCCGAAGCGCGTTCCGGCTCGAGTGTCCGTCTGGCGCGCCGTCGTCGCAGTGTGTCGATTGCCATGCGGTGCGCAATGGTGAGCAACCAGCTCCGCACGTTGCCGCGCTCTGCGTCGAATTTCTCGGCGCGCTGCCACAGGCGCACAAACGCCTCCTGCGTCACATCCTCGCTCGTGGTGCGGTCTTCCAGAATGCGCTGCGCGACGCCATACACCTGGCCGGCGTAGCGGTCGTAGAGCAACTCGAATGCGTCGCGGCTCTGCAGCGCAACCAGGCGCAGCAGCCGGGCATCGTCTGCATGTGTGTCTGGAGTCATCATTGGGCGTGCCTTCGCGCTAGCCGGCCGGCAGATAGGCCACCGTTTGCGGCCCCTCGGGCATGACGCAGAGGCTCGCGTCGGGGCCGTAGCGCGCGCGCAACTCGGCCAGCGTGTCCTCGATGCGCTGGCATGGCTTGAGCAGCGCAGTCCGGATTTGGTCGTCGCTCAGCCCGTCGCTGCGCAGATACACATCCGCTTTCAACTGCACCAGCGCCTGGATGTGCGCTTCCCACTGGTCCTGCACCGGCGCGCTGAAGGCGTGAATGCGATCGAGCAGGTCCTGCGGGCTGGCCGACTCGCGCAACAGTTGGCCGTACAGACCGTGGTCGGGAATGCCGTCCCAGCATTCGGCGGCGGTGATGATGGCGCCGCCTGGCTTGACGATTTGCGCCGCTGCGCTCATGCCCTTGACCGTCTGGTACAGGTTCAGGTCAAGGGGATAGCCGGAGTTGGTTGTCACCACGATGTCGAAGGGGTGGGGGGCCGGCTGCATGGCCGTCTGGCGCACAAAGGCGCAGCCGCGCGTGTGCGCGTCGTCCAGGTCGCCGGCGAACACGCCGGTGATCTGCCTGTCCCTGTTCAGGCTGACATTCAGCAGGAACAGGCGCGACTGTTGCGGAATCTCAGCGGCTTTCAGCGCCACTTCGCGCGCCTCTTCCCAGACCGGGTTGCCGTGCGTGACGCCCCAGGTGGCGTTGGGATGGCCGATCATGCCAGCGTCGTGGTTGCCGAGCACGGTTTTCAGGCCGGCCATGCCGGGCATGACCGCCTTGCCGCCCCCGGAGAAGCCGGCGAAGAAGTGTGGTTCGATGAAGCCGGTCAGGATTTTCAGGTCGCATTCGACCAGCTCACGGTTGAGCCAGATCTCGTGGCCGCGACTGCTCACGCCCAGGCACACCTGCGTCGATTCGTCAAAGGCGTTGTTCTGGACAATGCGATACTGGTCTGCAACGGCGTCGCCCAGCATCTGGCGCAACTCGGCGGGTGTGTTGGGGCGATGCGTGCCCAGCGCGTTGAACAAGGTGATGTGGTCGCGCGGCGCGCCCAGTTCAGCCAGTTCGCCCAGGAGGGCCGGCAGGATGATGTGATTGGGCGTGGGGCGGGTGATGTCGCTGAAAATGACGCCGATGCGCCGGCGCTCCAGGCCGGGCAGCTCGCGCAGTTCGCGCACAGCCTCACGGATCGTTTGCGCCGGATCGGGCAGGCCGGGCGCGTATCCTGGCTCGATGACGGTTGCGTTCCAGGCGTCGGGGATGTCAATCCACAGGCCGCTCTTGCCGTAGGCGAGTTTGATTTTCATTGCGCTGTGTTCTCCCGATCTGACCGAAGATCATGCGCCCGACGACATCCACGCCGGGCGCTCGACTTTGACCATGACTGTGCCGTCGCTGAGCACGCGCACCGGATACGTTTGCAGACGCGGCCCCTGCTTTGGAAAGATGCACGCGCCGGTGCGCGCGTTGAAACGGTATCCGTGATCGGGGCAATCGACCTCGCCGTTGGAGAGCGAGCCGTAGGACAGGTCGCCGAGGGCGTGCGGGCATATCGATGTGAAGGCGACGACTTCGACGCCGGCCAGGTTAGCGGCCGGGCCATTGGCGCTGTCCAGCACAGCCAGCAGGATCGAGACGCCGTTGAGATCGACGCGCTTCATCTTTCCGCGCTGGAGGTCGCTGAGCCGGGCTGCCGGCGTGAAGCCGGCCAGATCACGGACAGGCAGTTCGCCGAAAAGGGAGTCAGTCATCGGCGGGATTATAAAAGGCCGGCTGCGTCGGTGTGACACAGCCGGCCAATTGCGCGCGCAAGCCTGATGTGAATCAGGCGCTGCGCGGGTCGAAGGCGTCGCGCAGACCATCGCCCAGATACATGAAGGCCAGCATGGTGATGATGATGACGAGGCTGGGGAAGAACACAACATGGGGCAGGGCGCGCAGCACGGCAAATCCGTCGTTGAGCATGACGCCCCAGCTTGGGGTGGGGGGCACCAGGCCGATGCCCAGGAAGCTGAGGCCGGCCTCGGCCATGATGGCGGCCGGCACGCCGAACGACAGGAAGATCATCAGCGAGCCGATCAGGTTGGGGAGCATGTGACGCAGGATGATGTGTCGCGCCGGCGCGCCCAGCGCATGAGACGCTTCCACAAACGCCTGGCCCTTCAGTTGCAGCACCTGGCTGCGCACCAGGCGGGCCGGGCCGACCCAGGCTGCGATTGACATCGCCACCAGCAGGTTGATGAAGCCGCGCCCGAACGCCGCCATGAAGATGATCAACAGCAGCATGGTGGGGAAGGCGTACAGCGAATCGGTGATCCGCATGAGGATTGTGTCCACTTTGCCGCCATAGTAGCCGGCGATGGCGCCCACAATAGTGCCGATCAAAATGGTCAGGCCCTGGCTGAGAAAGCCCACCGCCATCGAGATGCGCGCGCCATGGATGATGCGGCTCAGGATGTCGCGGCCTTGTTTGTCAGTGCCGAACAGATGTTGCGGGCTGGGAGGCTGGCGCAGGGCGGTGAAGTTGGGCTTGATCGGGTCATAGGGCGCGATCACATCGGCCAGGACGCCAATCACAATGAAAAAGACAATGACCGACAAGCCGAGCGCCGCGCCGCGATTCTTGAGCATACGGCGAAACGCCTTGACCCAGGGGTTCTCTGGCGCGCGCATCGTCAGGTGTTCCGGCGCGCTGTGTTCGTTCCGAACTCGCTTTCTCAACGTTTCCAGCATGTGACTCTGCTTCCTCTGCCGCTGTTTGCGCCGGCCGCGACAGTCACGAATAGCGGATGCGCGGGTCGATGATGCCGTAGGCCACATCCACAGCCAGGTTCATGAAGATGACCAGGCCGCCGAAGATGATGGTCTGGGCCATGATCATGGGATAGTCGCGCCCGCCAATGGCCCCGACGAAGGCGTTCGCGACGCCGGGGATGGTGAAGATTTGTTCCACGAACACCGACCCGGTCAGCATCCCGGCCAGGGTTGGGCCGGCGACTGTGATGACCGGAATCAGGGCGTTCTTCAGCACGTGCCGCATGATGACGACGCGCTCCAGCAGGCCTTTGGCGCGCGCTGTGCGCACGTAGTCCTGTTTGATCACTTCGAGCATGCTGGCGCGGGTGAAGCGCGCGGTGGTGGCCAGCGGGCCGAGCATGAGCACCACAATCGGCATCACCATGCGTTCCGGCGCGCCCCAGCCGGTGACAGGGAACCAGTGCAGGGTCAGTGAAAACAGCAGGATTAAGCCAATGGCCAGGACGAAACTCGGCACGGCAACGCCAATGACGGCGATGAACATGCTCAGGTAGTCGATGATCGTGTTGCGGTAGACGGCGGCGATGATGCCGAGCAACATGCCCAGGCTGATTGCCAGCAGCGCGGCGATCAGCCCGAGTTGCGCCGAGATGGGCCAGGTGCGGGCGAGAATATCTTGCACGCGCTCATTGCGGTAAGTGAGCGAGAGGCCCAGGTCGCCGCGGATGAATTTGGTGAACCAAAGCACATATTGGACCGGCACTGGCTTGTCCAGGTCGTACTGCTCGAGCAGTTGCTTGCGCATGGCCGGTGTGATCTTGGCGGCGTTTTCCGGGTCGTCCAGGCCGAGCGGGCTGCCGGGGGTGACTTTGGCCACGAAGAAAGTGATCAGCGACAGCACGAACAGGGTGAAGATCGCCTGAAGAACACGACGGACGATGTACTGCCACATGGTGAGCGGAAGCGCGAAAACGGCAGTCAGATGGCGCGTCACAAGCGCCATCTGACTGCTGAACGGACTGGCTTAACTTTAACCCTCGACGCTTACGCGACGATAGTTCGGCCCCATGCCGGTGACGTAGACGCCCTTGACGCGCGGCTTCATCATCAGGTTTGCCACGTAGTAAT
>DAOTYS010000417.1:0-2975 GCA_034434575.1 Thermoflexales bacterium
CGGCTTCCGGCCGGCCCAACACGGCTTCTCGTTCCCCAACTACGGCGATGATATCCCGGCGGTCAACCTGACGCCCGTGGAGATGCAGCGCATGTTTGGCGATGCGGTCTGCGCGCGCGGCAGCGGCAGTGCCTGCGTGCTCTCGCCGGTCGCTCAACAGTGGATGGAACAGACGAACGACGCCATGAAGGGCGGCCACTGCGAGGGCATGGCGGCCTTGAGCCTGTTGATGTTCAACGGGCAGGTGTCGCCTGCATCGTTTGGCGGCTCTTCGGCCAGCGCTCTCCGGATCGAAGACAACGAGCCGCTTCAGCGCGAGATTGCCTACTGGTGGACGACGCAGGCTGTGCCCACCGTGGCCGGCCGGGTCATCAAGGGCGCGCCCACCGATATCCTCGATGTGCTGAAACAAGCCGACTTCTCAAAAGAGAGCTACACCATTGGCATCTACAAACCCGACATGAGCGGCGGCCACGCCATCACGCCGTTTGGGGTCAAGGATGCCGGCAATGGCCTGTTCATTGTTCAGGTGTACGACAACAACTACCCCGGCCAGGAGCGCGAGCTGCTGATCGACGTGAACGAGAACAGTTGGGTCTACGAAGCGTCCATCAATCCGCAAGTCGAATCGGAGCTGTATTCCGGCGACGCCGGCACACAGACATTGGATCTAACCCCCACGTCGGCGCGCCTGGATCAGCCGCCCTGCGAGTTTTGCGTGGCGCGCGCGACCGGCGCCGGCAAGCTGGCTGCGCCGGCCCGGCAGATGGTCGAAATCTTCCTGGACGGCGAAGGGCGTCTGCTGATTGCCGACGACGCCGGCCGTCGCCTGGGCTATGTGGATGGGCGCATGGTCAACGAAATCCCCGGCGCGCAGGTCTTGCCCTGGCGCATGGGCGTGAACATCAATGCCCCTGAGCCGCGCTATGCGCTGCCGGCCTCCGCCAACATCACCGTCACCATTGATGGCCGGCATCTCACCGAGCCAACCGCCACCGACCTGTTCTTCTTCGCGCCAGGCTTCGCCATCGGCATCGAGCAGATCGACTTGCAGCCCGGCCGCGCCGACGTGGTGAACTTCTATCCGCGCGAGGAGATCCTGATCTACGAGACTGACTCTGCCCAATCACCCTACCTGGTGGTGGCGCTGGAAAACCAGGGCAAAGACAAAAAGGCCGATTACTACTTCGAGGTGCAGGGCGCCGATATGCAGGATGGCGGCGTCATCGGCATCGGGCTGGACAGCAAGAGCGGCAATTTGACCATCCTGGCCGAACGGCTGACCAACGATGGCCTGTTCAACTTTGTCATGAATCGCGTCACCGGGGAAGCTGACGAGGAGTTCTACGCTGAGGGCATCCAGCTCAGAGCCGGCGCGCAGGTCTTCATTGACTTCGCCGATTGGCAGCACGACAGGCCGGAGGGCCTGTACTTCGGCGTGGACCTGAACGGCGACGATATGATTGACGAAGAGTACACGGTTGACAATGCCAAGTGAGGTGTCGAACTCCTTTTGAGGAGGCCGACACCTGAGCTTGTGAAATGCGTTTGAGGTTTGACGAGAGGTGAGTGGGATGAGCCGGCCAGTCGTGGGTCGTCGTATGTGGATGGGGGGCATTTTGATTGTGGTGTTGGCAACCGTTCTGGCTGCCGGCCTGGGCGGCGTTTTCGCTGCGCCCTCAGATGAGCAGCGCCTGCGCGCGGCGTGGCAAATGGCCCAGGCCCTGCCGGCCTATCACTTCACCGCCGATATCCAGCAAAACACCATCCCGGCCGCCGGCCTGTTGACCGCCGGCCAGAACAGCCGGCAGCAACGCGCCTACCTGGAAGGCGAGGCCCGCCCACAGGCGCAATCGTTCACCGTGCGCATCGTAGACGAGGGCCAGTCAGCCATCGCCGTTCCCGGCCAGGCGAGCCTCGCCACCGAGCTGGAAGTCACGCCTGCCTCTGCCCGCGCCCGCCGAGGCGATGGCGAGTGGCAGACCCTGGATGATTTCGATCTGGCCCTGGCCCCCGGCAACGACTGGCTTTCGCCGCTGGCCGCCGCCCGCAACGTGCGCCCGCTGGAGGGCGAGCTGAACGCTCTGCGCTTCGATATTGATGGCGAAGCCTTCGCCGGCCTGATGCAGCAGGCCGCCCAGCAGCGCGCCCGACAAACCGGCGCACTGCCGGCTGGCGCCGGCCTGACCCTCGCCTCGCGCTACGCCGACATGACCGGCGAGGGCATCGTCTGGTTGAACGAGCGCGGCCTGCCCTTGCGCCAGCGCCTGAACGTGCGCTTCGCCCCGGAGAACGGCGCGCGCACCGAGGCCAGCGGCATGATCCAGTTCGCCTATTCCGACTTGCCGGCCTGGACAGCATCCTCGCAGGCAGAACGCTGGCTGGCCGTCCAGGCCGCTGCGCTGCGCGCGCAGATGCCGTTGTGGGCATTGACGGGCGCGACGCTGGGCCTGTTCGCGCTGGCAGCGGCCGCGCTGGCCCGCTGGCGCGGCCTGCGCCGCGCTTTCATGGCCGGCCTGGTCTCTGTGCTGGCGGTCTCGCCGGTGCTTCAAGGGATCCAGACGGCGCAGGCCAACGACAAGCAGCGCACGCAACTGGCCGGCCAGCAGGCCCGCCAGCACGAAGCCGAGGCCCAGCGCAACTTCCTCAAGGAGAACCTTTCGCTGCGCGCTCTGCCAGCTGCGCCTGCTCCTGCGTCTGTTGCGCTCGGCGAAGCAGCCGAGATGGCGCAACTGGCTCGCGACCACGCTGCCTTTCGCGCCGGCAGCCCGGCCGTGGATTTGCCCGCCCCGCCGCAGGCCGGCTCCGAATTCGGCATCGCCAGCGCCCAGTCCGGCCCCGACAGCGACGGCGACGGCCTGAGCGACGATCACGAGAAGCTGCTGGGCACTGATCCGCTGCTGACCGACAGCGACGGCGACAGCTTGAGCGACTACGACGAGGTGATGGGCATCACGGTTGGCTCGACCCGCTAC
>DAOTYS010000418.1:0-5367 GCA_034434575.1 Thermoflexales bacterium
CCCGTTTAACCTGACCCCCGAAGAACTGATCGACTACACCCGTGAATGGACCGGCGAACGGTTTGCCGATGGCCGGCCCAAAGTGCCCGACGCGCTGATCGCCCGCGCGCGCAACATCACCATCACCGCTGCGTGGGGCGTGTTGCGCAACGAGGGCTATCACCACCAGTACGAGGGCGGCTGGATGCGCACGCACCCCGGCGAAGTGCTGGCCGGCCGCGCCCTGACCGCCATGTACATGCCGCGCCGTCCCAACCTGCGCGCCCTGATGGAAGAGCGCGGCGCGGCAGCCGGCTGCATCGGCGATCAAATCTCCTGGCCCATCGACCTGCTTGCGCCCGGCGATGTCTATGTCGCCGATGTGTATGGCAAAATCGAGCAGGGGCCGATCATCGGCGACAACCTGGCCACCGCCATTCATGCCAAATCCGGCAACGGCGTGGTGCACGACGCCGCCGTGCGCGATCTGGACGGCATCAAGGCGTTGCCCGGTTTTGCCAGCTTCGTGCGCGGCTGGCATCCCACCTATGCCTCGCCCACCATCATGCTGATGGGCATCAACTGCCCCGTGCGCATCGGGCAGGTCACCGTCATGCCGGGCGACATCGTGCTGGGCCGCGAGGACGGCGTGATCTTCATTCCCGCCCATCTGGTCGAGAAAGTGGTGAAGACCTGCGAGTTGATCCAGTTGCGCGACCGCTTTGGCAAGCAGCGCCTGGCCGAGGGCGTGTACACCCCCGGCCAGATCGACGACCGCTGGAGCGACCCCATCGAACAGGATTTCTCGCGCTGGCTTGAAGCGCGCATCGACGAGTTGCCGGTTCCCCGCGAGGCCATTCAAGAATTGCTGAAAGAGCGCACGTGGTGAGCTTGAATGCGGACGTTCCAGCGCCCCGCCCCCAGCGCAGCGCAGCGCATTACGTGTTCGAGCAGGCCTATACTCTCACTATCCCGCCGATTCACACGCCCGGAGGCGCATCCATGAACCTGAAAGAACTGGTCGTCCGCAATCGCAGCTACCGGCGTTTCCATCAGGACGCGCCGGTCGATCTGGACACGCTCAAGGAGCTGATCGATCTGGCCCGGCTGTCGGCGTCGGGCCGCAACTTGCAGCCGCTCAAGTACAAGCTGGTGAACACACCCGATTGGTGCGCGCAGGTGTTCCCTCATCTGGCCTGGGCCGGCTATTTGAAAGACTGGCCTGGGCCTGTTGAAGGCGAGCGGCCGGCCGCCTACATCGTCATGCTGGGCGACAAAGAATTGACCCAGAACTTCGGCGTCGATCCCGGCATTGCCGCGCAAAGCATTCTGCTGGGCGCAACTGAGAAGGGGTTAGGCGGCTGCATCATTGGCTCGGTGCAGCGCGAGCCGTTGGCAAAGACTCTCGGCATCCCGGAACGCTATGAAATCCTGTATGTGATCGCGCTGGGCACGCCGAAGGAAACAGTGGTGATCGAACCGTTGCCGGCCTCCGGCGATATCCGCTACTGGCGCGACGCCGCTGGCGCGCATCATGTCCCCAAGCGCGCGCTCGACGATCTCATTCTTGGATAGAACGCGCAGCGCGCTGGCAAACGCGGATGATCGCTGAACGGATGCAAACCTCAGCGCTCATCCGCGACGCCGGCGCTCTATTTCGCTTTGGCCGGCTGTTTGGCCTGCCAGGCTTCGTACTCTTCGCGCGTCACGAACGTCCCGCCCTCGATGCTGCGGCTGACTTCGTTGCGGTTGGCGTCGAAGCGCAGTTCAATCTCCACCGCGCCGTAGCACACGTTGTCCACCACCACTTTGCGCGCGATGTAGTTTTCGCCATCGTCATCGAGGCTGAGTTCGTTGTATTTGTCGATGCGCACGCGGGTGATCGCGCCGCACTTGCTGCCTTTGACGTAGTAGACAAGCGCATTGCCGTCGTCTCCGCGCGCGGCCTTGCCCGGCCCGCCGAACAAGCGTTTTAAGATTTCCATGCTTCACGCAGCTCCCTGGTCATACGTCGGCAATGCGCTGCGAACGACCGGCCATTCTGCAGATCGCGCATCCCGACAGAGATTCTTACGTTGCCGATTGCGCGCCCTGCCGGCTGGCAAACACCAGCGCCAGCGCCAGCACGACGACCGAAGCGGTCACTGACAGCACCGCCGCTCCGAGCCAGCCGAAAGCGGCGGCAATGCTCTCCAGGCCGGGCGCGCCGGCGGCATACAGCACATACACCACCCACCCGGCGCTCCAACTCCACAGCACCAGTCGCCATCGCCGGGTCAGGTCGATCGGCGTGACGGCCGCCAGCGCCAGCGCCGCAGCCAGTCCCGTCGCCAGCAATGCAAACAGCGTCAGCACAAAACCCTGTGGCGATGCGCGACCGAATCCGTTGCCGTTTGATGATTCAGCGTCAGGCGCGTCTGGCAACGCAGTTGGTGTGGCAGTCGGCTCCGGCGTCGGCGTGGCCGTTGGCTCCGGCGTCGGCGTGGGCATTGGGGTAGGCCGAATCGTTTCGATCGAGGAGGCGTCGTCGCCGATGTTCACTTTGATCACATAGGACGCCTGGGCCGGCTCTGCGATGGCCCGAATCTCCAGTTGCCCCTTGCGCTCGATGACGACCGTCATTTCCGCCACACCGTCGCGCGTGGACACCGGCGCTTGCTGTTGTTCGACGCGCTCGACCGGGTAAGCCAGCACGAATTGCACGGGCGTGCCGTCTGGCACCACGTGGCCGTTGCGGTCATAGATCGGGCCGGCCCGCAATTGCAGGCTGTTGCCGATCTTCAATTCCAGCGGGCCGGGCGTGGCCTGCGACCGGGTGACCACATTGCCCGCTGTGAGCGGAATGACTTGATTCGGGTCTGGCGAGGTTTGCACGAGCAGCGAGTAGTTCAGGGCTGTGATCGACACCGGCAGCGCGCCGGCCGGCGGCGCCTCGCCGAACAGCACGCGAATAGCGGCTTCCAGGAACGCCGGCGCGCGGCTGTACACCGCGAAATACGCCGTCAGTTTGCTGATCTCGGTGGCGTCGAGGTAGTAGGGCGCGCCAAACGCCAGGGCGACCACCTGTTTGTCGCGCAGCGCGTCTGCGCGTTGGGCCAGGAAATCCCGGAACAGCGCCGCCGATGGCGCTTGCGCGTTGAGATCGAGCATGGCGAACACGATCAGATCGGCCTGCTCGATGGCCTCCTGGATGCTGAGCGCGGGCGGCTCGGGCGTGCCGGTGATGGAAGGCGTGGCAGTGATGGCCGGCTCGGCGGGCAACGTTGGCGTCACTTCTGTGGCGGCTGTGGCGGTCACGGGGTCATGGAAGTTCGCCAGGTCGCTGAAGGTGAACGAAGACACGCGCGCCGGGTCCACCTGGCCGGTGGCGCGCGGCCCGTATAGCGTGAGCGCGATGTCTTGCAGCGCCGCACGGGGAATAGCCGGGTAGGGCCCGCACCGCGAGCATTCCCTGATCTCGCGGTCGTCGGTGATGAAGACGATGGATTCATCTTTGCGGAGAGAAGGCCCTAACACAGCCGGCAGGTCGCGCGCGCTGGGCGACAGCAGAGTGACGCTCTCTTTGGCGATCGCAGCCACTGCCTCGTTATAGGGAATGATCTCCCGCGCCGCCTCCACATCGACCTGCGCCGCTTCCGGCGCAAAGTCGCCCTGGTACAGCTTGAGCTTCAGCGCCAGAATGCGCGTGAGCGCCGCGTCCACCCGCGCCGCGAAGGTCTGATCGCTCACATAGCGTTCTCTGAAAAACTGGATGGTGTCCTTGATGTTGGCGAGCTGCTCTGGCCAGGAGTTCGACAGGCCAAAGCTGCCCAGCACCAGCACGTCGTTGCCGGCCACAAACGCTTCCTGCGCCACGCGCCGCGCGTTGAACGACAGGTCCAGCGGGTCATAGAACCGGCGCACGCCACGCACGCCCAGCGCGTCGCTGAACGTCACCCCGCCTGCCGCGCGCCAGGGCGCGATCTCTGGCAGCGACATCAAAGCCTGATAGGCCAGCGGGTCGAGGCTGACCGGCCGCGTGCTGGCCCGGATGTTGCCCTGGAAGCCGCGATAGCGGATGTGCGAGACCAGCAATCCGTCAACCGCGCCGGTGTCGCTGGCAACGCTCGTTGCGTTGGGCTGGGCGCCAATCTGGGTGACGGCAAAGAACGGCGCCAGCTCGATCTGCTTGAGTTGTTCGAGCGACTTTTGGACAGTGGGAATCTCGTCATCCACATTGCGGTCCGACGATCCCAGGCCGGGGAAGTGTTTGCCGACGACGGCGATGCGATTGTCGCTGCCGGCGCGCACGCCGCGCGCGAACGCCGCGCCGAACCTGCCGACCCAATAGGGATCGCCGCCGAACACGCGCACGCCGGCGTCGCCGGGCGCGCCGGGTTTGGGCGTGTCCATCACATCCAGCACCGGCCCAAACAACACGTTGACGCCCAGGCGCGACAATTCGCTGCCCAGAATCTGGCCGGCAATCTCGGCGTTCTCTGGCCGCCAAGTTGCGCCAATCGCGAGCTGGCTGGGCAGTGGCGTCAGGCCCTGGGTGATCTCGGAGTATGGCGCGCCATCGCCCTCTTGATTGAGCGCGATGAAAAGCGGTATGAATGCCGGCGTGACGGCCACGATGCCGTTCGTGGGTGTGGCGGTCGCTGTCCGGCGACCAGGCGCAGCCGGCGCCGGCGTCGCGGTCTCTGTCGGCGTGGGTGACGCCTGCATCTCAGGCATGGATGACTGCGCAGCCAACGATTGAAGCCGGTTGGTCGTCTCGGCGATCTGCGTCAACACGTCGGGGCCGTTGGTGAAGTTGTAGTTGGCCGCCTTCAGTTGCAGGCCGCCGATGCGATAGTTGACAATCAGGTCGGCAATGTCGGAGCCGGGCAGCACATCGCTGCCGGGGAAGCTGATGATGAACAGCTGCCCCACTTTCTGATTCACGCTCATGCCGGCCGCCAGCGCTTTGGCCTGTTCCAGATAGGAGGATTTGGGTCCGGGCGTCGGCATCTGCCCCAATGCCAGGCCGGGCGCCGCAAGCGAGGGGATGGCGGTCACAAGCGCCGCAGCCAATGCAATCCAGCGAGATAGAGGGCTGAGCATGGCGATCAGTAGACGGGCACGCCGGAATCAACGTGGCGCGCCCAGGCGTCGATGCCGCCGCTCAGATTCCAGACATCTTTGAAACCCAGACGCTTCAGAATGAGAACGGCCTGGGCGCTGCGCACGCCGTGGTGGCACATCACCACATACGAGGCATCCCGATTCAATTCCGGCGCCCAATCGAAAATGCCGCCAAGCGGCAACAGCCGGGCGCCCTCGATGCGCGCGCGCGCAAACTCCCACGGCTCGCGCACGTCGATCAGAGCGGGGGCGCGATCAGTCTGGCGCAGTGTGGCGTACTCC
>DAOTYS010000419.1:0-2480 GCA_034434575.1 Thermoflexales bacterium
GCCAGATCGCCGGTGCGCAGCGTCACCGGGCGCTCCTGCACCTTGACCGTGCGCCCATCGAGCTGGCCCAGCAGATCGGTGACATCCCCGGCGATGATGTCGATCAAGCCGGCTGCTTTGGCTTCTTCAGCTGTCGCCGCTTTGGCTTCTTCGATGGTGGCTTCGGCCAGAGCAACGGCTTCCGGGCCGCGCTCTGCGGCGAGTGTGCGCGCCTGCGCTTTCAGCACGTTCTTGACTTTGGCTTCCATGGTCTCGCCAATATTCTGCCCCTCGCCGCCCACCGGGCTGGCAGCGCCAATAGCCGTCTGCGGGGCCATGGCGTTGGCATGGCCGGCCAGCGTGATCAACGTGCCGGCGCTGCCGGCCACCGCGCCGCGCGGCGCAACATAGACAATCACCGGCACACGGCTCTCCAGGATGAGGTTGATGATCTTGTCCATCAAATCGATCGCGCCGCCCGGCGTGTTCAGTTGCAGGATGATGACCTCGCTGCCTTGCAAGGCCGCCGTGTCGATGCCACGCTGAATGTAGTTGGCCATCGCCGGCGTCAGCGGCCCCTCGGCTGTCAGGAGCAGCGCGTGCCGGCCAACGCCGCCATCCACCTGCGCCAGGCCGGCGCGCGGCGACGACAGCGCGGCAATCAGGCTGAGCCACACAGCAACTATGATTGTCAGAGATCGCATGCTTCTCATCAGACAGCCTTCTTATTCTTCTTTTCTATACCGGTCTCTCTGTCGCTCAGTATATCCGCCCGCTCCCCCTCTCTTCTGTTGCCCTGCTCCTCCGCACTGGCCGGTGAGCGTGTCGAAGCAGAGCCGGGCGGTGAGCTTGTCGAACCGCCCGTCGAAGCCAGAGCCGTTGCCTTCGACAGGCTCAGGCAACGGCCTTGTCGAAGCGGACTACACTACGCCCACAATTTGTGAGGACAAGAAACACAACTATGCCCGACTATGCCGTTTGGCTCAGCCATTCCTTGCGACGTTTCTATCCCGGCGCGCCGGCGTCCGATGCGCGGCATCTGACCTTGCGCGCCGCGCGCAATGAGCGACTCTCCTTTCAGGCGTGCGTCCGCAATCTTGGCGCCGGCGCGTTCGATGCGCGCATCACGATCGAAGGGGCGGATGATCTCGACGTGCTCGTGCGGCGCGTGGGCTACACGCCGGTTGCCCACCTGAACACCGACACGCCGGCAGACGAACTCGACGGCATCGGCCATGTGCCCGGCTTCGCTCCCGACCCGCTCTACCCGGATCAACGCGTCCAGGCCGGCCCATTCGAGACACATGCTTTTTGGATTACGGCGCGCGCGCTGGCCGACATTGCGCCGGGGCCGCGCGAGTTGCGCGTCACATTCACCATCGGCGCAGAACGCAGTGAGAGCCTGACAGCAACAATTGACGTGCGGCCGGTGACCGTGTTGCCGCGCCGGGACTTCCCCGTCACCCATTGGTTCTATGCCGACGCGCTGTGCGACTGGCACAAGCTGGAGCCGTTCGAGGAGAAGTTCTGGGATGTGGTGAAACCGTACATGCAGAATCTGGCCGATCACGGCACAGATTGCCAGTATGTGCCGATCTTTACCCCGCCCACCGACGGCGTCAAGCGCCCCACGCAGTTGCTGAGCATCAGCGAGCCGGCGCCCGGCAGTTATTACTTCGACTTCAGCAATGTGCGGCGCTGGGTCAGGCTGGCCCGCGCGTGCGGAGCGCGCTATTTCGAGTGGACGCATCTGTTCACACAATGGGGCGCGCAGCACGCCATCCGCATCTATCGCAACAGCCGCAATCCAGACTCGCTCTTGTGGCCGGCCGACACCGGGGCCACCTCTGAAAAGTACCGCGCCTTCCTGTCGCAGTTCCTGCCGCAATTCCACGTATTCCTGACCGCCGAGAACCTGCTCGACGTGTCGTTCTTTCACGTGTCTGATGAGCCAGGCGCAGAACACCTGGACAACTATCGCAAAGCGCGCGGAATGCTGGCTGAACTGGCGCCGTGGATGAAAGTCTCCGACGCCCTCAGCCACATTGAGTACGGGCGCGCGGGGTTGACAGACAACCCGATTGTGAGCATTTCGGCGGCGCGCGACTACCGGGCCGCCGGCATCCCTTCATGGGTGTACTACTGCTGCGGACCGCGCGGCCGCTATGTCCAGCGGTTGATGGACACGCCGCTGCCCAAGATCCGCATGAACGGCTGGCTGTTCTATAAGCTCGGCGCGCGCGGCTTTTTGCACTGGGGCTACAACTACTGGCACAAATCGCAGACCCGGCAACTCATCGACCCCTTCACCGAGCAGGCCGGCATGGCCTGGCCGGGATGGGCTTACGGCGACCCCTTCGTGGTCTACCCCGGTCCCGACGGTCCCATCGACTCGCTGCGCTGGGAAGTGTTCGCCGAGTCATTGCAGGACTATGCGCTGCTGCAATCGCTCGGCGTCGCGCGCGACGATCCCCGGCTGGCCGGCCTCAACGACTACGACG
>DAOTYS010000420.1:0-7738 GCA_034434575.1 Thermoflexales bacterium
GGCTGAGCGCGCACGAGTCGATCCTGGTGCGACAATGTGCGCAGGCGGCGCTTTCACAACATGACAACGGTTTTTGACGAACGCTGGTTGAGCCTGCTGATCGTTTTCGGCATCATCGGCGCGCTGACCCGATCGCCGGCGCTGATCGGCGTGGTATTGCTGAGCGCAACGCTGGCGTTGCTCAGCCACGGGCTGCGCCGGCTTGCCCTGCGCGGCGTTGCCTATGCGCGTCGCTTCAGCGAGTCGCGCCTGTTCGTGGGCGAGACGGTGACCGTCACCTGCACCGCCGCCAATCATGGCCGCCTGCCGCTGATTTCGCTGCTGGTGCTCGACGGGGCGCCGCGCGGCTTCCGCCCGGCCTTGAAAGACGGGACGATTTTTCCAAAAGCCGGCGGCGGGTTGGGGTATTCGCATCACTTCGCGCTGCAACCTGGCGAGCGCGCCAGCCGGCGCGTGTCGCTGCAACCTGTCCGTCGCGGTTACTACCTCTTCCAGGACGCCGAGATCGGAATGGCCGACCCATTGGGACTCTCCGAGGCCGAGCGCCTGCACAAGTCGCGCGACACCGTCATCGTTTATCCGCGCGTCTACCCATTGGACGAACTGGGCATTCAGACCCGCGAGCCGTATGGCGCCCTGCACGCGCTGCGCGGGTTGATTGAGGACCCGTTGCTGATCGTCGGCGCGCGAGACTATCAGCAGGGCGACGCCTTCCGGCAGATTCACTGGAAGGCCACTGCGCATCGCAGCGCGTTGCAGACCCGCGTGTGCGAATTCACCAGCGATCCGACTGCGATTGTGTGGCTGAATGTCTCCACCTTTGCCGAGGTATGGCACGGCACAGATGTGGAGCGCATGGAGTGGGCGGTGTCGGTGGCGGCCAGCATCGCCGCCTGGGCGCATCAGACCGGCGCAGTGGTGGGCCTGATCTGCAACGGAAACGCGCCGGGCGCGCCCAAATCGGTGCGCGTGCGCGCGGCGCGCTCTCCCGACCAGTTGTTGCGCATCCTGGAAGCCCTGGCTGTCGTCGGGCCGTATGCATTCTTTCCTTTCGACCGCTTTCTGTTGCTGGAGCAGCCCAGTGTGCCGCACGGCGCCACCCAGATCGTCGTGACCCCTCTACTGACGCCCGACATCGAAATGACGTTGCGCCTGTTGCGCGAGCAGGGCAAGCGGCTGGCGCTGGTGTGCGTGGACCGCGCTGCGCCCGGCCTGGATCGGCTCTCCTTCCCGGCCTATCATGTCCCGCCCTCGCCAGACATGCCGGCCACAGAACCCGAAGCGCTATGAACACGCGACGCCTGGTCTTGTTCGGGGTGTTTGCGCTGGCCGAAGCTGCGCTGATTGCGCCGCCGTTGCATGCGCTGCCGACGTTTCTGCGGGGGGTCAACCAGCCGACTGCGCCTGGCCTGGTGTGGCTGGCGCTGTGTGGCGTGTCTGCCACGCGGCGTCTGGCCGACTGGTATGGCGTCGAGCGCCAACAACGCGCACTCATGGGGGTGTGGCTGGCCGGGCTGGTCATTGCATTCGTTGCCGCCGCGCCGCCGCAGCCCTATACCGGCTTGCCGGCTGCTGTCGCGTTGTTCCTGCAGGCTGGATGCGCGTTGCTGGTATGGTGGCGCGGCGTCCGGCTGGCCGATGCAGAGTTCATGCCCAACGAAGCGCAACAGCGTCTCCAGGTTGGCCTGCTGGTGTATGCCGGCTATGCCCTGGTCAGTGTGCTCGACCCATCCGTCAATCTGCTTCCGTTTGTGCTGCTCTTCGTGTTCAGCGCGCTGCTGGCATTGCCGCTCACGTTCCTGGAGCGCGTCGAACAAAGCGACACCGGCCGGCGCGTGCCCATGACTGCGCGCTGGTGGCGCTCGACGTTGGTGACAACCGGCCTGGGATTGCTGGCCGGCGCGACCGTTATCCTTGTGCTCACGCCCGATCTGCTGCGACAGGCTCTGAGCACGTTGATCCTGGTCATCCTGTTTCCTTTCATCGTTCTGGCCGGCTATCTGCTCGAAGCGCTCATTGCCTGGCTGGGGCCGTTGCTCAAGCGTGAACCGCAAGGTCAGCCGGCCATGGAAGGCCTGAACGCCCTGCGCCAGCAGATCGAACAACAGGCGCAATCGGGAGACGCTGCGCCGCTCCTCAACGATGAGACGACGCTCATTCTGTCCGTGATCGCGCTGGTGATTGTCTTGCTGATCGTGTTGGTAACAACTGTGCGCGCCCGGCGTAATGCAGAGTTGTCCCGCGCGCGGCCTGTGGAAGATGATCTGACGCGCGAGGCCGGCCAGCCCGATGCCGCGAGCCAGGGGCCGGCCAACAGTTTCAATTGGCGACGCTGGTTGGCGACGCTGTCGGTGCGGCGCATCTACGCGCGGTTGGTTTACGAAGCCGGCCGGCGCGGCTTCAAGCGGCTGCCGGCGCAGACGCCGTATGACTACCTGCCGGATCTTCAGCGGGCCTTCCCCGGCGCAGTCGCAGACCTTCGCCTCATCACCGACGCTTACGTGTCGGTCCACTACGGCGAAGCGCCAGAAACGGACGCCGAACTGGCAGCCATTCGGCAGGCGTGGGAACGGGTGCGCGTGATTCGGCGCTCTCGACACGTTTCGACCGATGCCGACGCCGATCTACCACCCATAGACTCGCGCCCTGCGGGAGGTTAGCAGGTCAGTTGTGGGCAGGTCATCTTTCAGACTTGCCTGAGCCTCAGCCGGCTGCCCGACGAGCCGGAGATGTCTGGATGCGGGTGTTGCTGGGCGTGTCCAACGCAACGTGCGAAGTGGCCACCGCATGGCAGGCAAGCGTTGCCAGACAACTATCCGAGACTCTGCGCGCTTGGCTGCCCGGGCGCAGTCAGCATCAGTATTGATGAAACCAGGCGCTGGCGCGATCGGCATCCACCAGTTCGATTCGCACTGCGCCGCGCCCCAGCGCATTGACGGCTGCGTAGTGCGCCAGTTCGATCAGCCGCCCCAAACGCCCCTGACAGTCGTGGAGAATGGCCCGGCGCGCATCCGGCGCAAACAACGCGGCGTCTGCCCGGCGGGCAATCACCTCATCCAGATTGCGCCACCCGACGCTTTCCACGTCATCCATCGAGTCCCGCAAGTCGTCCAGATGACACTGGGCCGTGGACCAGGCGCGGGCGGCCGCAAAGCGGGGCGAATGCCACACGCCGCTGGCAAGCGTGTAAACGACGGATGCCGCAACGCCGGCCAGCTCGTGACCGTGCGCCAGGAAGATGCTTTCGGCGTCCGGCAGGGCGATTTTGTCGGTGTCGTCAAAGATGAACAGCGCCGGCCGCCTGTCCGCAGCGCGCATCTGACTCAGTATGTGGTTCAGTGTGGCAACGACGTTGGGCAAGCGGCGTCTGGCCGCGCGCTGCCGCTGAATCCACTGTTCTGACCGTGAAAGATAGCGCGCGTCGAACTCCACGCGGACAAGCCCGCCCAGCGTGTCGTCGCGCCCAAGCAGCCGGATGTTGCCGGCAAAGATGTCGTCGCTGAAATACTCGTGGATATCCTGCCGCAGGGCGTCGTGAGCCGGCTCGGTTTCGTCTGCCGCGCGCCAGGCCGCGGCCATCATGAACACCGCATCTGCCATCGACATGCGAAAGAGTTGCGGCAGGCGATTGGTGTGAATGGCGATGATCCGAAACCGGCTGCCCGCTTCGAAGCACAGCTTGTTGATCTCGGTTGTCTTGCCGCTTCCCGTGTTGCCGCTCAGCAGCAGTCGCACAGGCTGTTCGAGCGAGTCACCTCGCGCAAGCGCCTGCTGCATCGAACGCCAGGGGGAGCGCGGTCGTTCAACGTAGAAGGCCGGTATCTGCTGGCCGACGAGTGGTTGGCGCGGGTTGAATGCCGCGATAGCGGCATTGAGTGTGGTCGCAGGCTGTAACATGATTTTGCGGGGCGTTCGAGTCATGGCGCGCCGGCTTCTGTCAGACCATATCACGATCTCCAGCAAGTTCAAGCCGGCTTCCGGCGCGTCAGGAAATACCCGACAGGCTGGCCACAACATGCGGGATTTTCCCGCTATACCTCTGGTTGCGCCCTGACTACCATCCATCCGCAGGCTGGCTGTGCCGGCCCTCATTTGATGGAGGTAGAGCATGAGCGAGAGGCTGAGCGAAAAGCCAAATGACGCGCGACGCCGCAACTTCTTGCGCGGGTTGGCCGGCGCCGGCGGCGCGGCCGCGGCGTTAGCTGCGCTCGACCGGATGGAGGCTGAGCCAGAGCAGGTCGCAGCCTCGCTGGCGCGCGCTGCGGCAGCCGTGCCGCAGACGGTGATCGAGGCCGGCGACAACGCCGACGTGCTGATTCGGATGCAAGCCGACCTGGCCCGCGCGCTGAAGAAACAACCTGCCGAGCGCCGCTGGGTCATGGTGATCGACCTGCGCAAGTGTGTGGGGTGCCACGCCTGCGCCATCGCCTGTGTGGCCGAGAACAAGCTGCCGCCCGGCGTGGTGTATCGACCGGTGATCGAGGAAGAGATCGGCGAATATCCCAACGTGACGCGCCGGTTCATCCCGCGCCCGTGCATGCAGTGCGAGAACCCGCCCTGTGTGCCGGTCTGCCCCGTGTATGCCACCTACACCAACGCCGAAGGCGTGGTCGAGGTGAACTACGCGCAATGCATCGGTTGCCGCGCCTGTCTGACCGCCTGCCCCTACGGCGCGCGCACCTCAGACTTTGGCTACACCTATGCCGAGGGCACGCCCAATGCCGACGGCCTGATCCTGGGCCACGACGCGGCCGACGACTACGAGCGCGCCCCCAACTTCGAGTACGGCAAACCATGGCCGCGCGAAGGGCATGGCTCGCCGATGGGCAATGCCCGCAAGTGCCACTTCTGCCTGCACCGCGTCAAGGAGGGGTTGCTGCCCGAATGCGTGACGACATGCATCGGGCGGGCGACGCTGTTCGGCGATGCCAACGACCCCGACAGTGTGGTGGCGCAGCTCATTCACCGCCCGAACGTCATCCGGCTGAAGGAAGAGTTGGGCACGAAGCCGCGCGTGTACTACATCGTGTGAGGGAGGAGCGCCATGATCAAAAAAGTTGTGTATGGCCTGGGCGCGCTGGCGCTTTTGCTGGGCCTGTATGGGTTCTACTCTCGCCTGTTCATCGGCGAGCGCGAGGTCAATTACGGCTCCTACGTGACCTGGGGGCTGTGGGTGGCCATGTATTTGTTTTTCGCCGGCATCTCCACCGGCGCCTACATGCTGGCGACGCTCGATCACCTGTTCAACATCCGCCTGTTCAAGGGCGCTGGCAAATACGCCCTGTGGGGCGCTTTGGTTACCATGCCGGCGGCCCTGATCACCATCGCGTTCGACCTGGGGCACATGGAGCGCATCTGGAAGGTGTACCTCAGTCCTAACTTCGGCGCGCCAATGGCGCAACTGGTGTGGGGCTACACGCTCTTCTTCGCCGTCATCGTGGTCTCGCTCATCCTCACGCTGCGCCGGCCGCACATGCTCTTAACCAGAGTGGTGATGGGCATTGGGCTGTTCCTGGCGATTTTTCTCAGCGGCGGCGTGGGCGCGCTGCTCAGCGTGAATGCCAGCCGCGCGTCGTGGCACGCGGCCATGTTGCCGGCGCAGTTTCCTGTCTTTTCGCTCACCTCCGGCGTGGCGCTGCTGATGATTCTGCTGGGCTGGTTCACGCCGGATGACGAAACCCGCCGCCAGCGTGTGCGCCTGCTGGGGTTGGCGATGATCGTGCTGATCCTGGTGAAAGCGTATTACCTGTGGGTCGATTACTCGGTGGCGCTGTACAGCGGCGTGCCGGACACGGCCCGCGCGGTTGGGCTGGTGTTGTTCGGCCAGTACGCCTGGGCGTTCTGGGGCTTGCAGGTGGCGCTCGGCATGATCGTGCCGCTCATTGTGCTGGTGCAGCCGCGCCTGGCGCGCAATGGATTTTGGGCCGGCCTGATGGGCGT
The DNA here is from genome assembly GCA_034434575.1 of Thermoflexales bacterium. GTDB lineage: Bacteria > Chloroflexota > Anaerolineae > J036 > Brachytrichaceae > Roseilinea. Next base: position 5,941 of record DAOTYS010000420.1, read on the forward strand.
GCTGGTGCTGATTGGCTTCGCCGTGGCGCGCTCGAACATCATCTTCCCGGCGCTCGCCATCCCCGAACTGGAGGGGCTGACCGAGGCTTTCCACGGCCCGCATCTCAACATTGACTACGCGCCCAGCGTGATGGAACTATCGGTGGTCTCCGGCGTGGTTGGGCTGGCCACACTGGCCTACCTGATCGGCGTCGATGCGCTGCCATTCCTGAAGAAGTATGAGGTGACGAAATGAGCAATCCGATTCAGCCTTCATCCTCTGAATGCGCTGCGCCGCAGCAGCCGGGTGATTGGCAGGTGTCGCGCCGCGGCTTCATGAAGGTGGCCGCCCTGGTCGGCGGCGGGGCGGCGCTGGGCGGCGCCTTCCTCGGCGCGCTGCCAAAGGTCAAGGCAGCGCTGGAGGCGACAGCCGAAGGCAGCGCCTATCCTCTCGGCGACCCGGCGCATCAGATCTACTCGGTCTGCCAGCAGTGCAACACGCAGTGCGGCATCAAGGTCAAGCTGCTGGACGGCGTGGCAGTGAAGATCGACGGCAATCCATTCTCGCCGTGGAATCTGGTTCCGCACCTGGCCTACAACACGCCGATCACCGACACGGCCAGAATCGACGCGCCGCTGTGCCCGAAGGGACAGGCCGGCCTGCAATCTGCCTATGACCCCTACCGCCTGGTCAAGGTGCTCAAGCGCGCCGGCAAGCGCGGCGAAAACAAGTGGACAGTGATCGATTTCGATCAGGCTGTCACGGAGATCGTCGAGGGCGGCAAGTTGTTCGCCACCGTTCCCGGCGAAGAGAACCGCGAAGTGGAGGGCCTGCGCAGCCTGCGCGCGCTCACCGACGCCAAAGTGATGAAGGCGATGGACGCCGCCATCAAGAAGATTTGGGCGGAGAAGGACGCCGATAAAAAGAAAGCCCTGGTCGAGCAGTTCAAGGCGGACTTCGCCGATCATCTCGACAAGATGATCGACTCCGATCACCCGGACTTTGGCCCGAAGAACAACCAGATCTTGTACTTCTGGGGCCGGCAGAAGGGCGGTCGCAGCGACACGGTGCTGCGTTTCTTCCGCTCTGGTCTGGGCACCACCAACACGCACGGTCACACTACCGTATGCCAGGGCAGCCTGTACTTCGCCGGCAAGAGCATGAGCGATCAGTGGGATGGCAGCAAGTTCACCGGCGGCGCCAAAGCCTACTGGCAGGGCGACACGGCCAGCGCCGATTTCGTCATCTTCGTCGGCGCGTCGCCGTTCGAGGGCAACTACGGCCCCACTAACCGCGTGCCGCGCATCGCCCCGCGCGCCGCAGAGGGCGCGATGAAATTCGTGGTGATCGACCCGCGCCTGTCCAAGCTGGCCGGCAAAGCCTGGAAGTGGCTGCCTAACAAGCCCGGCACGGAAGCGGCGATCGCCCTGGGCATGATCCAGTGGATCATCGCCAATCAACGCTTCGACGCCACGTACCTGGCCGACTTGAACAAGGCCGCTGCCAAAATGGCCGGCGAACCCACGTGGAGCAACGCGGCCTGGCTGGTGAAGGTGACCGACGGCAAGCCGGGCAAGTTCCTGCGCGGCAGCGACCTCAAACTGGTCGAGAAGAAGGAAGAGCAGAAAGACGACAAGACTGTCGTCGCCTGGGTGACGCAGGATGGCGCAGTTTTCAACAGCGATCCTTTCGTCGCGCTGGACAAAGATGGCAACCCAGTCTTGTTCGATCCGAACGACGAGGAGCGCGCGGCGGAGGCCGGCCAGTTGCTGGTGGATGGCAAGGTCGGCGACTTTGATGTGAAGAGCAGCCTGCAAC
>DAOTYS010000421.1:0-12110 GCA_034434575.1 Thermoflexales bacterium
ACCGGCCTGGGCACCAGCGGCACATTTGTCGGCACAGGCCGCCGGCTGCGCGAGCTGAACCCGAACATCCGGCTGATCTCTTTGCAGCCGGATTCAGCCGTGAATGCCATCGAAGGCTGGAAATACATGCCGACGGCGATCCTGCCGGCGATCTACGATCAGACACTGGCCGATGACAATCTGGAGATTGAGACCGAAGCGGCGCAGGAAATGACAATCCGGCTGGCGCGCGAACAGGGTCTGTTCGTCAGCCCATCGGCGGGCGCGGCGGCGGTCGGCGCGCTGCGTGTGGCCGAGCAGGCGCGCGCAAGCGCCGGCGGCGGCGTCGTGGTCACTGTGTTTGCCGACGCCGGCTACAAGTACATGAGCGAGGATTTCTGGAACGGCGCGTAGCAGCGCGACTGCTCAACGGCCAGCCTGATCCGCGTGGTATAACCCTTTCCGCCATGGCAACAGCAGCCTCCCTGTTCAACAGCCTGAACCCCGCCCAGCGCAAAGCGGTAGAGGCCAAAGATGGCCCGACGCTGGTGATTGCCGGCCCCGGCAGTGGCAAGACGCGCGTGCTGACCAGTCGCGTCGCTTACCTGCTCGCCGTCCGCAAAGTGGCGCCACACCGCGTCATGGCAGTGACCTTCACCAACAAAGCCGCCAAAGAGATGCGCGAGCGCCTGAACCGCATGGCCGGCCTGGCTCAGGCCGGCGAGGTGGCCATGGGCACCTTTCACAGCATCTGCGCGCGGCTGCTGCGCCGCGACGCCCCGCTCATCGGCGTCGATCACAATTTCGCCATCTTCGACGCCGACGACCAGATCAACGTCGTGAAAGCCGCGCTGACCGAGCTGAACATCGACGACAAGAAATACAAGCCGGCGGCCATTCACGGCGTCATCAGTCGCGCCAAGAACGAATTGATCTGGCCCGATCAGTTTCGCTCCAAAACGTACTTCGAGGAAGTGGCCGGGCGCGTCTATGGGCGCTATAACCAGATCCTGCGCGCCAACAACGCCCTCGACTTCGACGACCTGCTGATGGAGACCGTCCGTCTGTTGCAGGAAAACCCGGCCGTGCGCGAGCGGTTGCAGGAGCGCTATCTGCACACGCTGGTGGACGAATTTCAGGACACCAACATCGCGCAGTACGTTCTGGTAACGTTGATCGCCGGCAAACACCGCAACCTGTTCTGTGTCGGGGACCCGGACCAGTCGATATATGCCTGGCGCGGCGCCGACTACCGCAACGTGATGCGCTTGCAGGAGGATTTCGCCGACCTCAACGTCATCGCGCTGGATCAGAATTATCGCTCCACCCAGACCATCCTCGACGCGGCCATGTCGGTCATCCGGCGCAACCCCAAGCGCCGGCACATCAAATTGTTCACCGAGCGCGGACACGGGCCGAAGATCGTGGTGCGCGAGCTGTACACAGAAGACGAGGAAGCGCAATACGTCGTGGACACGATCCGCGAACTGGTCGATCAGCAGGCAGCAGAGCCGGGCGACATCGCCGTGATGTATCGCACCAACGCCCAGTCGCGCGCGGTGGAAGACGCATTCGTGCGCGCCGGCATGCAATACCGGCTGGTCGGCGCAACGCGCTTCTACGCCCGCAAAGAGATCAAGGACGCGCTGGCCTATCTGCGCATCGTCAACAACCCGGCCGACAGCGTCAGCCTGCGGCGAGTCATCAACACGCCCCCGCGCGGAATCGGCGACAAGACCTTCGCCCAGCTCGAAGAGACAGCGCGCGCCAACGGCGTCTCCATCTATGAGGCGCTGACCAAAGGCGAGCGCGCAGGACGTTCGGCCCGCGCGCTCGCCGATTTCGCCGGCTTGTGGCAAAAGTGGATCGCGCTGCGCGACGAGCTGAGCGTCGGCCAGTTATTCGACAAGATCATCAACGCCAGCGGGTACCGCGACTATGTGAAAGACGGCACTGAAGAGGGCGAGGATCGCTGGGCGAACGTGATGGAATTGCGCAACGTGGCGATTGCCGCCGGCGATTTGCCGCTGGGCGAGTTTCTCAACGAAGTAGCCCTGGTCAGCGAAACCGACAACTACGACGAGAGCGCCAGCGCGCCGACGCTGCTCACATTGCACGCAGCCAAAGGTCTGGAGTTTCGCGTGGTGTTCATCGTGGGTCTGGAAGATGGCGTGCTGCCGCACAGCCGCAGCCTCGACAACCCGGAGCAGATGGCCGAAGAGCGCCGGCTGATGTATGTCGGCATGACGCGCGCCAAAGACCGGCTGTACCTGCTGCGCGCCTTCCGCCGCTCTTCCTGGGGCATGAGCGAAGCCGGTGCCCCTTCGCGGTTTCTGGACGATCTGCCGGACGAACTGATCGACCTGGGACATCGCAAGCGCGGCGCCACAGGGCGCCGCGACGCGCAGACAGCGCAGCAAACCTGGACGCCTCCAGCGCCGCGCAAGCCCGCGCCTGCCGAGTTCGCCCCCGGCCAGCGCGTCTATCACCAGAAGTTCGGGGAAGGCATGGTATTGCGCAGCACACGCCAGCGCGATGATGAAGAAGTGGAGGTGTTCTTTGAAAAGGCCGGCAAAAAACGCCTGTCGGCCACAGTGAGCGGACTCAAACGGATTGAGTGATTGAGTGATTGAGTGATTGAGTGATTGAGTGATTGAGTGATTGAGTGATTGAGCGATTGACGATTGACACACTCAATCCCTGACTGCTGACTCCTGACTCCTGTCTCCTGACTGCTGACTGCTGACTCCTGACTTCTGTCTCCTGTCTCCTGACTTCTGGCTTCTGACTCCTGTCTCCTGACCCCTTCCCATGTCAGACAAGAAGACGCTCCGCGCACGGATGCGAGCACTGCGTGATGCGACGCCCGGCGGGCAGCGCGCGGAATGGAGCCGGCGCATCTGCCAGCACGTCATTGCGTTGCCGGCCTACCGCCTGGCGCGCGTGGCGCACTGTTTTATGTCCATCCAGAGCGAAGTGGACACGCGCCCCATCATCGAACATGCGCTAGCGCAGGGCAAGCGCGTCGTCATCCCGCTGTTCGTTAAAGGCAGCGACGAAACCCCCTGCGCCGAGATTCTGTCGCTTGACGAGGACGAATTCGAGATCGGCCAGTTCAACCTGCGCGCGCCAAAAGCAATGCGTCTGGTTCCACTTGCTGAGATCGACGTGGTCTTCGCGCCGTTGCTGGCGTTTGCGCTGCGGAGCGGCGCGCTGCCGGGCAGCGCAGTATGCCGTCTGGGATACGGCGTGGGCTATTACGACCGCCTGCTCAGCCGGCTGCGACCGGAGACCCCAAAGATCGGCCTGGCGTTTGGATTGCAGCGGACGCCGGCGCTGCCCCTGGAAGCACACGATGCGCTGCTGGATGCTGTGGTGACGGAAGACGGCTGCTGGCCGTCCGCCTGACCCTGCGGCCGCATCAGCGCGCAAGGGTGCGCATCCAGCTTTTCAACGCCTCCAGCGGGCCGGCAGGCGCAGGCTGCGCGCGGCTGACGCGACAACGATCAAACAGCGCTTGCAACGCGTCCGCGTCCATGCCGTCCGGCGATCCAATCATCACCAGCTCGGAGCGCGGCGGGCGATCCCCCCAGGGCTGATCGATAGAGATCGTGGCGCGGCTGCCTACCATGTGCACCAGGGCGCGGCGTTCCGGCGCATCGGTCAGCCAGACAAAGCCTTTGGCGCGATAGACGCTGGCCGGCAGCGCATCGAAGGCGTCGCACAGCGCGCGATACACCAGCGGCTCGTCGGCGATGTAATGCCAGGCGCTGAACACCGACGCATGATCATGCTTGTGATCGGGGTCGGTCGCATGGCCGGCTTCATGAACATGAATGTCACGCGGCGCGCGCTGCAAGAGCTGCGCCGCCAGGCGTTCGGTCGCGTAGTTGCCGGTGGATAGAATCAGCTCCAACGGCGCGCGCCCGTGGACAGTCTCCAGAATGCGAGCCGCCGGCGCAATCTCCAGAATCCACGAGCGGATGGCTGACAGTTGATCCGGCGTCACCAGGTCAATCTTGTTCAGGATCACCAGATCCGCGGCGGCAATCTGGTCCATCGCCAGCGTCATCTGGTCTTCCTTCAGGTCGCGCGCCTGCTCGGCATCGACGACGGTCAGGATGGCGTCCAGGTCAAAGAGGCCGCTCAACTGCGGCAGCATGAACGTTTGCGCGACGGCCACGGGGTCGGACACGCCGCTAGTCTCGATGAGGATATGCTCCGGTGCCGGCTGGCGATTCATCAGCCGCACGACGGCGGCCAGCAGGTCGCCGCGAATGGTGCAGCAGACACAGCCATTCGACAGGTTGACAATGCCCTCTTCTCCCTGCACTTCGGCCACCAGTTGCGCGTCGATGTTAATAGCGCCGAAGTCGTTAACCAGCACCGCGATGCGCAGGCCATGCGGAGCGCGCAGGATGTGATTGAGCAGCGTGGTCTTGCCGGCCCCCAGGAAACCGGAGAGGATCGTCACGGGAAGTTTACGACTCATGCAATGTCCAGACAGCGCCATCAGGCGACAACCGGAATCGCCAGGCCGGCGGCGCTCAACTCGGATTGCGTCGCCTGCGGGTAGTAGCGGCGCAGGTGATCCAGGCCGATCTCGGCCCGGCGCACGCGCTCCCGGCTCAAGGCGATCACGGTGTTTTCCAGGTGCGCGCCGCTGGGATACACATCCGGGGCGTTGCGCAGGCCGAATTTGAGATACACCGGCCCGCATATCCGCGCGATATCGCCGATCTCGTAATGACGAATGAAGCCGCCAAAGTTGTCCGGCGCCTCGACGTAGATGTCGAGCGGCAGATCGACCGCCGCGCGAATGGCGGCCAGACTGGCAAGATCGAGATCAGTCGGCGGGTTATAAGTGCCGGCCCCAAGCTGCTCCTGCAAGCGCACGCTGGCCGGGTTGGCCGCGCCCATCTGCACCGAGACTTTGACCACCAGGCCGGCCGGCAATTCGCCGGCTTTCTTCATCTCGCGGATCACCCACAACAACCCCTCGTCGGCGACCAGCACGCCGCGGATGCCCAGCGCGCAGGCGCGCTTCACATCCTCGACTGCGTAAACCAGTTGATCCATGCCGCGATGCCGCGCGCCCAGATTTTTACCAGCCGGCGACATGATCTGCGCGCCGGTTTCCCAGCCGGCGCGCGGCCCCACGAACAGGCTGACCTCGACGCCGGCTTCTTTGCCCAGTCTGGCCATCTCGCGGATTTCGCTGTCGGTAAGCAGCATAATGCCGCTGCCCTGACTGACGCGATGAACGCGCACCCGGCGCGCCTCGGCTTCACTCAGGACGGCTGCCAGGGCGCGCGGGCCTTCGACGCTGGGAATCTCGACGCGGTAATGCGCGCCGTCGGGGAAGCGTTTGACGGAAGTGGGCAGGTCGTGCAGATCGCCGGGGGGCAGACCCAGACGGGTGAGAAAAGCGCGTGTGGCTTGCATGGGCATGGGGGGGGGTGTTGCGCACTGCGTGTTGCGTATGGCGTATGGCGTGTTGCGTATCAGGCGACGGGGTTTTCGAGGATGAAGGACTCGTTGGTGTGCGTGACCGTCTGAATGCGCACCACGTCGCCGGCCTGTAAAGTGAACGATTCGGGCGGCACAATGCCTGTGCCTGTCATCACAAACACGCCTTCGGGAAATTCGGTCTCCTGGAACAGATAACGCACCAGCTCTTCATAGCTGCGCTTCATGTTTTTCAGGCTGGTTTCACCCTGGAAAGCCGGCTGGCCGGCGCGCAAGATTTCCAGACGGATGGGCAGGTCGCGTATCTCATCGGGGTCGGCAATCACAATGCCCGGACCCAGCGCGCAGGCGCCGTTGTAAATCTTGGCCTGCGGCAGATACAGCGGGTTCTCGCCCTCGATGCTGCGCGATGACATGTCGTTGCCCAGCGTAAAGCCGATGATCTCCTGCCAGCGGTTGACCACCAGCGTCAACTCCGGCTCCGGCACATTCCACGCGCTGTCGGCGCGGATGCGCACCGGCTCGCCATAGCCGACCACGCGCCAGCCGATGGACTTGAAGAAAATCTCCGGGCGCTCGGCTTCATACACCATCTGGTACACATCGCCCACCTGCGATTCGGCCTTGCGCGCGTCGCGGCTGCGCAGATAGGTCACACCGCAGGCCCACACTTCCTGGTCGTTCTCGATGGGCGCAACCAGCGCGTCTTCGGCTTTCTCTGTGCCCGGCAGTGTGCGCAACAGCGCATGGATGCCGGCGCGCTGCATGGTGAGCAACAGACTGAGGTTGAAGCCTTCGGGCAGATAGCAGCCCTGGGCTGCCCAGCGCGTTCCGCCGGGCACGGCGTGTTGGGTGAGAAAGATCATGATGGTTCGTCTCGTTGAGCAAAATACAGGCAGAGCAGGTCAACCGGCGCGCGCCAGGCTTTCCAGATAATCGGAAAAGGCCAACAGATCAGACCGCGCGCGCGCATAGCAATCGCCGAGGCGTTCGACGAGTCGCCAGACGCGGTCAGGGTCGAACTCAAAAGCGTAAACATTTCTCACGATGTGCCTGAAACGCAGATACTCGTCCAGCGCGCGACTGGCGTCAGGAGACAACACCGCCGGACGAATCCCCGGCGCTTCTGCGCTCATCTGGCGCAGCAACTCTCGATGCCAGTCACGCCCCTCCGGAACAACACGATCCACATTCAGAGCGATGTGCTGAAAGAGGCGCTCAAGGCCGGTGTAGAAGTCATGCAGATTCAATGCCGCAGCGTCCACAAGGAAAGACTGCTCGCCAGGGCGCGTCTCGCAGTGTTGCATCGCCTGAATGGCGCGCTCGACAACCCGGTTGAGATCGCCCATCTCCGCCCGAATGCGTCCGCTGACCAGCGCGTAACGCTCGATCATAAATCGACTCCCTGCTCAAGGATGGCGCGGTAAACAGACGGTCGCGCGACAGCGACATCCACCAGATTCAGCGCGATCTCGCTGCTGAGATCGCACACCGCCCCGATCGCGCGAAAGGTGTCTTCGGGCGAAATGCCCCAGGCGGCGAGATCAACATCTGAATGCAGGCTGAACATGCCCGGCTGAACCAGCGATCCAAAGACCGCCACGCGCGACGCGCCGAAGTTTTCCTTCAGCAACTGCGCCGCGCGCCGGGCCAGTTGCCACGCCAGCGTCTCGCGGGCCTGCAACTGCGCCCGCAACTGCGCCTGCTCGCGCTCATGCCGGCGGCGGGCCATCTCGCGATAGTCGGCCATTTTATCGGCGGGTATCTCGACAGGCATACGCGCCGAGTATATCAATGCGCGGGATGCTACAATCGCGCGGCACGATGAAAAGCGCGTTGATTATCGGTTACGGGAACCCCGACCGCGAAGACGATGGCGTCGGCTGGCGAATTGTGGAACAGGTGGCCGCGCAACTGCCCGGCGCATCTATCACCTACAGCGCCCTCGATCTGCGCCCGCGCGACGGCGCGCCCGGCCTGTTGCTGGCGCTGCAACTGATGCCGGAGTTTGCCGAATGCGCGGCGCGCTTTGATCGCGTGTGCTTTGTAGACGCCCACACCGGCGCCTACCCCAACGACCTGAACATCGCCGAAACGCAGGCCGTCTTTCAGTCCTCGCCGTTCACGCATCATCTGACGCCCGACACCCTGCTGGCGTTGGCGCAGGCCGCGTATGGCCGGGCGCCGGAGGGCATGGTGATCTCGGTGCGCGGCTATCAATTCGGCTTCAAACAAACCCTTTCCCCGGCCACGGCTGCGCTGGCCAACCAGGCTGTGGACCGCATCCTGCAATGGCTGAGGGATATTGACGATTGATAAGCGGTGCGTTTGCGCGCGCCTATGCCAAATGCCACATCAAGATGCACGAGATATCCATCATGCAAAACGCGCTGGAGATCGCCGTCGAACACGCCAAACGGCAGAACGCCACGCGCATTCATCGCATTCACATGCGCGTGGGCGCACTGTCGAGCGTCGTGCCGGAGGCGCTGGCGTTTGCGTTCGATGTGGTGACGCAGGGCACGCCGGCGGAGGGTGCCAGGCTGGAGATCGAGCGCGTGCCGGCGCGATGCTTCTGCCCGGCCTGCCAGCTCGAGTTCGAGCCAGATGGCCTGTTCTATGAGTGTCCGCAGTGCGGCAGTCTGAATGTCGAAATCCGGGCGGGCCGCGAACTGGAACTGGCGTTCCTTGAGGTGAGTCGTCAGGAGCCAGATGACAGACAACAGACAACAGACAACAGATGACAGACAACAGATGACAGATGACAGATGACAGATGGGAGATGGGAGATGGCAGAGATAACGAGTAAACAAGCGGCGAACGACAGCGCTTTCACGCAAACTGTCGCCGTCAATGAAGGGATTCTCTCGAAGAACGATCTGTTTGCAGCGCGCAATCGCGCGCGGTTCAAGTCCAGCCGGTTGCTGGTGCTAAATGTGGTGTCGTCGCCGGGATCCGGCAAGACGGCGCTGATTGAACGCACGCTCACTGATCTGCGCGGCCGGCTGCGCGGCGCCGTGATCGTGGGCGATCTGGCCACCGACAACGACGCGCAGCGCATCGCCCGCAGCGGCGCGCCGGCGGTTCAGATCACCACGGGCGACATGTGCCACCTCGAAGCAGAGATGGTGGGCAAAGCCGCCAATCAGCTTAACCTCGACGATCTGGACCTGCTCATCATCGAGAATGTGGGCAACCTGGTCTGCCCTTCCGGCTACGACCTGGGTGAAGATCTGCGCGTGGTGCTGCTGGCGGCCACCGAGGGCGAGGACAAGCCGCTGAAATATCCGGTGATGTTCAAAACCGCCGACGTGGTGATCGTCAACAAGATGGACATCGCAGAGGCAGCCGGCTTCGACTGCGCGACGGCGCTTGACAACATCCGGCACATCGCGCCGCAGGCGACAGTGTTCGAGGTGTCCGCCCGCACCGGCCTGGGCATGGAGCAATGGTACGCCTTTCTGGAGCGTCGCGCGAACGAGCGCCGGCAGACTGAAGAGTAGGAGCAACCGCTTGGCCGTTGCTGCGATTGCCGTCCGCGCTTGAAAAATCAGCGCAACCGCCAGCGCCGACACGCGGGTCGCCTGAGCCACCGAAGCCGTGGGCTTCGACGCTGCGCCGACAAGACTCGCCTGGCTGTTGTGGCCGGCGCGTCAACCACCCAGAGGCTGCTTTTCGCTTCCAACCACACCGCCGGGCAGATGAAGGCAGTCCGTGCGCTCCAGAGGGTTTGCAAAGGACAATGAGGCATCCTGCCCACCGTCAGCGCATCAGTCGCGGGATGAACGTGCGCCGCACGTGATACGGCGACTCGGCATAGCCGATGTCGGGCGCGCCGCCCTGGGGACGCAACGCGCCGAAGTAGTCGCTGGTCGGCCCGCCCGCAGCCCCGCCGTCCACTGCCGGGCTGATCGCCGCCAGGTGATAGTTTGTGTGATCCACGAAGCGCACCGGCCCGCCGAATAGCGGTCCGGCCAGCATCACCGTCCCGCTCAGCGGCGCGCCGGCCCCGGCGATCAGCACATGGCTGACCTGAGCCAGGCCAGCCTGGCGCGCCAGCCCCACTGTGTGCGAGGCGATCAGCGTATTGGTCAGGTGAACCGCGCCGGCCTGCACACGCACCGCCTCGGTCCCTACCAGCGTCGGGCTGACCAGCGTGACGTGCAACAAGCCAAGCGCGTCGTCGTTGCCATCGTGCGCAGCGCAGACCGCTGCGCCGGTCGGCGCGCTGTTGCCGGCCCACATGCTGTTGACCCACTGCGACCGCCCATTCACCGTCATGCCGGCCAGGTGCAGTCCCCCGCCACATCCGCCGGCGCGGTTGTCTCGCAAGCGCATTCGCTCCCCTTGCGCCGCGCCCCAGGCGAATATCCCGCCGCCGTGTTCCGTCGCGGTGTTGCTGAGGAAATCGCTGCCGGCCAGCATGCTTGCGCTCAGCAGCAGAACGCCCCCGCCGGAGCCATTCAGGGCAAACAGCGCGAACGGCGCTTCAACTGCATCCACAGACTGGATGGTGAAGGGGCCGCCTGTGCCAGCCGAGTTGGCCATGAACAAGCTGGCCGAGAGGACTGCCGACCCGCCGATCACCGCGCCGCCGCCGTTCGCCAGGGCAGTGTTGCTGATGAAGCGCGCCTGCGTGAGCGCGCCGCTGGCGAACAGATAAGCCCCGCCGCCGTGTCGCGCCGCGTTGGCAGTGAACTGCGTCCCGCTGAGCGTCGCCGGCCCGCCCAGGTAGGCCCCACCGCCCCAGCCCTGCGCGCCCAGCGCCTGATTCTGATCGAAGGTCAGCCCGACCAGCGTCGCGCTACCCAGCACAGCCAGGCCGCCGCCGCGCTGGCCGGCGCTGTTGCGCGCGAATAGCCCCCTGCTCAAGGCCAGCGTGCCGGTGACGTGCGCCCCGCCGCCGGAGGCGCCCGCCGCGTTGCCGGTGAAGGTGATCGGCGTCTGGACAATGGCTGCCCCACCGAAGGCCGCCCCGCCGCCCAGGTTTTGCGCCGCGTTACTGACGAAGCTGGCGTGGGTGAGCGTCACTGCCCCGGCGAAGAACGCCCCGCCGCCGCTGCGTCCCTGATTGGCCTGGAACTGCGCGCCGGCCAGTCGCGTCTGGCCCTGGCTGAACAGCCCGCCGCCCTCGAAGCCGGCCTGATTGCCGCTGAAGGTCACGTCCTCGGCGTCCAGGCGCGCATCGCTGCGGGCGTAAGCCCCGCCGCCCCGTTCACCGGCGGTATTGCCGATGAAGCGCACCTGCCGCAGGTTGGCCAGATCTCCAAACGATGAGAGGTTGAAGTTGGCCCCGCCGCCGTCGAAGCCGGCGGTGTTGCTGTAGAAGGTGACGTCGGTCAGGAAGGTAATCCAGGTGAACTCTGCGCCGCCGCCGCTGAACAGGGTAGCCTGATTGTGGCTGAAGGTCACCCCTTCCGCGTGCGTCTCGTTGCTGAAGATCGCCCCGCCGATCGCGCGCGCAGCGTTGTGGGTAAAGGTCACCCCGTGCAGCGTGGCGCGATTGTCGAAGCGCGCGCCGCCGGCGCTGATCAGCGCCGTGTTGCCCTCGAAGCGCGAGCCGATCACCGTCGCTGGCCCGTTGAACCCGAAGTTAGCCCCGCCGCCGAAGCTGGCGCTGAAGTCGGTCGTGCTGTTGCCGATGAAGGCCGAGCCGCTCACCACCGCCGTCGTGTTGAAATAGGCCCCGCCGCCGCGGTAGCGCGCCGTGTTGCTCAGCAGCGCGCCGGCGGTCACCGTCGCCGGCCCGCCCACATATAGCCCGCCGCCGCTGCCGTTGGTCGCCTCGCTCCAGCGGACGATGGTATTGCTGATGACCGCTGCGCCCTCGGCTGCCACGCCGCCGCCAGACTGGAATGAACCCGTCCAGCGCCCGTTCTGCACGATCAGGTTCTCCAGCGTGACCGGTTGCGTGGCATAGATGCCGCGCCCGGCCTGCTGCGCATCCACGATGGTAGGGTGCGACTGCGGATCGCTGGTCGTCCAGTCGGTGGTGGTGTAGCCGCCGCGCAGGGTGAGCGGCTGGCCAATCGCCACCACCTGCGCCCCGCTGACGCCGGCGCACACCCCGGCCACCCTCACCACATCGCCGGGGCCGGCCGCGGCGACGGCGTCGCGCAGCGCCTGGGCGTCGGCGCTTGAATACACCGTGCTGGCGTCCAGCGTGGCGGAGCAGGCGTTGGCCTGGGCCTGCGCCGGCTGCGCCAGCAGCACCCAGGCTGCGCTGGCCAGCGCCAGGCCGGCCAGCGCGCGCAGGGTCGCCCATGGATCGCGTCGGCAGTTCATTCCGCCCTCCTGACGACCGGCACGTAGAGTCGGTAGGCGCCGGGGATGGTGACGCGCACAACGAGCGACGATGATGACGAAGAGGCCAGCGCGCTCTCTATACCCATCGCGGCTTGCCCGCCGATTTGCATTTGCGGCAGGTTCAGCGCCAGGTTGCCCAGCGCCGGGTCGGGCTGGCCGATGTGGACGAAGAACCACTCATCCGGCTCGGGCGCGCCGTCGTCCAGGATGGCGATCTGAATGGTCTTCTGCGTTTCGCCCAGCGCGAAGTTGAGCACACCGGCGGTGTAGGCATAGTCGCTGCCGGCCTGGGCCGTGCCGTCCACGGTGAAGTAGACCAGGCCGACCGCCATCGGCAGCGGCCCGGCCAGGCTCAC
>DAOTYS010000422.1:0-1773 GCA_034434575.1 Thermoflexales bacterium
CGAACTGCGCTGCAACATCCGTGGCAGCCTGCGGCGCACCGGACGGTCAGACGCTCGCTTGTGGGCGTGCGTCCATATGTCTGACTTGCCATGGGAGCGATAAGGCGATGCGACATTGTTTAATCAAAGCTCAGTAACGCGCAGCGCGTCGGACAAGTGAAGGGCGAAGTAGACGTTGTTGCCCTCGTCGAAATGCAATGGCTGGCGCTCCAGGTCGATCAGCCGCAATCCAAATGCCGCGATCACGAGCGCGATTGCCGCTATCGCGGCAATGCGCCCGGCAGTGTGCCCGGCAGTGTGCCCGGCAGTGTGCCCGGCATAGCCCCTTGCACTGGTGTCATTGATTTGCGCGCTCATTTGAGTGTTAACGGCGTGGGGAGGCTGATGGCGGCGTCGCCGCTGTCGTTGGCTGGTGGCGCGCGCTGCCCTGTGACCGGATTGTACAGACCGACGATGATTCGCGCCGGGCCGGGCGCTGCCTCAGATTTGAATATCAGTGCGTGGGTGTCGATGATGTACTCTCCAGGCCGCCACCCGGTTGTCGGGCGCGCGCCTTGCGCGGGCAGAGCGTCGCTCTGGGCAATCAGCCTCCCTTGCGCGTCGAGCGCCTGCACAAACACGGTGTAGCTGGTTTCTGGCGTGGCATGCGCCTGCCAGACCAGGGTGATGGAGAGGGGCGCGCTGCGGTCGATTGCCTGCGGGGCGCTGCCCAGTGTGTAGCCGATCAGGCTGCCGATGCCGGGCAGTGTTGCGCTGACAGGTGTTGTGTAAGCCGGCTCGACAAACTCAGCCGGCAGCGCGGCAATGGAATAGCGCGCCAGGATGCGGCCATCCGGCAGGCGCAACTCGGCCGTGCCATCGGGCGCAGATGCTGGAATGAGCGCCTCGCGCCAGTCCAGCAGGATGCCGGTTCCCTCCACGCGCGCTGCCACATCGACGCGCCAGCCGGCGCTGGCATCTGTCAATGTCAGGGGCGGTAAGGGGTCTTTGCTCTGCCACAGCAACGTGAGCCGGATGCGATCGCCGTTGTGCAGGGGCGTTGCGCGCGGGGCGTCTGCGTCATGGCGCAACAGGATCTGCCGGGTCGTGACCGTGATCGGCGCGCGCGTGGCGTCGCCAACTGGCAGCGCTGTTCTTGACCAGTTCGCGCCCGGCTGCACCGTCCATGCGCCGACCTCCAGGTCTTTGCCAGCCGGCGCGCCCGTTGGCCCGATCACGTCATAGCCGGACAAATGGGACTCGTCGTACAGGCGGATGATGAGCGGATAGGCGCCAGGCGGCGCGCCATAGGGCAGCCGCAACACCGGATAGGCCGCCAGGGTGTCGCCAGGCTCGGCGGCATCGCTGGCGCGCTGATCGGCGCGCGCAAACACGGCGTCGGCGCGGGCAATCTCCCAGCCAAGATCGTTGCGGGCGATCAGCGCGACTTTCAGTGGCTCGCTGGTGCGTTGGCCGAGGATGATTTCAATGGGGAAGCACATCGCGCGCTCGGCAGTGAAAGCCGCTGGTGTGCCTATGGTCGTGATCTGCGCCGGCTGAAAGTAGCCGTTGAAGGGTTGTGTGTCGGGCAACTGACGCGGCGCTTCATTGTACAGGTCGCTGCCCAGGCCAAAGGTCTCGAAGTATTCCGGCGCGTGGGCGCTGCCGTGTGCGAGCATACAACTCAGCATGCGCCGGTAGTCGCCGCGCTGCGCGAACCAGAAATTCTCGGCCACCCGTCCTGACTGTGGCAGCCGGTCGGCCACATCCTCCCATTGCGCCGTCTCGGGCAGC